>DKTP01000181.1 GCA_002473085.1 Anaerolineales bacterium UBA7227
GGCGCGGCGGGTCCCGAGGGCGCGGCGGTCGCGCCGCCCAGGTAGGCGATCAGCGCGGCCGCTTCGGCGGGAGTCAGTCCCAGGTTTGGCATCGGGACGTTGTTATACTGCGCCAGCAGCGCTTTGGCGTCCGGGTCGGTTTGCAGCATCTGGTCGGGCGCGATCAGCCAGTTGGTCAGCCATTCCTGCGTGCGCAGTTCGGTCACGCCCGCCAGGTCGGGCCCTACCAGGTCGCCTCCGCCGATGGTGTGGCAGGCGTTGCAGCCTTTCGATGTGAACAACGCCTCCCCGTCTGCCTGAAGCGGGGGCATGGCGGAGGCGGCGTTGAACGTGGCGGCCAGGACGATCAATACCGTCCCCAGGGCGACCGGCAGGGAAAAACGCCTGAACCTGGAAGAAGGCTTTTCGTTTTTGCTCATTGCCTATTTGCTCCTCTCGTTCGATGATGCGCCGGCGGAAGCGGCCGGCAGGTTGCGGATGGTTTCAAGAAGGTCTGCGCCCCGCGCCGGCAGGATGTGGGTGGAGTGGACCCGGACGACATTTTCAGTCAACCCCGCGCGGATGACGGAAAGCTCGGGATATTTTTCGATGATTGCCGAGGTAAGGCGGGCAAGTTCGTCGCTTTTCGGATTCTGGTCGGCAAGCACGATCGCGTCGGGATGGACCTCCGCGATCCGCTCGTAGACCGTCTCTTCCAGCTCCCAGGGGCCGATTAGCTCAACCTCTGCCTCGGAGCGCAGGATTTTCTCTATGCTCTCGCCGAAGAGATGTTGGGAACATATCAGCAGGACGCGGTGTGTGGGCATGACCTCTGTCTCATGGGAATCGAAAGATTTTCTCAAAAATACTAGAAAATCGGTCGTATTCAAATCCCTCCCTTTACTCCCCAGAGAATGAAAAAAGAACGATTTCGCGATCCGCTCATTTTCCCAAAAAGAATTAGTTCCATCCACGCCCCCAATTTTTGAGTTGCGTGATTTTATAAATGACTTTAGAATGCCTCCATGAAATCGTTTCCCAATCGTTCTGTAATTCCGTTTCTCGCGCTTGCCATCCTCGCCCTGCTTGCCGCGCTGTGGGCCGGGTTGACGCGTATCGGCTGGCGGCTGCCCGCGCTGACGCCCTCGCTCGCGCTGGCGCACGGTCCTTTGATGATTTCCGGCTTCCTGGGGACTTTGATCACGCTTGAACGCGCGGTGGCGATGAAGCAAAAGTGGATGTACGCCGCTCCGCTTCTCGCGGGACTGGGCGGCCTGCTCACGTTTCTGGTTCGGTCCCTGACGGTTGGGCCGCTCCTGCTCGCCCTCGCCAGTCTGGGCGGCGTCGCGATCCTGACGGAAATCACGCGCCGCGAGACCGCCTTATACACGGTCACCATGCTGCTGGGAATGCTGGCATGGCTCGCCGGCAACCTGCTTTGGCTGTTCGGCTGGCCGATCTTTCAGGCGGTCTTTTTCTGGCAGACTTTTTTGATCTTGACCATCGCGGGCGAACGCCTGGAATTGAGCCGCGTATTGCGGCCGTCGCCGCGACAGAAACTTCTGTTCGGCGCGATCGTCGCCGTCTTTCTCGTCGGAACGATCCTTCCCCTGTTCGATATGCAACTTGGGGCGCGGACGATGGGCGCGGCCCTGGTCCTGATCGCGCTATGGTCCGTCCGCAACGATATTGCCTGGAGAAATCTCCGTCACAAACTCCCGTTGACGCGCTATATCGCCTGGTGCCTGGCGCTGGGCTTCGTGTGGCTCGGCGTCGGCGGCGCGCTGACTCTGGCCTTTGGCGCGCAGGCCGCGGGTCCGCGATATGACGCGCTCCTGCACGCCGTCTTCCTGGGATTTGTCATTTCCATGATCTTCGGCCACGCGCCGATCATTTTCCCGGCCGTCCTCGGCATTCCGATCAACTTCCAGCCTGCGTTCTACATTCAATTGGTCCTGCTTCATCTCTCGCTGGCTTTGCGCGTATTTGCCGATTACGCCAACCTGCATGCGCTCCGCATGTGGGGCGGGCTGCTGAACGAGGTCGCGGTATTGCTGTTCCTCGGGTTGACGGCATTTTCCATCCGAAAAAGCGTGACGGGGAAATAGCCATGCCATTGCTCACCCGCGCATTCATCAAAACGGCAATGATCTGTTTTACGCTGGCGCTGGCGCTCGGCGCCCTGTTGGCGCTGGGCGTGAAGAATGGATTGTTCCCGGTCTACATTCATTTGCTGGTGTTTGGCTGGTTGACGCAGCTGATCTTCGGCGTGGTCTTTTGGATGTTCCCCGTCCTGTCCAGGGAGCGGCCGCGCGGGAGCGAAGCGCTGGGCTGGTGGACGTACGCCCTGCTCAACGCGGGTCTGCTGGCGCGCGCGGTAGCCGAACCGCTCCAATCCACCTGGCCGAATCCGTTCAGCGGATGGCTGCTGGTCATTTCGGCGACCCTCCAATTCCTGGCCGGGCTGACCTTTGTGGTCAATAGCTGGGCGCGCGTCAAGGAAAAGTAAATGCCGCGATTAAGTGTCTGGTTTGTGCGCGCCTCGCTGCTTTACCTTCTGTTGGGGGTCTTCTTCGGCGCGTTGATCCTTGCCCAAAAAGGGATCCCGTTTTACGCGCCGGTCTGGTATCTCTTTCCTCTGCACATGGAATTCTTGCTGGCGGGCTGGCTCGTCCAACTGGCGATGGGCGTGGCGTTCTGGATCATTCCACGCTTCAGTCGGGCCTCTCCTCGCGGACCCGTCGGCCTGATCTGGGCCTCCTTCGCCCTGCTCAACGCGGGGATTCTAATCACGGCGCTGCAATTCTGGTTTCCCGCGACGGTTGCGGTCGGACGCGTGGCCGAAGTTGGCGCGGCGATCCTTTTCCTTGTCGGTTCCTGGCGGCGTATCCGGCCGCAGGGAGTGGCGTAGCGCGCTGAGATTTTTTGTCCGAGGGCGGTAATGCAGGCCTGTCCAGAACTGGAACGATGGGCCAGTCTTGTATAATTGGATTCATCCTTGTCTTGGATAAGGCAATGTATGTCGTTCTTTTTCGCGGAGGCCGCGGCGAGCTTGAATGGCGGCGCGCTCAGCGAACGCGGCGAAACGCACAAGGAATCAGGCGATTATGAAAAACGATTCCCCAAAACCCCAAAAAACGAAAATCGAACGCGCGGGGAAAGCCGCGGTCCGCGAATCGGAATCGCGGTATCGCCGCCTGTTCGAATCGGCCCCGGACGGAATCCTGATTGTGGACGCGGAGACGGGGACGATCGTGGATGCCAACCCGCGCTTCCTTGCCATGCTGGGCTATCCGCTCGACGAGATCGCGGGGAAAGAGATTTGGCGAATTCACGCCGACGCGCAGTCCGCCAGGCGCGCCTTCGCTGGCCTGCTCGAAAAAGGCTTCGTCCGCCACAACCATCTGCCTTTGAGGAAACGGGGCGGCCAGCTGGCGCAGGTGGAATGCGTCGGCATTGTCTATCGGGACGGGAAACGGAAATTCGCGCAGTGCGGCTTTCGCGATATCGACGAGCAGGTCCGCGCCGTTGAGGCGCTCGCGGAAAGAGAACGGCGCTTCCGTTCCATGATCGAAAACAGCTACGACGCCATCGCGCTGCTGAACGCCGCGGGGAACGTCGTGTATGCCAGTCCGGCGGGCGTGCGGATCACGGGCTTTTCGATGGAGGAGCGAATCGGGAGGAGCGGCTTTGAATTGGTCCATCCCCTCGACCTGGAAAATTGCCGCCGGGAATTCGCCCGCCTCGTTCAGACGCCGTTCGAGTCGGCTAGTTTGCAATATCGCACCCGCCATAAGAACGGCGCGTGGATCTGGGTCGAGGTGGCCGCGACCAACCTGCTGGACGAGCCGGCCGTGGAGGCGATCGTGGTCAATTACCGCGATATTACCGAGCGCAGGCAGGCGGAGGCGGCGCTGGCGGAAGCGCAGAAGCTGCAAAACCTGATCCTGGAGTCTGTCGGCGAGGGGATTCACGGACTGGATTCTGAGGGGCGAATCGTGTTCGAAAACGAGGCCTCCCTCGAAATGTTCGGATGGGAGGCGAAGGAAATGCTCGGGCAAAACGCCCACGCGCTAACCCATCACCATCGCGCTGACGGCGGCGTTTACCCGGCGGAGGAATGCCCCATCCACCTGACTTTGCGCGACGGCGAAACGCGCCGCGTGGCGGATGAAGCGTTCTTTCGCAAGGACGGCTCAAGCTTCCCGGTCGAGTATACGTGTTCCGCCATGAAGGATGACGGGACAGTCACGGGCGTGGTGGTCAGTTTCCGCGACATCACGGAGCGCCGAAGAATCGAAGATGAGATTCGCGAGGAAAAGATCTTCTCCGACGCCATCATCAACAGTCTGCCTGGAACCTTCTATTTGTTCGACGAGCAGGGCAGGTTCCTGCGCTGGAATGAGAACTTTGAAACGGTCAGCGGCTACTCGGCGGAAGAGATAAAGCGCGTAGGCCCGCTGGACTTCTTCGAAGGACAGGACAAGGAATTGATCCGACAACGCATCGGGCAGGCGTTCGGCGAAAGCGAAGCGGAAGTCGAAGCCGAGTTCGTGTCCAGGGATGGATCGCGAACGCCCTATTATTTTTCGGGGAAGCGCGTCGAACTGAACGGGATGACCTGCCTGATCGGGGTGGGCGTGGACCTGACCGCGCGCCGGCGCGCCGAGCAGGCGCTGATCAAATCGGAGAAAGCCTATCGCGATCTGTTCAACAACGCCAGCGACGCCATTTTAATTTTCGAGCCGCGCGACGAGATCATTTTGCAGGCGAACGCCACCGCCTGCCGCCTGTACGGATTCGAATACGACGAAATGATCGGGAAAAGCCTCAAGAGCCTGACCAGGAACGTGGACCGCGGCGCGGCGTACATCAACTTTTTTCTCCGCGGCGAGGCCTCCAGCATTTTCGAGAGCGCTCATTTCAAAAAGGACGGCGAGGAGATCGCGGTCCTGGTCAACTCCTCGTTGATCGAATACGAGGGACGCCAGGCGGTGCTTGCGCTCGTGCGCGACGTGACCGATCGCAAACGGGCGGAGGAGGCGTTGAAAAAAAGCGAAGCCCGTCTCTCCGAGGCGCAGCGGATCGCCCATCTTGGAAACTGGGAGTGGAACATTCCCTCCAATGTCGTCTGGTGGTCGGATGAGAACTATCGGATTTTCGGCTTGCGCCCGGGCGAACTTGAGTTGACGCTGGAAGGCTTCTTGAAGACCGTCCATCCCGAAGACCGCGCGATGGTGGCAGACGCGGTCAACCGGGCGCTCCAGGATGGGGTCTCCTGGAGCGTTCATCATCGAATCATCCTGCCCGATGGGGGTCAGAGATTTATCCAGGAGCGCGCGGTGGTGGAGTTCGATAAAAACGGAAGACCGGCGCGCATGGCTGGAACGACCCTGGACGTCACCGACCGCAAGCGCGCCGAAGAGAACATTCAAAAACAACTGGGCCGCCTCAAGGCGCTGCACGAAGTGGATACGGCCATTACCGGCAGTTTCGACACGCGCACCAGCCTGACCGTTCTGCTGAGGCGCGCCACCACCGAATTGGGCGCGGACGCGGCCAGCGTCCTGCTGCTCAGCCCGAATTTGAACCTGCTCGAATTCGCGGCGGGATACGGCTTCCGCACGCGCGCCATTGAGCAGTCGAGTCTGCGGGCGGATGAAGGTCACGCGGGACGCGCCGTCATGCAGCGTTCGCTGGTGCGGATCGCTGACCTGGAGGAGCGCCGCCAGTTGTTTCCCCGCGCGTCCCTGTTGGCGGATGAGAAATTCGTCTGCTATTTCGGCGTTCCGCTTATCTCCAAAGGGACCGTCAAGGGCGTGTTGGAGATCTTCCATCGCTCGCCCCTCAACCCCGACCCGGATTGGCTGGATTTCCTGCAAACCCTGGCCGACCAGGCCGCCATCGCCGTCGAAAACGCGCAGTTGTTCAGCAACCTGCAACAGTCCAATTTTGAACTGCAGCACGCCTACGACGCCACCATCGAGGGCTGGTCGCGCGCCCTCGATTTGCGCGACAAAGAGACGGAGGGACACACCCAGCGCGTTACCAATATGGCGATCCGGTTGGGGCGGAAGTTCGGCTTATCCAACGAGGAACTGAGGTATGTGCGCTGGGGAGGTTTGCTGCACGACATCGGCAAGATGGGCGTGCCGGACGCGATCCTTTTGAAGAAAGAGGCCCTGACCCCCGAGGAAATGACGCGCATGAAGCGGCATCCCGCGTTTGCCTATGAAATGCTTTCGCCCATCCGATATCTGAAAAACGCCCTGGATATTCCCTATTGTCATCACGAAAAATGGGACGGCACGGGGTATCCGCGCGGTTTGAAGGGGGAGCAAATCCCCATTCCGGCGCGCATCTTCGCCGTGGTGGATGTGTACGACGCGCTCACGTCTGACCGTCCCTACCGGGATAAATGGGAAAGGGAAGAAGCGATTTCGTATATTCGAGAACAGGCTGGTAGCCGCTTCGATCCCGACATTGTGGAAATGTTCCTGCGGATGATCGAAGACGACCTCGCGTACGGGAGTCCTGGATAGACCTCCGGGCGCTCGGGAGTTTACCGGGGCGGCGCTCCGCCCCGGACTGTCGTTGGCTTATGCGGCTGGCGGGCGGCGGAACGCGGCGGCCAGCCTATGGATTAATCCATAGGCGGCGAGCAGCCAGGCGAACAGCGCAAAATAGATGAAGTAGCGCGGAATCGCCATCAGGAAATCAAGATTGACGGCTTTGGCAAGTTGAAAGGTGCAGACGGTGTACATGCCGAGGGGGAAGACCAATCCCCAGTAGGATGGATCATATTTGATGGGAAGGCGTTTGTATCCGTGCCTCCAAACGCCGAGGATGACGAGCAGCGGAATCCACCAGGTGGCTGTGGCCCAAAATAGCAGGGTGATGCCTTTCAGAAAGGGCATGATGTCCACGATGACTTGCCAGTGGTTTGCTTCGAGGATGAGTACGGAGCCGGCCAGCGTGGTGATCGCCATGGCGCCCATGTTGATCCAGTAGGGCGGCGTCAATTCCTCGGGTTTGAATTTGAAGAAGGTGAAGCGGTAGAAAATCAGGCAAATAACCAGGATATAGAGCAGAAAGCCAAGCAGGAACATGGAAAGGGTCAGGAAAAGAATCGTCTCTGCCAGCCTCCCGAAATTTTCGGCGATGCTGGCCCCCGTCACCGTGATGGATTGGGTGGAGACCACCAACAGGAGCCAGCCGCCGCTCAATCCGTTTTCAAGGGAAGGTTTTGTCTCGCGCACGGTGACGGCCGCGATGAAGGTGTACATGAGAATACACCAAAGGGTGAAGCCGACCAGCCAGAGAATGACGGCGGTCGCGGGGTCTTTCGCGATGATGTAAAACTGCCGCCCAAGTACGCAGGTCCCCGCGACCAGGGTGAAGAATCCGTGTCCGCGCTCATGGCTGGTCAGGTCTGCGGCCACTCCGGGGAAATTGCTGAACAGGCGGATGAGCGTCAACAGCCAAAGGACCGCGTAGAACAGGATATTGGCGCCGAACAACGCCCACGCGACCTGCGGCATGTTTTCCAATTTCGCGGCGATGGAAACAATCCCCGTCGCCATGACGAGGGCGAAATAGGCGGGCGGCAAATCACGGGCGCCGTTTCGTACGACGTTGGCTATTTTGTCCAACATGGATTTTGCCCTAGGACGCTTTTCGCCGCGTCCAGATCACGCGCTGGAAACTGCGCCAGAAATATTCCACCGGCACAGTGATCATGTGTACGAGCCGGGTGAAGGGGAAGACCAGAATCAGCAAGGTGGCGTTCAGAAAGTGCAGTTTGGGGACGAGGGGCAGAGCCGAGACGAATTGCGGCGCGGGTTGGAAAAGAGCCAGCGACGCCACCCAGGGCGTCACCGTATGGACGAACCAGGTCGCGCCCCAGCGGTAGCCGAAGGCGATCCACAGTCCCAGAACGACCTGGTTGATTAACAGGACGATGACCACCCAGTCGGCAGGGGTGGTGACGACGCGGATCTTGCTGAGAGACAGCCGCCGGTACAGCAATATTAATGCGCCCGCCAGCGCCATGATGCCCAGGATCTTGCCCGCCAGTTCCGCCAGGTACAGGGTCTCTGGGGAGCCGTGCAGGAATTCCATCACTTTGGGGAGGGCGAAACCCATGATATGGATGATCAGCGTGGGGATGATGCCGTAGTGCCACAGCGTGGATCCCCAAAACTGGAGGTCGGTCTCCAGCAGTTGCGAAGACAGGCTGGTGAACGAAAACTGGTTGGTGAGGTAGCGGTAGATCGTCCCGCCGACCGCCACTGCAACCGCAACGTATGGAAACACAACAAACAGCAGAATGTCAATATCAGGCATGACCAAACTCCTTTTCAGGGGTCTGAACGAGAAAATGCCGCAGGGCGGCGAGCAGCCAGAAATATGGATTTTCGGATTGCGCTCCGAACGTTCGAAGCATTTTTTCGAGCGCGGGGATCAGCCCGCTGTTCAACAACGCCTGGCAGAATTCGCCCTCACGGTTGGCCGCGTCCAGCCCCAGAAAGCGCAAGACAACGGATAGATGGTCGGGCAGTTCCTGCCCGGCGGAAAAGCCGAAGGCGCGGTAGGCTTCGTTCAGCTGCGCCATGAACGCCCCGCGCTTGTAACTCTCTCCAAACAGGTGATAGCCGATGTATGGATAGCAGACCGGCTGCATATCGAAGGTCGCGGTATAGAGTTCCTTGAGCTTTTCTAACTCGTATTGCCGCGCGCGGCAGAGAAAACCTTCCAGGGCCGCGGCCGCCTCAGGGTGGGATTCGCCCAGCTGGGCGCGGCAACCCTCTGCCCGCGACGGAATCGAAGCGGCCGGATACGCCAACAGGTCCGCGAAGGAAGCGAACAAATCTCCGTTGGGCATGGTCACAGGCCTCGGCGCGGACTTTGGCTGCTTCCAAAGCCCATCTCGGCTTTGCGTTGCTGCGGATCGTACAGTTCCTCGATGTCGCCTTCGCGCCTGGAGGGCGGGATGACGAATCGTTCCTGGTAAGTGGGCAGCGAGGTCAGGCGGTAGATGGCCTCCGCGTCCTCGGCGCTGATTCCCGCTTTCGCGAGGGCGGCCGCGGCTTCGTCGGCGGAGACGTCGCCCACTTCTTCGGCGCGTTTATACAAGCGGACGGCAATCATCTTTTGATAAGCGTTGACGACCAACTCATCGTTGCCCGCCGATAGCAGGCGCGAGATATAACGCACAGGCACGCGGGCGTTTTCCAGCGAACTGAACAGGTCGCTCTCGACGCGCTGGGCGCCGTTTGATTGGGTGGCGTTGAGGACCGGCAGCAGCGGCGGGACGTAGAACAGCATGGGAAGCGTGCGATATTCGGGATGGAGCGGCAGGGCCATCTCCCATTCCTTCACATAGCGATAGACGGGGGAGTTTTGCGCGGCGGCGATCACGCCGTCGGGGACGCCGCTTTCCTTCGCGGCGGCGATCACCTTCGGGTCGCGCGGATCGAGAATCATCTCGCGCTGGCGCTGAACCAGCTGCTTGTCCGGCGCTTTGACCGCGTCGGGAATCTGGTCGGCGTCGTAGAGTAAAACGCCCAGATAGCGGATGCGCCCGACGCAGGAGTGGAAGCAGGCGGGAGACTGTCCCGATTCGATGCGCGGGTAGCAGAGGATGCACTTTTCGGATTTACCCGTTTCCCAGTTGTAATAGGTCTTTTTATACGGACAGCCGGAGACGCACATGCGCCAGCCGCGGCATTTGTCCTGGTTGATCAGCACGATGCCGTCTTCGGCGCGTTTGTAGATCGCGCCCGACGGGCAAACGGCCACGCAAGCCGCGTTCAGGCAGTGATTGCAGATGCGCGGCAGGTAGAAGTAAAAGATCTGTTCGATGGAAAAGAGCCTCTGCTTTTCCTCCGCGCTCATGCCTTCCAACAGGGGATCGTTGACGGCGTAGACGTTGGAGCCGCCCAGGTCGTCGTCCCAGTTGGGGCCGGCTTCGATTTCGATGGGTTTGCCGTCCACGCGCGAGATGGGACGCGCGGTCGGCTGGTCGTCGCCGAGCGGAGCGTTGAACAGGTCGCCGTAGTTGTACGTCCAGGGCTCGTAGTAATCGTCCAGGGTGGGCATGGCCGGATTCGAGAACAGGTTGGCGAAGGTCTGCATGCGGTTTTGCAGTTTCAGCTCGAGCTTGTCCTTTTTCAATTCCCAGCCGCCTTTGTACTTTTCCTGGTCTTCCCAATTGGTGGGGAAGCCCGTGCCGGGCTTGGTCTCGACGTTGTTCCACCACATGTACTCCGCGCCCTGGCGGTCGGTCCAGATGTTCTTGCAGGCGATGCTGCACGTGTGACAGCCGATGCACTTGTCGAGATGAAATACCATTGAGATTTGCGAGCGGATTTTCATAATTGAATTCCTTTTTCGCCACGAAGGGCGCAAAGCGTCACAAAGGAAAATTCAAAGGCTTTTACTTTGTGACCTTCATGGTTAAAGTTTTTAGAACTCCGGCTTGCCCGGCAGTTTGCGGACCAGCACAAACGTGTCGCGGTTGACGCCCGTCGGGCCCCAGTAGTTGAAGCCATAGGTGAACTGTCCGTAGCCGCCGGCCATCAACACGGGCTTGAGATGGATGCGCGTGGGGCTGTTGTGTCCGCCGGCGCGTTTGTTGCCGCGTATCGGCGATTTTGGCACGCTCACGGTCCGTTCGGGGGCGTGGTAGACGATGCAAATTCCCGGCGGGATGCGCGCGCTGACGATGGCGCGCGTGACGGTCGTGCCGTGATCGTTGTAGAGTTCCACCCAATCGTTGTCGAAAACGCCGAGCGTCCTGGCGTCCTGCTCGCTGAGCCAGAGCGGTTCGATGCCGCGCGAGAGCGTCAACATGCGGTCGTTGTCGAAGTAGTTCGAGTGGATGTGCCATTTGGCGTGCGGCGTCAGGTAATTCAATTGCAGGGTTTTGCCCTCGCCCTGGCTTTTGTCCAGGTCGCCGAATTCCTGCGGGTCGGGACGCGGTTTGTAAGTGGGCAGGTGTTCGCCGTATGCCAGATAGCCTTCGTGGTCGAGATAGAAGTGCTGGCGTCCCGTCAACGTGCGCCAGGGGACGAGCCGCTCCACGTTCAGGCAGTAGGCCGAGTACGCGCGCCCGTCTGTGACGATGCCCGACCAGACTGGGCTGTTGAGCAGACGCCGCGGCTGGCGCACAATATCCGTGAAGGTCACGCGCGAGCCGCGCGTGGCTTCCGCCAGGTCGGTCAGTTTGAGTCCCATGCGTTCTTCCTCCGCCTGGAAGGCGCGGTACGCCGCTTCGCCGTTCGTTTCGGGAGCCAGGTGCAGGATGACGTTCGCCGCGCTGCGCGCCGTTTCCAAGGACGGATAACGCCGGCCGTTCCATTCGACCGTCGGGCGGCTGTCCAGCAATTGCTGGTAAAAATCGGCAATGTCCCAATGGATGCCGTGAATGGCGAGACCTTCCTTTTGCGCCTTCGGCCCGAACGAGACGAAACGCTTGCTCAAATTGACGTAGTCGCGTTCGGCGACGACAAAGTTCGGCATGGTCACGCCGGGGATCGGCTCGCATTCGCCTAGTGTCCAATCGCGGATGTGCCTCTGCGCTATCTCGGCGGGCGTATCGTGTTGAAGCGGCATCGCGACCAAATCGCGCACGGGTTCGGGTAGGTGCGTTTGCGCAAGTTCGCTGATCCTTTCCGCCAGGATTTTGAAGATGTCCCAGTCGGATTTCGATTCCCATGAAGGCGGCACTGCCATCGTGAACGGATGGATGAAGGAGTGCATGTCGGTGGTGCTGAGGTCGTCCTTCTCGTACCAGCTGGCGGTAGGCAGGACGATGTCCGAGTACAACGCCGACGTATCCATGCGGAAGTTGATGTCCACGATCAGGTCGAACTTGCCTTCGGGCGCGTTCTCGCGGTAGGTCACCTCGCGGAAGGCGCTGCGGTCCACCTCGTCCGAGATGACCTGATGGTGCGTGCCGAGATAGTGCTTGAAAAAATACTCCTGTCCCTTCGCGCTGGCGTTGAGCGCGTTACTGCGCCAGATGAACCACAAGCGCGGCCAATTCTCGGGCGCGTCGGGATCCTCTACCGCGAACTTCAGCTCGCCCGACTTGAGTCGGTCCACGATCCACTGCTTGATCTCCGCGTCCGACTTGGCCCCAGCCTGCTCCGCCCGCTTGACGATCTCCAGCGAGTTGACGTTGAACTGCGGATAGGAGGGCAGCCAGCCCATGCGGACGGCGCGGATCTGCGCGTCGATGGTATGTTCCTGCGCCATCTCGCGGTGTTGTTCGCCCTCGGGACGGGGGACAGGTTGACGTTCTGTAAAGGTGCGCTCGTAGCGCCATTGATCGCTGTTGACGTAATGGAAGGAGGGCGAGTTCATCTGGCGCGGCGGCTTGGCCCAGTCCAACGCGAACGCCAGCGTCGCCCACGGCGCCATCGGGGCCAGCTTTTCCTGGCCGACGTAATGATTCAATCCGCCGCCGTTGCGTCCCACACAACCGGTCATCATCAATGTGCTGATGCAGGCGCGGTAGATCAGGTTGTTGTGATACCAGTGATTGGCGCCCGCGCCGATGATGACCATGCACTTGCCTTCGGTCTTGAGCGCAGTCGTCGCCCATTCGCGCGCAAATTGAATCACGGTTTGGCGGTCGATGCCTGTATAGCGTTCCTGCCACGCGGGCGTGTACGAAAGATTCTCGTCGTCGTAATCCGCGGGGTAATCGCCCGCCAGTCCGCGCCCCACGCCGAACTGCGCCATCAAAATGTCGTAAATGGTGGCCACAGCCACCTTGCCTTGAGCGGTTTCGATGTAATGTACGGGAACATCGCGCTGGAAGGATTTCGCTTCACCGAACTCGGCAAACGAAACGGATAAACGTTCATCGGTCGCGCCGAGCAGGGTGAGTTGTGGGCGAATCTCGCTTCCATCCAGACCGTCCTTCGACTCCAGATTCCATTGACCTTTCTTCTCCTGCCAGCGGAATCCGAGAGCGCCTTGCGGCATACGCGGCGCGGCGCTGATCTCATCCCAGACCAAAAATTTCCAATCGCCGTTTTCCACATCCTTCGTACGTTCCACTTGCGCGGCGCGCAGCATTTGTCCTGGCACATACTTTCCGTCCACTTCGTTGAGCGTCACAAGGAAGGGCGCGTCGGTATAGCGGCGCATGTAATCGAGGAAATACGGCGTCGGATTCTTGTAATGAAATTCGTTCATGATGACGTGATTGACCGCCATCCAGAACGCGCCGTCCTGCCCGGCGTTGACGGGCACCCACCAATCGGCGTATTTGGCAACCTGACTGAAATCGGGCGCGAAGACCACCAGCTTGGTCCCGTTATGACGCGCTTCCGCCGCGAAGTGAACGTCGGGCGTGCGCGTCATGCTCATGTTCGAGCCGACCGAAGCGATGAATTTGGAGTTATACCAATCGGCGCTTTCGGCCACGTCGGTCTGCTCGCCCCACACTTCGGGGCTGGCGGGCGGCAGGTCGCTGTACCAATCGTAGAAGCTCATGCTTACCGCGCCCAGCAATTGCATCAAGCGACTCCCGCCCGCATAACTCAGCATGGACATGGCGGGGATGGGCGAAAAACCGATGACTCGGTCGGGCCCGTATTTTTTGATCGTATAAATTGTGGAGGCGGCGATGATCTCCAGCGTTTCATCCCAGGTCACGCGGCGAAAGCCTCCCTTACCGCGCGCCTGCTGGAACGATCTGCGGGCGGCTGAATCGTCCATGATGCTCGCCCACGCTTCGACCGGGTCCGCGTGCGTCTCTTTGGCTTTGCGCCATAAATCCATCAGCGCTCCGCGCATATACGGATACTTGACGCGCACAGGGCTGTACTGATACCACGAGAAAGAAATGCCGCGCTGACAGCCGCGCGGTTCATACGGCGGCAGTCCCGGCTCCAGGCTGGGATAATCCAATGCCTGCAATTCCCAGGTGACGATACCGTCTTTAACGTAGATGTACCACGAACAACTGCCGGTGCAGTTGACGCCGTGCGTGCTTCTGATCACACGGTCATGCTGCCAGCGGTTGCGATAAAACTCCTCCCATTGACGGGCTTGCGGATTGGCGATCTCTTCGATCCAGTTCATGGCAACTCCTTTTCTGCGGTCTTCACCAGCGCTCCCCGCACGCTCCGCAAACGATTACGATAGATAAATCCCAGAAACGCCGCGATCGCCACAAACCCCACCAGGCTGACGGCGACGACCATCGGCTCTTTATCGACCTCGACCTGTCCCACAGACGCGTTCAAAAAAGCGATCAGGTCGGCCTGCTCGCTCGCGGTCAGCGGATGTTCGGCATAGATGGGTTCCATCACCGGGGAGATCTTCGGCTCGGAATTCGAAAGGACCGAGACCAGCTCGGCTTGATTCAATCGAGTTGAAACGTCGGTCAGGTTCGGCCCCATCGCCCCGCCGCCGAGCAGTCCGTTATCTCCCACACTGTGACATCCCATGCAGGGCGGGCCGCCGTTTTGCAAATGAACGTAGCCCATAAAGAGGTCTCGTCCGTTTTCGATATGTCCCTCCGCGGCGACCGGGGCAGGATCTGGCTGCGCGGCTTTTCGTTCGGGCGCGGGGCTGCATCCAAACAGGAAAAGCGCCAGCAGCGCGGCGGACAACAACGGCGTCTCCGCTTTGATTTTGACCTTGAGATGTTTCATTGGTTTCTCAAACTCCTGATCTCAATTTGATTGGAAACGATTATCGAAACGCGCAGCATTGCCGTAATTATATGTGATAAATCGAACAATGTCTCGCCCAGTTTAATGGAAAAGCCAGCGAAACGACCATCCTGCCATATCCTGCCTTTGGAATGAAAAAAGAGTGATTTCGCAATCACTCTTTTTCTTCGGAAGAATTAGTTCCAACGGCTATAGCATCCCTTTGGTGTGCGCCGTCTTTGCGGCCTCGCGCCGCGTGCGGACGTGGAGTTTCGACAGGATGTTGCGGACGTGCGTCTTGACCGTGTTCAGGCTGATGTTGAGCGCGGCGGCGATCTCCTTGTCTGTCGCGCCCTCCGCCACTTTCGTCAATACCTGCTGTTCGCGGTCCGTCAATGCGCCGTCTTCCTCTGGTTCGCCCGCGCCCTGCCTGCTCAAGCGACGGAACTCCTTTAACATGCGGCCTGCCAGCGCCGGCGAGATGGCCGCCTCGCCGTGCAGCGCGCCGCGCAGCATCGCCAGCATGTCTTGCGAGCGGATCTCTTTCAGCAAATATCCTTGCGCGCCGTTCCGCAGCGCCTCGAAAAGCTTGTCGTCGTCGTCGCGCACCGTCAACATGACGATGATCGCCTCGGGCAGGGTTTGTTTGATCTGCTGCGTCGCCTCCAGACCGTCCATGCCGGGCATTTGGACGTCCATCAGGATCAGGTCGGGCTTTAACTCCTGCGCTTTGACGAGGGCTTCCAGGCCGTCGCTGGCCTCTCCCACCACCCGCATGTCGGGCTGGGAGTTGATGATGCCCGCCAGCCCCTCGCGGAACAGCGCGTGGTCATCGGACAATAGTACGCGGACTCGGTTCATTGTGTTGCGCCTCCAACGGCCACGCCAGGCGGACGCGGGTCCCGCGTCCCGGCGCGGACCGAATCTCGACCCTCCCGCCAATATGTTCGGCGCGCGCCCGCATGATCTGTAGGCCGAAATGTCCCTGCGGCTCGGGCCTGGATATATCGAATCCCTTTCCGTCATCCTCGACCGCCACGAAGCAGCGATTGTCGTCCTGCCCCATCTGCACCGAGACGCGGCCGGCCTCGGCGTGGCTGACGGCATTTTTGAGCGCCTCGCGCGTAATGTGCAGGATCTGTTCAAGCGTTTGGCGCGAGCAGGGAATTTCCCCGTCTGTGAGATTCTCCCATTCGACGGCCAGGTCGTGCCTTTTGCCAAAGTCCAAAACCAGCGAGCGGACTTGCTCCGCCAGGCCTCTCCGCAGGGGCGACTCGTCCATCAGTTGGTCAATCGCCTGCCGCACGTCGCCGGTCGCGTGGCGGATCGCCTGCCGCGCCTGCTCCAGTTTCTCCAACGCGCCCCGCTTCTGTCCATCCTCCAGGAAATTTACCACCTGGTCGGTCATCATGCCCAGGTAGCTCAGGGTTTGGGCGAGGCCGTCGTGCATCTCCGCCGCGATGCGCCTGCGCTCTTCCAGCGTGGCCACGCGTTCGGCCTGCGCGAAGAGACGGGCGTTTTCCAGGGCGATGGCGGCGACATTCGCCAGCTTGGTCAGCATATCCGCAGACTCGGCGGCGAAGTGATCTTGCGACGGACTGCCCACGCACAACGCGCCGATCACGCGGTCGCCGATCCGCAGGGGCGCGGCCAGGTGGCTGACGCGATACTCTTCCGTGAGCATGTGACATCCGCCCCGGCAGCGATCCGCTCCGCAGAGCATGGCGTATTCGCCGGTCAGCACCGCGTTTGCAAATTCCTCGTTGGCGGGTACGGTCTCTCCAACAACCGCGCTTTGCGGACCGCTCACCGCTTGTAGTTTCAGCCAATGCCGGTTGGAGTCCACCAGGCAGAGGGAGGCCACTTCGCCGCCAAGCAATGCGCGCGCCTTTTCCGTGACCGAGTCCAGCACTTGCTGGATGTTGAGCCGCGAGGAAATTTCCCGGCTGACTTCGTTGAGGGTTTCGAGTTCCCGCGTGCGCCGGGCGACGCGCTGTTCAAGCGTGACGTTCCATCGGACGAGTTCCTGGCGCGCGGCGCGGAGGCGGGAGCGCATCTCGTCGAACGCCTGCGACAAGGCCCGCATCTCTACCGGACCTTCGACGCGCACCGGCGTATCGAGGTCGTTCTCGCCCAAACGTTTCGCGGCAAAACCCAACGACTGAAGCGGCCTCAGCAATGAGCGGCGCGTGATCCACGCGCCGGTCGCCAGCAAAGCCAGCGCGCAGGCCAAAAACGTGACTTGTACGATTCGCAAGCGGTTCAGTTTGGCGGCGGAAACCGCCTCGTACCTGCGCACGACCAGGTCCGCGTTTTTTACCAGGTCGCTGGTCTGCGCTTCGAGGATGGTTTGCAGAGAGGCGGCGCCGGCTTCCGTCGGGGGGGCGAGCGCGTCCAGCGCGGCGCGGTATCGATTCCAGGCTGCCTCCTCGCCGTCCAGCGCGGCAAGCGTTTGCGGGTCGCGCGTGACCGGGAGGGCGATCGCGTCCTCGGTCAGGTAGGGCGCGCTTCCGCCGTTCCGCAGGGCGGATAATGTCTGTTGGAAAGTCAGCCTGGATTCCTGCAAAGCGTCCGCCGCCGATTCGTCCCCCTTTTGAGATTGAAGCGCCAGACGCGTCATCTGCTGCGCCAACATGCGCTGGCGGCCGGCCAGGTTGACGAGCAACGCGTCTCGCTGCTGGGTTTGCACGCCCCAATACGTGACCCCGACGGAAACGATCACCAGCAGGACGAATGCCGTGAATAAAATAATGAGTTGGGCTTGAAGTCGCTGGATCATTTTGGAATCGTAAAACGCATATTGGACAAGACTGCTCCATTATACATTCAGTTTCGGAAAAACGACGAACGCCGGTTGGAATTGGCGGATTTCTTTCCAATTGTTTCAATTGGCGGTAAACTGGCTGCATGTTCCGCCCCGCAACTCCTTCCAAATCCATGCTCCTTAAGCGCCTCCAGAATTTTGCTTTCCTGCGCGGCCTTCACGAGACGGCGCTTGTCCGCCTGGCGGACGCTTCCTCGTGGAAGGTGTATCCGCCTCATGCGGTGGTGTTTTGGGAGGGCAGCGTCGAATCGAATTTGTTCTATTTGCAATATGGGTCGTTGAAAGCGCTGAAGTCTTCGCCCGACGGACGTAAACAGGTGTTGAAGTTCATCAAGGCGGGCGAGATTTTCAACGAAGTGGGCGTGTTGGCAAAGCGGGCCAGCCCCGCCACTGCGGTTACGCTCGAGGAGTCGGGCGTCTGGTTGATTCCGCGTCACGCGCTGGAGGAGATTCTCCTGGCGCATCCGCAAAGCGCCATACAGATTATCGAGAATATGGCCGACCAGGTCATCAGTCTCGTGACTCTTGCCGCGGACTTGTCGCTGAAAACCGTCGAGACGCGCTTCGTCGAACTCCTGCTGGAGCAGGCCGACGAGGGGGGCGCGATCGAGCGCGGCCGCTGGACAAGCCAGGCCGAGTTGGCCGCCCGCCTCGGCACTGTCCCCGACGTGTTGAGCCGCGTCGTCCGTGAATTGACGAAGGCGGGACTTATCGAAATGGACAGGCAGCGCATCCAAATCCTGGACCAGGCGGGGCTGGCGGAGAGAGCGACGATTCATGGTGAGGAATCCCGCGCGTAAAAGCCTCTCCAAAAACCCGACAAAAGTCGGGGCGCGGAATGGGGAAGACGCGTACAGTTGGGCATCTCGAAAGGACATCCATGCCCAACATCTATTTTCCCGATCTTAAATCCAAAGCCGTCTTCGCGCCTGACGGGCCCAAACCCCAATTCCTGTTCGACGCGCCGCAGTTCAAGGCATTGGTGGTGGGACTCGAAGCCGGACAGCAGATCCCCATCCATCCCGGCGAGGCCGCCATGTACCACTTTCTCGAAGGCGAGGGCTTGATGACCGTTGACGATGAAACCTTCGACGTCAAACCGGGCGTCACGGTCATCGCGCCAGGCGGAGCAAAGCGCGGCGTCAACGCCAAAACGCGCATCGTCTTCCTCGGCTCGAAAGGCGAGTCGTAATCTCATAATGCCGCGTAATAGACGCTCTCCAGCGTCGGTTTTCGCCAAAGGAAACATCATGTCCATTCCCTATCTCATCACCACCCTGCTCTACACATTCGTCGCCATCCTCGCGGCGGCGGACGCGTCCTTCGTCAGTTTGAACCTGCTTGCCGCGTTTCCCGCCTTGCGCTGGGTGCGCGTCCACTTCATCACGCTTGGGATTCTCTCCCAGGTTATCTTTGGACTTTTGCCCGGACTCGTCGCCTCGCTCGCCAAAAAGCAGAAACCCGCCTTCCGCTGGGACATCTGGTTGACTCTCAACATGGGCTTCATCGCGCTGCTCGCGGGATTCTCCGGGGTCAATCACGCCATGATCTTCACGGGCGGCACGCTCATCTTCATCGCGGCGACCCTGCTTTTCGTCCAACTTTGGAACATGCGCGGCGGCAACGCGCCTGCCTCTCTCAAATTCTACATCGCCGGCATATTCTACCTGCTCGTCGGCATCATCGTCGGCACGGGATTATGGCTCAACTGGAGCGAGGCCCTCTATATCAAGGTCCCGCTCGAAGTGCATATCCACGCCAACTCGTGGGGCTTCATGTCGCTGGTCTTCGCGGGCCTGCTGGTGGACTTCATCCCGATGATCACGGGACGCGCGCTCGGCTCGCCGAAGACCGTCACTGCGATCTTTTGGAGCATGGCGCTCGGCGCGTTTTTCCTCGTTCTCGGACCCTGGCTGGGCGGCAACCTGCCCGCGACCGTCACGGGGTTGATCCTCCACCTCGGCTCGACGATCTGGCTCATCGTCCTGATGGGACGCGCCCTCCAATCCAGCGGACGGCTCTCCAGCGCGGGCGGCTGGCACTTGCTCGCTTCGTACATCTGGATTCTGCTTCCCGTCCTCATCGCCCCGCTGATCCTGACTCATTTCATCGCGGGCGGACCCGTCGAAGCGACTGCGCCTCAACCCTTAGTGTATGGCTGGATTCTACAATTCGGCATCGCCCTCATCCCGTACATCGCGCGGCGAACTTTCCTCAAGGAGGAGAATCCGCAGTTGGGCGGATGCTGGGGCAGTCTCGCCGCCATCACATTCGGCGGCCTCCTAATCTGGGTCAGCATCTTCATCCCCGCTCCCGTCAAGGGCATCCTGTATGGCATCGGTTTCGCGCTCTACGCCCTGGCGCTGGTCCATCCCATGAAGGAGATGTTCGAGATTGTACGGGATGGTTTGAAGAAGCACGAACTGGCGTAGGATCACGCGCCTCAATTCATCTTGTAAGCAGGAAAAGAGGAACCAGATTTTTGCGAGAGATCTGGTTTCTCTTTTCCCAGCCTGCCTGTATAATCCCCTTAAATCACTTCAAGGAGTATCTCATGTCGCAATCTGCCCCCGCCCGTTATAGTTCTCTGCAAGTCGCCTTTCACTGGTTGACTGCGATCCTGGTCTTCGGCGCTTTCATCTTCGGAAAATATTCCAATTCCCTGCCGAACGATTCAAGCGAGATCGCGCCGCTTCGGATCCACATGGCTCTGGGCATCGCCATCCTTCTTGTGATCGTCCTGCGATTTGTCACGCGGCTGCGGTCTCCGCGTCCCGCCTACGCTTCGACGGGATCCGCCTTCCTCGACGGGCTCGGCAAGTTCGTGCATTACGCGCTGTATGTCTTCATCTTCCTCATGGCCGTGAGCGGACTCGCGCTCTCCTTCCAGGCGGGACTGGCGAAAATTGTTTTTGGCGGGGTCGGCTCGCTGCCCGCGGACTTTTTCGACTTCGCGGCGCGCGCCCTGCATGGTTTCATCGCGCCAGCGCTGTTCCTGCTCATCCTGCTTCACATCGGCGGGGCGTTCTATCATCAGTTAATTCTCAAAGATAACTTGATCGCGCGCATGTCGTTTAAAAAATAGCCGATCCTGTCCGTCAATTCGAGACCGTCGCCACGATCACTTCGCTGGCGACGGTCTCTCCGTTAACCGTCACGCCTGTGACCCAAAAGCGATGCTCACCGGGGGAGAGTTGCCACCAGGCCCGGTAGGGCGGCGAAGAAAGGACGGCGAGCGGCGCGCCGTCCACCCAGATCGTGACCTGGGCGATTCCCGTCCCGGCCACGGCTTCAATGAGTAATTTCTGCGCGGAGGCGTCGAAGGACGGGGCGAGCCGGTACGTGGAATTGGGACGCGGCGAGATGAGCGCGATCTGCGGCTGCGCGTCGGCTTCCCCGGCGGAGGGGATGTCCGCGAGCAGGGGCAGGTTTTGCGCGCGCGCCCAGGGCTGCGCGGCGATCGGAAGGTCGAGGACGATCCTGGTCTGGCGGCGCTCGGCGGGCGTGGAATCGTCGGCGAGCGCGCCCGTCAGCGCGTCGACCGCGACTTGCTTGTAGAGGTTGTCGGGCTGGGCTGGCTCCGTCCCGGCGATGAACCATTCGGTGCGCGTGTGGCCGCAGTCGGGAGTCGGGAGCAGGCCGGAGAGCGCGCAGACCTCCGCCTGGACGAGTCCCTCGGGGCGGGTGAAATCCGTTTTGGGTTTGCCCTCCAAAACCTTGCGGATCGTCTCGTGCCAGATCGGCGCGGCCCCCGTCAGGCCGGTCACGTCTTTCATGGCTTTATAGTCGCTGTTGCCAACCCAGACGCCGACGACAAGATCGGGCGTGTAGCCGATCGTCCAGTTGTCGTGGAAGTTGGTGGTGGTGCCGGTCTTGACCGCGGCGGGACGGTCAATTTTCAGCGTGGAGTTGCGGCCGAAGCCGAGGCTGCGCGCGGCGTCGTCGGCGAGGATGTCGCTGAGGAGCCAGACCACGCGCGGGTCCAGGATTTGAAGCGGCGGCGTCGGGAAGGACTCGTAGAGCAGGTTCCCGTCCACGTCGCGGATGTCGAGCAGGTCGGGATGGTCCGTCTTGACGCCCTTGTCCGCGAGGACGGCGTACGCGCCCGTCAATTCGAGCAGGGACATTTGTCCGCCGCCGAGGGCGAGCGAGAGATCGTATTGATTCGGGTCGCCGAGAGAAGCGATGCCCAGCCGCTCGGCGAAGTGGATCGTGTTCGCGATGCCGACTTTTTGGAGGGTGATCACCGCGGGGATGTTGAGCGAGGACGCCAGCGCCAGCCGCACGGGGACGAGTCCGTGTTCGAGGCCGTCGTAATTTTTGGGTGTGTAGGAGGTCTCCTCGTGGGTGGGGAAGGTGGTGGTCACGTCGAGCAGGGGCGTGGCGGCCGTCCAGCGCGCGGCGCCGCGCGGGTCGAGGGCTTGGGCGTAGAGGAACGGTTTGAAGGCGGAGCCAGGCTGACGCGGGGAGGTCGCCATGTTGACCGCGCCCGCGATGTCCTCGTTGAAATAATCCGCCGAGCCGACCAGCGCGAGCATCTCGCCCGTGCGCGGGTCGAGGACGACGACCGCGGCGTTGTTGACGTTCTGCTCGGGCGACTGGTCGCGCAGGGTCTTGATCTGACGCGCGACGGATTCCTCGGCGATCTGCTGGATTCGCAAATCGAGCGTGGTGCGGACGATGAGTCCCGACTGCGCCGCGAGGTTGATCTTGCCGTCCGCTTCGAGCGCGTCGAGTTGCGATTTGATCATCCAGACGAAGTGCGGCGCGCGGATGGGATAGGGCGTTTCGGTGTAGCGGAGCGCCGCTTCCTCGGCGAGAGTCCGCTCCTGTTCTGAAATGTAGCCGTCCTTTTCCATCAAGGCGAGGACGACGAGTTGGCGTTCACGCGCCGCTTCGGGGTCGGTGAACGGGTTGTAGCGGCTCGGCGATTGCGGCAAGCCCGCGAGCAGCGCACATTCGGGGAGGGTCAGTTCGGCGGCGGACTTGCCGAAGAAGGTCTGGGACGCGGCTTCGATTCCGTACGCCATCCCGCCGTAATAGGTTTGATTGAGATACAGCGCGAGGATCTCATCTTTGGACAGTTTGCGCGTCATCTGCCACGCCAGGACCATCTCGCGGATCTTGCGACGCGGCGAGCGCGTGCCGAGTTCTTCGCCGAGCAGGAGGTTCCTTGCCACCTGCTGCGTGATGGTACTCCCGCCTGCCAAAGTCTCGCCGCCCCGCAGGTTGATCCACAGCGCGCGCAGGATGCCCGCGAGGTCCACGCCAGGGTTGGCGTAGAAGTTTCGGTCTTCGACGGCGATGGCCGCGTCTTTCATGCACTGCGGGATGGACGCGAACGAGAGCGCGGCGTGACGTCCGCCCTCGGCGGGGATGAACTCGTAGAGCAGTCCTCCGTTTCGGTCGGTGATTCTGACGCTCGGCTGGACGAGGCGCGAAGGGAGCGAGTCCACGCTGGGGAGGTCGCGGAAGAGATAGTACCAGCCAGCCGCGAGGGCCGCCAGGAGGAGGAGGGGGAGCAGGAATTTTTTCACGGCAGTTTATGCGATTGTAGCACGCGGGTTTAACGTTTCGCGGCTTCGGCCTGTTCCCCTTGACTTTGCGCCCGCCTGGGAGTAAACTAGCCCTACCGACCGTTCGGTAGGGAGCGCTTATGACTCGTGAAGACATCCTCGACGCCGCCGCGCAAGTGATCCGCAAGAAGGGCTTTCACGCCGCTTCGATGGCCGACATCGCCGCGGCGGTCAAGTTGCAGAAGGCCAGTCTCTACCACCACGTCTCCTCGAAGCAGGAGATTTTGCTCGCGCTCCTCGACCGCGCCATCGAAATGCTCATCGAGCGGATCGAGCCGCTGGCCGCGCAGGACGCGCCCGCAGACCAGAAACTGCGCGCCATGATCCGCGTTTATTTGCAGATGCTGGCCGAGAACGCCGACCTCGCTTCCGTCCTGCTTTTTGAGCATCGTTCCCTCGAGCCGAAACAGCATACCCGTCACATCCCGAACCGCGACAAGTTCGAGAGTCTGTGGCGGGATGTTCTTTTAGAAGGGGTGAAGACTCGGAAGTTTGCCTGCGCCGACCCTGCGCTCACCGTCCGCGCCCTGCTCGGCACGCTCAACTGGACCTTGACCTGGTACCGTCCCGACGGCGCGCTGTCCATGGAGCAAATTGCCAACCGTATTGCAGACCTGTTCCTGAGGGGCTTGTCTGTGAAATAAAAACTGGAGGTCACATGTATTCATTCGAACCGAATGAAGAGCAGAAAATGCTCATCGAGGCCGTGGGCAAATACGCGGCCAACGACCTGCGTCCTGCGGGACGCGACGCGGAGGAGGGGGGCGGCCTTCCGCCGAAGTTGATCGACAAAGGCTGGGAACTCGGCGTCCTGCAGGCGTCCATCCCCGAAGCCTATGGCGGATTTGGAGAACGCTCCGCCGTGACGGGCGCGCTGGCGGGCGAGGAACTGGCCTTCGGCAACCTGGCGGGCGCGCTCGCCGTCGGGGTCCCGAGTCTGTTCGCGCTCCCGATCCTGCTGGGCGGCGCCGAGGAGCAAAAACAGGAATACCTGCCGAAGATCGTCGAGGGCAATTGGACTCCCTACACCGCCGCGCTGATCGAGTTCGCGTTCGACTTCGATCCGCTGGCGCTCAAGACGACCGCGACCCTCGCGGGCGACGAATACATCCTCAGCGGCGAGAAGGCCTACGTCCCGTTCGCGAAGGAGGCGCAGGCGATGATCGTCTACGCCGCGCTGGACGGCGTCACGCAGGGCTTCATCGTCCCGAAGGCCGCGCCCGGCCTGACCGTCGCGGATGAAGCGGAGAAGATGCTCGGGTTGAACGCGCTGCCGACGTACCGCGTCAAACTGGACGGGGTCAAAGTCCCGAAGGCGAATCGGATCGGCGGCGATTCGGGCCTGGACTTCGAGCGGGTCCTGGCTTCGATGCGCGTCGCCAACGCCGCGGCCGCCGTCGGTGTGGCGCGCGCCGCGTTCGATTATGCGCGCGATTACGCCAAGGAGCGCGAGGCCTTCGGCGTGAAGATCGCGCAGAAGCAGGCCGTCGCGTTCATGCTGGCCGAGATGCGGACGGAGATCGAAGCCTCGCGCCTGCTGACGTGGGAGGCCGCCTGGAAATTGGACACAGGCAAAGATGACGCCAACGTGGATGCCTACCTCGCCTCCACGGGCGCGGCGGACATGGCGATGATGGTCACGGACCGCGCGGTACAGATTTTGGGCGGTCACGGCTACATCCGCGAGCATCCCGTCGAAATGTGGATGCGCGAGGGGCGCGGCTTCGCGATGTGGACGGGTTTTGCGATGGTGTAGTTGCCAATTGCTATTTACCAATTACGCAAACGGTGATTGGTAATTGAAGGAGTAGAACATGACAATCGAATTTGAAGCGCCGAAACCGATCGCGCAAACGCAATTTGTGTTGAAGACCGTCGCCGAGGAAATGATGCGCTCGAAGTCGCGCTACTTCGACGATCACGAACACGAAATCCCCTGGGATTACATCGAGTTCATGCACACGGCCATGAAGGCCATGGGCGCGGGATCGCTGGCCCCGAAGGAAAGAGACAACGGTCACGACGGCGGGCAGAAGGAGAAACGTCCGCCGATCGCGTATCAGTCGTTGGCCGCGCAGATCGAGATGCTGGCGTGGGGAGACGTGGGCTTCTACCTCGTCACGCCCGGCGGCGGGTTGGGCGCGGCCGCGGTGCAGGCGGCTGGCACGCCCGAGCAGAAGGCCAAGTTCCTGGCGCGCTTCATGGGCGAGAAACCCACCCTGGGCGCGATGTGCATGACCGAGGCGGGCGCCGGCTCGGACACTTCGTCCATCCGCACGCGCGCCGTGCTGGACGAGAAGACCAACGAATGGATTCTCAACGGCGAGAAGATCTTCGTCACCGCGGGCGATAAGGCCTTCAACGAATACGAAAAACTCGGCAAGGGATTCCTCGTCGTCTGGGCTTCGATTGACCCCGCGGCGGGACGCGCGGGGATGCGTTCGTTCGTCGTCGAGGGCGGGACGCCCGGAGTCAAGGTCACGAAACTGGAGGAGAAACTCGGGATTCGCGCCAGCGACACGGCCGCGATCTCCCTCGTGGACGCGCGCGTCCCGTTCGACCACATCCTCGGCAGTCCCACCGTCGAGAAGACGACGACGGGCTTCAAGGGCGCTATGGCGACGTTCGACGCGACCCGTCCGCTGGTTGCCGCGTCGGGACTCGGGGTGGCGCGCGCCGCGTTGGAATTCCTGAAGGAGAAACTCGCCGAGAACGGAGTCGAGATCCGCTATGGACTGCCACGCCAGAAGTTGACCAACATCGAGCGCGAAGTCATTGACTGCGAGATCATGCTCAAGTCAGCGTGGCTGATGGTGTTGAAGGCGGTCTGGATGGCGGATAACAAACAACCGAACGCGCTCGAGTCTTCGATGAGCAAGGTCAAGGCTGGCGACGTTGGCACGAAGATCACGCAGAAGGCTGTCGAGATTCTCGGTCCGCTGGGCTACAGCCGCGAGTTCCTGCTCGAGAAATGGTTCCGCGACGCGAAGATCACGGACATTTACGAAGGCACGGGGCAGATCAACCGTCTCGTGGTCGCGAGGCAGATTTTGGGTTATAGCGGAGCGGAGTTGAGGTAACTGGCAGGGGCAGACTGATAGGGGCAGACTGGTAGGGGCAGACCTACGTGTCTGCCCTATTGGCACAAGGTGGCGGACACGCAGGTCCGCCCCAACAGCCTAAAGAGGAGATTTGAACATGAACTACCAAATCAACAAAACCGTCGTCATCGGCGCAGGGACGATGGGCGCGGCGATCGCGGCGCACCTCGCCAACGCGGGCGTGCGCGTGACCCTGCTCGACATCGTCCCGAAGGACGCGCCAGAAGGAGACAAGGCGGCGCGCAACAAGATCGTCACCGAGTTGTGGGATCGCTGCTTGAAGGCGAAGCCCGCCAACTTGATGGACGCCAGCCTGAAGTCGCTGGTCACGCTCGGAAACCTGGAGGACGATTTCGACGCGGTGGCGGAAGCGGACTGGGTCATCGAGGTCATCGTCGAGAACCTGAAGATCAAACAGGATTTGATGGCGCGCATCGACGCGGTCCGCAAGCCAGAGTGCATCGTCAGCACCAACACTTCGGGCATCCCCGTCAAGGACATCGCCGCGGGGCGCTCGAAGGGATTCAGGCAACACTTCCTCGGGACACACTTTTTCAATCCGCCGCGCTATTTGAAACTGCTGGAGATCATCCCGACTGCGGACACTTCGAAGGAAGTGACGGAGTTCATCTCGTGGTTCGGTGAAGTTCGTCTCGGCAAAGGCATCGTGCTTTGCAAAGACACGCCCAACTTCATCGGCAACCGCGTCGCCTTCGGGACGGGCGCGTTCGGGATGGATTTCATCTTGAAGAACGGCTATACCGTGGATGAAGTGGACGCGGTCACGGGTCCGCTGATCGGCAACCCGCGCACGGCGACGTTCCGCCTGATTGACCTCGTGGGCGTGGACGTTTGGGAGCACGTCGGGAAAAATCTCGCGCCGCTGGTTCAGCACGATAAACTGGCGGTGAAATATCTGCAAGCCGAAGCGCCGAACAAACTCATCCACACGATGGTGGAACGCGGCTGGCTCGGCAACAAGAGCAAAGTCGGCTTCTACAAGGAAGTCCGCGCGGAGGACGGGAAGAAGGAATTCTGGCCGCTCGACTTGCAGACGATGGAACACGTCCCGCCGACGAAGCCGCGCTTCGAATCCGTCGGGAAGGCGAAAGACCTCGAGAATCTCGGAGACCGCCTCAAGGTCATGTTGGAAGCGGACGACCGCGCCGCGAAACTCGTCGCCGCGCTGACTCTCCAGTCGTTCCAGTACGCGTCGTCCATCATCCCAGAAGTAGCCGACACCGCCAAGCCGATTGACGACGCCATGCGCTGGGGCTTCATGCACGAGGCGGGGCCGTTCGAGACGTGGGACATGCTCGGCGTGCGCGACACGGTCAAACGGATGAAGGCCGCGGGCTATCCCGCCGCGAAGTGGGTGGACGCGATGCTCAAGGCGGGTGTCGAGTCGTTCTATCAATACAAGAACGGCGAGAAGGTCGGCGTGTACGATGTGTCGAAGGAAAAATATGTGAAGATCAAACGGCCCGCGGGCGTGATCGTTTTGAAGGATTTCCGCGGCACGAAGAAGATGATCGCCCACAACGCGGGCGCGTCGCTCTTCGACATCGGCGACGGCGCGGCGCTGGTGGAGTTCCACACCAAGATGAACGCCCTCGACGAGGACATCTCGAACATCGTTGGCGAGGCGCTCGACCGCGTGGAAAAGGACTTCGACGGACTCGTGATCGGCAACGAAGCCGACAACTTCAGCGCGGGCGCGAATCTGTTCATGGTCGTCGTCGCGGCGCAGCAGGGCATGTGGGACACGCTCGACGGGGCTGTGCGCGGCCTGCAAAACATGAACATGCGGATGCGCTACTTCCCGAAGCCCGTCGTCGTGGCTCCCGCGGGACTGGCGCTGGGCGGCGGCTGCGAGATCGCCATGCACGCCCCGCGCGTCGTCGCCGCGTCCGAGACCTACATCGGACTCGTGGAACTCGGCGCGGGCGTCATCCCTGCGGGCGGCGGGACGAAGGAGATCATGCGGCGGATCGTCAGCCCCGCGATGAAGACCGACAACGCCGAGGCGTTCCCGTTCCTCCAACGCGCCTTCCTGCAGATTGGTCAGGCGAAGGTCGCCACGTCCGCGGAGGAAGCGCGCTCGATGGGTATTCTCTCCCCATCCGACCGAATCGTGATGAACCGCGAACTCCTGCTGACCGAAGCCAAACGCGAAGTACTGGCGATGTCCGCGGCGGGATACCGTCCGCCCGC
>DKTP01000182.1:0-18047 GCA_002473085.1 Anaerolineales bacterium UBA7227
TCAGGTGTCAGGGGTCAGGTGTCAGGGGTCAGGTGTCAGGCATCAGCGGCGGGGCGGGTTGACGGTTGGCCGTTTTTGGGGAGACCGACGAGGAGGGCGATGGGACCGAGGAGGAGAATCCACATCGCGGCTTGGAGGCCGAAGCGGTCGGCGAGGAAGCCGATCAGGAGAGGCAGGAGTTTGGCGATGGGAGTCGTCACCGCGCCGATCGCCATGAGGCTGGCGCTTTGACCGGGGAGGGCGGAGTAGAGCCGCCCCTGCAGGATGGAATACCAGCCGGTGTTGAAGAAGTTGACGAAGGTAATCATAACCAGTTTTGGAAGGAAGCCGGGAACGAGCAAGAAGAGCGGGAAGAAGACCATCTGCGCGGCGGCGGTGAGACGAAGGAATTTGACGCTGTCGGGCCGGCGGTCAATGAAGAGGATGAAGGCGAAGTCGGTGAAGAAACCGAGAGCCAGCCAAAAGGCGACGGCGATGCCCGCCTGGGTTTCGGCGACGCGCGCCACGTCTACAAAGTAGAGAGCGAGATAACTCAGGAGGACGTCCAGCATCAGGTCGGAGAATTCGAGGAGCAGCAGCCAGCGCCAGACTTCCTTCCGTTTGAGCGCGGCGAGGGCGGCGCGGAAGCCGTCGAGGAGGAGGCCGAAGGAGGGACGGGAGGCGGGAAACGCGTCGGGGGGAATCCGCTTGAAGGCGAGAAGCAGGATGAGGGTCGAGAGGGAAGCGAGCAGGGCGTAAGTCCCGCGCCAGCCGAGTCCGAGGTAGACGAAGAGTCCGAGCAGCAGCGGGCCGGCGAGGACTCCGAGCGTCCCGGCTAAAGTCCAGCGCGCCATGTTTTGTTCGTGGCGCTTCGCGTCGGAGTCCATCAACGAGGCCTGGGAAAGAGAGACGAACGCGCCGGAGGAGGGGTGGAAAAGGATGAAGGCTGAAAGCAGGAGGATGAACGAAAAACTCGCGGAGGCGAGGAGGAGGGAGAGCGTGAAGAACACGCCGCCCGCGAGGATGAGGGCGCGGCGTTTCCACACGTCGCCGAGGATGCCGATGAAGGGTTCGATGAAGGCGGCGATGATTCCCGGCAGGCTGAGGAGCAGGCCGATCTGGGTGTAGGTGAGATGCAGGTCGTCGCGCATCAGCGGCCAGGCGGTTTCGCCCACGCCATAGACGAGTTCGTCGAGAAATTCGATGAGGAGGTAGATCGAGGACAAGGGGCAGGCTTCAGGTGTCAGGTTTCAGGCGTCAGGCGTCAGGTTTTGCCAGACACGGCTATTTAACCATATCGTCTCAGAAATGGGGTTGCTTTTTTTAGCGGAATGTTTTGTAATTGCCCAATCATGCGAACTAAAAAAATTTTCCTCCTGATTCTGTTGACGTTTACATTGACGGATTGCGCGCCTCCTGGTCTGACCGCGACGCCCGACGCGCCTCCCCCGCCTTCCGCGATAACGCTTCCCACCGACCCCGCGCCGTCTCCTGCTCCGATCTACGAACCCACGCTGACGAGTCCCAGCGGCGCGTTCGCGTCGGCGCAGATCGAGTTGGTCGCGAACATCGAGACGGCGGGAATCTACGTCAGCGGGGAGAATCTGCCGGAGACAGCAGAACTCCTCTACCGCTCCCACGCGGACGCGGACTGGCGCGAGGGCCATCCGCTGATTCGGATTGACGACGGTCGGTTAGTCGGGAGTCTGTTCGGGCTGAGCGAGTCCACAAAATATTTTGTCAAAGTGACGAGCGACTCGTCCGAGATCAGCGGCGCGTTGACGACCCAGCCCGAAGCGCTGACGTTCGTCCCGCAGACGGTCGTTTACGTGGACGCCAGCGCGCCCGCAGGCGGAGACGGTTCCGCATCCGCGCCGTTGCAGACGATTCAAGAGGGCGTAGATCGCGCCACGGCAGGGACGCAAGTTTTGGTGGCCGATGGAATCTACCGCGAGGAAATCACCTTCCCAACTTCAGGCGCGGAGGGCGCGTGGATCCAGGTGAAAGCCGCGGGGGCGGGCGCGATGATCGATGGCTCGTTGGTTTTGGATGGCGAGTGGAACAGCGTCAAAGACGCTTATCAAGTGTGGTCTTTCAGGTTGAAAGAACGCGTCGGCTACCTGGCGCGCGACGGAAAATATTTTCACCAATATGCCGATATGAAGTCGCTGTTGAGAAGCCGCGGCGAGGCGCAGACGACCGTAACCGAGGGCTGGTTCCACGATGCGAAAGGAGGCTGGCTCTACGTCCGAAGCGCGGACGAACCGTCTGGTCACGCGTGGCGCGCCGCCGTCCTGGATGAGGCGTTCACCGTGGACGGCCGCGACTGGATCTGGATCGAGGGATTCGACATCGGGTATTTCGGACGCGCCAGCGGCGGGTGCGGCATCTGCGCGCTCAACGCGTCGCATCTGGTCATCCGCAACAACCGCATCCACAATTTGCAAAAGGGAATCTACGTCAACTGGGAGGGCGGCGATCCCGCGCGGGGCAACGACGCGCGCATCGAGTTCAATGAAATCTCCGACCCGGGCGTGGACGAAATCGAGTGGGACGCGGCCAAGGGAACGTACGCGGAGGGAACCGGCGTCATCCTGCGCGGACACGTCGGCGCGATCGTGCGCGGCAACCGCATCCACAATTTTTTCAACGGCATTTACACGGGAACGACCGCGGGCATTGACAACCCCGAGATCGCCCGCGACGCCGACATCTACGACAACACGCTGGACCACATCAGCGACGACGGACTCGAACCCGAGGGCGCCTGCGTGAACCACCGCTTCCGCGGTAACCGCGTGGATACAATGCTGGTCGGTTTTTCCAACGCGCCTATCACGGTGGGACCAGTGTGGGTCATCCGCAACCTGTTCACCCATTTCACCAGCACGAGCGTCAAGTGGGCGCGCTATCCCGATGGCGTAGTGTACTTCTATCACAACACGTTTTACGCCGACGCGCCCGACTTGAACGCTATGAGCATGATCACCATCGGTCACAATGCTGTGATGCGAAACAATATTTTTCAAGGAAACGGATTCGCCTTTGAAGAGTCCCTCTACGATTCATCGGGCATGGACTGGGACTTCGACAACTGGCATACCACCCGCGACGCCTCGCTCCCCCGCTTCCGCTGGGAGACGGTGGACTACCCGAGCATGCCCCTGCTCTGCGCCGCGACGGGATTGGAATGCAACGGCCACGAGTCCCCGCCCGGATTCGTCAACGCCCCCGGCGGCGACTTCTCCCTCCTGCCGACGAGTCCAAACATTGACCGAGGCGCGGTCATCCCCGGGATCAACGATTCCTACCTCGGCGCCGCGCCCGACATCGGGAGATTCGAGTACGGGGGGCCGTAAAAAGATCCAAATCTCTTGCGCGGCTTGAGACAATTTGATATACTCACTCAGTGAGTATATGGACAAGCCGCATTACATCGGAACGTTATCGCCAGAAATGGCTTTGCTCGGCCTGCTTTACCGCGCCCCGGCGCACGGTTACGATTTGCATCGCAAAGTCGCGGCGGACCTGGGGCAGGTCTGGCATCTCAGCCAAAGTCAGGCTTACGCCATCTTGAAGCGGCTCGAAAAACGCGGGGATATTTCAGGAGAGGAAATTCCCCAGGAGAAACTGCCGCCCCGCCTGTTGTTGAAGATGACCGGGCAGGGACGCGCCCGCTTCCTCGGTTGGCTGGAGACTCCCAGCGGCGGAAGCACGCGCGCCATCCGCATGGAATTCGTCACCCGCCTGTATTTCATCCAAATGTACTTCCCCGAGAAAACCGCCTCGGCCTTCCGCGCCCAAAAAGAGGAGGCGTGGAAACACATCCAACGATTGCAGGCGACGCTGTCCGCCCTGCCCGACGATCAAATCCACAACCGAATGAGTTTGGAACTTCGGCTTGGACAACTGGAAACCACGTTAGGCTGGCTGGACGATTGGGACCAAAAGATTGGAACATCGAAATGACCGTTTTTTGCATGAAGCCCATCGGCGTAATCCACACCCCGTTCAAAGGACCGGACGGGATGCCCATCCAATCCTCGCGTTCGACGGCGCTGGGCGAGGTCGAGGTCCATCCCGAATACGAAGCCGGGCTGCAAAGCGTGGACGGACTTTCGCATTTGATCCTGATCTACGTCTTCCACCAGGCGCTCGACCAGACCGACTTGCTGGTCAAGCCCTTCCTCGACGACCAACTGCACGGCGTGTTCGCCACCCGCTTCTATCGCCGCCCGAACCCGATCGGCATTTCGACGGTGCGCCTGCTCGAACGGCACGGACGATTTCTCAACGTCCAATCGGTAGACATGCTGGACGGAACTCCCCTGCTGGACATCAAACCGTACGTCCCGGACTTCGACGTCCACCCGGCCGACAAAGTGGGATGGTACGCGGCCAGGCCGCGTCAATAAGCGTTTATGCCCTCCGTCAGAGAAATGAAACTCGCCCATCGGCCGGAACGTACGCGGACAGTTAGACCGAGTCTCGACCGCTTGTGGAATCTCCTCGCCCTGCCGCTGCTCGTCTTCATCACCCTCCCGCTGGCCGCGCTCTTTCTGCGCGCCTCATTCGACGATTTTATAGACGCCCTGGGACAGCCGCAAGTCGGGATGGCGATCCGGCTGAGCCTGGTCTCGTCGCTGACGTCCACAGCCGCCGCGCTCCTGGCGGGGACGCCGGTCGCCTACATCCTGGCGCGGCGGGACTTCCGCTTCCACCACATCGTGGACACCATCGTTGACCTGCCCACGGTCCTCCCGCCCTCGGTCGCGGGGATGGCGCTGCTGATGGCTTTCGGACGCCGCGGCCTGCTGGCGCCGATCCTTGCGCCGCTCGGAATCAACATCCCGTTCACGCTCGCCGCGGTCGTCATGGCGCAGACTTTCGTCGCCGCGCCGTTTTACGTCAAGGCCGCCGCGATCGGCTTCTCCAGCATCGACACGGAACTGAAGCAGGCCGCCGCGTTGGACGGCGCCAGCCGCTGGCAGACCTTCCGCTACGTGACCCTGCCGCTTTCGTGGACGGCGCTCGTCAGCGGCGGCGTGATGACGTGGGCGCGCGCTCTCGGCGAGTTCGGCGCCACCATCCTGTTCGCGGGCAACTTTCAGGGAAGGACTCAAACCATGCCTCTGGCGATCTACGTCGGCTTCGAGACGGATCTCAACGTCGCCATCGCCCTGTCCATCATCCTGGTCTGCTTTTCGTTCGCGATCCTGATGGTCGTCAAAGGCCTGCTCTACCGCAGGCGCGAAACCGACCCGGAGATCGTGGACAAATAACCGCCGCCATCCTTTCGCTTCACCGGAGAAACCATGCGTTCCAAATTTCTCTCCCTGATTCTTGGAATCACCCTGCTGGCGGGCGCCTGCGCGCCGCGAACATCCGCGCCCCGCGTCCTGACCGTGCTGGCCGCGGCCTCCCTGACGGATTCCTTCGCCGAACTGGGGAGGCTGTTCGAGAGTCAACACCCCGGCGTGACTGTCGCCTTCAACTTTGGCGGTTCGCAGCAACTGGCCCAGCAGCTCGACCAGGGCGCGCCCGCCGATGTCTTTGCCAGCGCCAATCAAAAGTACATGGACGCCGCGATCGCCTCCGGACGCGTGGCTGACGGCGCTTCCGTCATTTTTGCCAGCAACCGTCTCGTGGCGATCTTCCCCAAAGACAACCCCGCCGGAGTCGCCGCCCTGCAAGACCTCGCCAAACCCGGCCTGAAACTCGATCTGGCCGATAAATCCGTCCCGGTGGGGCAGTACAGTCTCGACTTCCTCGACAAGGCGATTCAAGACCCAGCCTTCGACGCGGACTTCAAAGACCGCGTCCTCGCGAACGTGGTCTCGTATGAAACCGACGTGAAAGCCGTCGTGACGAAAGTCTCGCTGGGAGAGGCCGACGCCGGCATCGTCTACGTCACCGACTATCAAATCGCCGCGGAAAAATTGGGCTATCTCGACATCCCCGACGCCCTGAACTCCATCGCCGTCTATCCCATCGCCCCCATTGCGGACGGCAAAAACGCGGACCTCGCCAAAGCCTTCGTCGCGCTGGTCTTATCTCCCGAGGGACAGGCCATTTTGACAAAATACGGGTTCATCGCCGCGGCCCCATAGTTGCCCTGTCGAATTCACAACCCGAAGCAAAACATCAAGTCGTTCACATTCGTCCCGGTCGGGCCCGGTTTTAGCAAATCACCCAGCGCGCTGAAATAGGAATACGAATCGTTCTCGGCTAAAAAGGATTCGGGGACGAGTCCCAAACCCAGGCCGCGCGCCAGCGTCTCGCCCGAAACGACCGCGCCCGCCGCGTCGGTGACGCCGTCCTCGCCGTCGGTGGCGAGAGAGACCAGCAGCAGGTCGCGTCTCCCCGCGAGTTCGCGGACGGCCGCCAGCGCGAGTTCCTGGTTGCGCCCGCCGTGTCCGCGCCCGCGCACGGCGACGGTCATCTCGCCGCCCGCGACAAGGCAAAACGGACGCGGCTCGGAGGCTGACTTTAAAATTCGGGACAGTTCGCGCCCGACGTCGCGCGCCTCGCCCTGCCAGTCGTCGCCCAGCCAAACAGGATGAAACCCCTCGCTTCGCGCCTGACTGCAAGCGGACTCCGCGGCCCGCGCGTTGCTCCCCACGACGACGTTTTGTACGCGCTCGAACAGCGCGTCGCCGGGCTTCGGCGTTTCGGGGTTCGTCTCCAGCGCTTCGAGAATCGGCGCGGGGACTTTTTCCGCCAGCCCATATTTTTCCAACACGCGCCGCGCGTCCTCGCGGGTGGACGGGTCGGGCGCGGTCGGTCCCGAGGCGATAGCCTCCAGCGGATTCCCGACCACGTCCGACAGGATCAGGCTGACGACTCTCGCCGGGGAGGCAAGCCGCGCCAACCCGCCTCCTTTAAGAGAGTCGAGATGACGGCGGAGGATGTTGACCTCGTTCACGCGCGCGCCACAGGCCAGCAGGTCGGACGTCAACGCGCGCAGGTCGGGGAGGCCGACGCCCGCGTGCGGCAGGGTCATCAACGCGGAGCCGCCGCCGGAGATCAGGCAGATGAGCAGGTCGTTTTCATCGAGGCCGCGGACGAGGCCGCGGGCCTTTTGCCCGGCGCGCAGACTCGCCTCGCTGGGGACGGGATGCCCGCCGGGTTGGAGGTCGAATCCGCCCGGGGTGTGGACGGGAGTCGCTTTTGGAATGAGCAGGCCGCGGGTGGCGCGACCCGGGAGGAGGTCCGCGAGAGGCAGGGTCATGGCCGGGGAGGCCTTCCCCAGCCCGAGGACGCGGACGCGCCCGATTTTGTCCAGTGGATATTCCCGCCCGTCCACGAAGAGAGAATCCGATTCCCGGCGGAGGAATCGTCTCACCGCCGCGCCCGCTTCCGCCGATCGGATGGCTGCGGCGAGAATCCGCTGGACGCGCTCCCCTTCGGGATGACGAGACAAAGTATGAGACGCGAACGCGTCGGGAGGGATCATGCGCGCGAGTGTAGCACGAACCGCCGTCAATGGAGGCGGCTTGCGCCGATAAAATAGGCCGGATGTATTGTTCCCATCTTCGTAGTTTAATGCTATGATGGTTAAAGAAATATGAGCGTGAGCGGCGAGGGAAGTTGCCGCGTCTGAGAGGGCTGATCTAATGAGCAAGAAGGCTCTTTTAATTGACGATGATCCTGAAATGGGCAGGTTGATCGCGGAGATCCTCAAGCCGGCCGATCTCGCGGTCCACCAGGCGTATTCCGGCGAAGATGGATTGAAACTGGCATACGCCATTCACCCGGACCTGGTCATCCTGGACGTGATGATGCCGGGGATGGACGGGTTCGACGTCTGCCAGCGCCTGCGCGAGATGAGTTCCGTGCCGATCCTGATGATGACCGCCCGCGCGTACGAAAACGACCTGCTGCACGGGTTCAATGTGGGGGTGGACGATTTCTTAAGAAAGCCTTTCAGCCGAAGAGAATTTGAAGCGCGCGTCAACGCCCTGCTGAGGCGGGACGGATTTCACAAAACGGAAAAGCTTGATTTTGTCACGTCGTATGTCGACTCTGACCTGGAGATTGACCTGTCTTCTTCAACGGTGAAGCTGCACGGGAAACCGATCGAGCTCTCGCCAAGAGAGTATGAATTGCTGGCCTGCCTGGTCCGCCAGCAGGGCAAGGTCGTATCACACCACATGCTGGCTCGCGAGGTCTGGGGAAGTCAATACAAGATCAGCACGAATTTGTCCTCCCTTTATATTTTCTATCTGCGGAACAAATTGGAGGACGGCCAGCACGGGCATCAATATATCCGCACGTTTTGGGGACGAGGATATTTGTTCGCGCCGCGCGAACAGTGACGCGGCGGACTGTTTTTTAGACGCCATAAACGGATATTTTTGGTAAAAAACACCTGAATAGTCTCTAAATATTTCAAAGAAAAACATAAGATTAAAAAATTTTAATCGGGGTAAAGTGTTTCTAAATCAGTTTCGATATTCAAATTTAAATCTTTCATAAAACTCATTTGACCGGTGTTTCGTCTGGGCCAAGCGTCATAATGGAGCCGGCTATGGAAACGTAGCGCGTGAGAAACGCCATGGAAAGCGTCATTCAGCAACTGGCAAGAAAGATCAATCTCTCCTACGATGAGTTCATCGGAGAGATGCGAAAAAGAGGGTGCAGCGAACCAACCGCCATCAAAATATGGCGGGGAGAATATGAGAATTTTGTGGACTTCAGCGACAACGATATTTACCTGAGCAACCTGCGGAAGGCCGCCGATGTGTTGAAAGTGAAGACCGGACATCTGTTGCCCAAATAGAGGCTGGAGCGACTTCTTCATGGAGAAATGGTATGTTGCCCAAAGCAAGCCGAGGAATGAAGAACTTCTTTGGAAGCAACTTTGCCTGCGGCGGATCCAATCCTACTATCCCTGTTTCGCGGCGCAGCCCGCAAACCCTCGCGCCCGCAGAGTGCAGCCCTATTTCCCCGGCTATCTGTTCGTGTACATTGACCTCGATATGACAGGCAGGTCGGTCGTCGAGTGGATTCCCGGCGGGGCAGGGCTGGTCTCTTTCGGCGACGAGCCAGCGCCAGTGAGCGAAATCCTGATCGCGGCGCTCAAACAGCAGATCGCCAGCCTGGACGCGGCCCTGGACGAGAGGCCGTTCCCCTTTCGCCCGGGGGATGCCGTCGCGATCCAGGACGGAATCTTCCGCGGCTACGAAGGCATCTTTGACGTTCGACTCTCCGGCAGGGACCGGGCGCGCGTCCTCCTGTCTCTGCTGAGCGGTCGGCAAATCCCAGTGGAACTGTCCGCGTCTTCGCTGCAACGCATGAATTAACCCAGCGACAAGGGGAAAACAATTCAACGCCCGGATGGATTTTCTGACAAAATTGATTGTCGGAAGGGCGGAGCGCTCTTAAAAAAAGGCCGTCCATGCTCAACAAAAAACTGAGATTGGGATTACTCCTCGGCTCGCTGGACGTCCCCTGGTGGACGTACGACGCCATCCGCAGGATCGCGCAGGCAGAGGCCGGCGAAATCGTCCTGATCGTTTTGACCGAAGCGGCTGAAACGCCGCAGGGCGCCTGGAGAGCCGCCCTCTATCCCATCTTCGACCGCGTCGACAGAAAACTTTTCGCCAGGAAGCCCGATCCCTTCGCCGTCAAAAACCTGTCCGAACTTCTGGCGGGCGCGCCAATCTTAAAAATTACGCCCGGCGAAACGCTGGACGAATCCGATCTTGAAATCATCCGCAACTCGCGGCTGGATATTTTGCTGAAATTCGGACGCGAGAACTTAAATCTCAGCGGCGCGAACCTCGCCAGATACGGCGCCTGGTTTTACCGTCACGGCGACGAACGAGCCGAGAGAAAAGGTCCGCCGGGCTTTTGGGAAGCGGCGGAATATTGGCCGGAGACAACCTCGGCCGTGGTCGCCGCAGGCGGGATATTTCCCCGACCCCGCGTCCTGTTCCGCTCCCACTTCGTGACCTATCCGCTGTCCCCGGCCCGGCACCGCAGTTACTACTTCTGGGCATTGACGCCCTTCCTCGCCCGGCAGATTGACCTGCTGCATCGAATAGGCGAGGAGGAATTTCTCAAGAAAACAGAACACTATAACGTCCCGCCCGCGCGCGTCGGAGAATACGAAACGCCGTCCAACCTCCAGACTTTGGCGGCCGTCTTCAAACTGACCCTTCGGCTGATTCGGGAAACCGCGCGGCGAGTCCTTTACCCCGATCGTTGGTTTCTGCTGTTCTCGCTGGAGAATGAGACGCCTCCAAATTTCAACAAGTTCGTCAAACTAATTCCGCCGAAGGGAAAATTCTGGGCTGACCCGCACGCGGTCAGGGTCAACGGGAATTACTACATTTTCATCGAAGAGTTCGCGCACGCGAGGCGCAAGGGACACATTTCCGTCATCGAGATGGACGGACAGGGCAACTATAAACCGCCCGTCAAAATTCTGGAAAAGGACTACCACCTCTCCTATCCCTTCGTCTTCGAGCGGGACGGAAAATTTTACATGGTCCCCGAATCCGGGGCGAACCGGACGATTGACCTCTACGAGTGCGCCGAGTTCCCGCGCCGATGGGTCTTCAAGCGCCGCCTGATGGAAAACGTCTCCGCGGCCGACGCCACCCTCCTCCGCCACGACGGCAAATGGTGGATGTTCGCCGCCCTCGCGGAGAACGAAGCCGCCGTCCCGAACTTTGAACTGTTCCTGTTTTACACAGACGACTTGCTCGCCGGCAAGTGGACGCCGCACCCGCGAAACCCGGTCGTCTCAGACGTCAAGCGGGCGCGGCCGGCGGGAAGCTTTTTTTCCAGGGACGGAAAACTCTTCCGCCCGTCGCAGGATTGTTCGAGAGGCTACGGATACGGCTTCGACCTGAACGAAATCGAAGTCCTCTCCGAGACGGAGTACCGCGAAAAAAGGACGACCTCCGTCAGGCCCGATTGGGACAAACGCCTGGCCGGGACTCATACCTTCGCAAGTTGCGGAGACCTGACCGTCATCGACGCGCTCCAACGCGCCCCGATCATTGGATGAAACGCCCCCGATGGACAACGCCGCGCTCGACCTCATCGTCAAACTCAGCGACTCGCTCGCGGCGCAGGGAATCGATTATTGCCACTGGAAGAGCAACCCATTCCTGAATCGTTCGGCAAGCGGAGAGAACGACCTCGACCTTCTGATCGGCCGCCCCAGCGCCCATCGCTTCGAGCGGATCCTGGCGGAACTGGGCTTCAAGGAGACCTTCCCGCCGCCCGGCGAGGCCCTGCCCGGCATCCGCGACTTTTACGGGCTGGACGAGAAATCGGGCCGGCTGGTCCACGTCCACGCGCATTACCAATTAATTCTCGGAAACGACCTCTCCAAAAATTACCGCCTGCCTTTGGAACAGGTCTACTTAAAATCGTCAGCCCGGCAGGGATTGTTCCGCGTCCCCGCGCCCGAACTCGAACTGGCGACGCTGGTCGTCCGCATGACGTTGAAACATTCCACCTGGGACGCGCTCCTCATGCGGCACGGATCGCTCTCCGAAACCGAGCGGCGCGAGCTCGAGGTTCTGTCCACAGAAGAGAACTTCGCGAAAGTGGACGAAGCGCTAAAACATTTACCCGGTTTGGATCGCGGCCTGTTTGACCTGTGTCTCCAATCCCTGCAACCCGGCTGCCCGGTTTGGACGCGCGTCCGGGTAGGAGAGCGACTTCAGAAAGCGCTGCGGGCCTGCGCCCGTCGCCCGCGCTGGCTCGACCTCCTGCTGAAGTTCACCCGCAGGGTCTGGCGTCCCATCCAGGGACGCGTCTTCGGGATCGCGCCCAGGAACCGTCTCGCCAACGGCGGCCTGTTCATCGCCGTCCTCGGCGGGGACGGGTCGGGGAAGACGACGCTGGTCGAGGGTTTACAGGGATGGCTTTCCGAAGTCTTCACGGTCAGGACCCTGCACATGGGCAAGCCCGCCTGGTCGCCGCTCACCTTCCTCCTGCGCGGGATTCTCAAGATCGGGACCCTGCTGCGCCTGTATCCGTTTGAAGGCGACACCTATGAAGAAGAGTCCCAGCCGCACGGGTTTCCCTGGTTCGTGCGGGCCGTCTGCACCGCGCGCGACCGCTACCTGACCTATCTTCGAGCGCGGCGGGATTCTGCGAACGGCTCCATCGTCCTGTGCGACCGATATTCCCTGCCGGGATTCATGCACATGGACGGGCCGCAGTGCGCGAACGCGCTCCGGGCGGGGAAAATGCCGGATGGCTTGATCCGCTGGATGTCGAGGCGCGAGGCGTTTTACTATCGCCAGATCCAGCCGCCCGATTTGATGGTCGTCCTGAAGCTGGATCCCGAAACCGCCGTCCGTCGAAAAACGGAGGAGACCGCGGAATCGGTGCGGGCGCGTTCGACGGAAGTCTGGAACCTGGGCTGGGAGAAGTTCGCGCGCGTCCTGGACGCCGGCCGGCCGCGGGAGGAAGTTCTCTCCGCCGCCAGGAAAATCATCTGGTCGAGCCTTTAAATGTCAACTCTCACCCGCCCGCTTAAGTTGCTCTCCGAACTCCTGTACGACGGCAGTCTGACCCGGAAGGCGTATCTGAACGCGGTCGCCGTCGTCCTCGACTACGGCGCGGCGCTGATCGTCGGATTCCTCGTCACGCCGCTGATGGTGGCCGGGCTTGGGAATTACGTCTATGGGCTGTGGCAGATATTAAATCGCATGATCGGCTACCTGATGCCCGCCAGCGGCCGGCCTGGCTTCGCGTTGAAAGCGATGCTGGCGAACCAGCAGGCATCCACCGATTACGAGCAGAAACGGCGTTACGTTGGAAGCGCGGTCTTCATCTGGGGCCTGTTCCTGCCCGTGCTGGCCGGGCTGGGCGGCGTCGTCAGCTGGTACGTCCCGTTCTGGTTGCGCGTCCCGGAGGCGCACATTTGGACCGCGCGCCTGACGGCCGCGCTGCTGGCGGTCAACATCATCGCCGACGCGATCGCCTCCATTCCGCAAGTCGCGCTGCAAGGAGAAAACCTGGGATACAAACGCATGGGCTTGTCGGCGGCGCTGGTCTTTCTGGGCGGCGCGTACACCTGGCTGGCCCTGCATCTTAAAACGGGCATCGTCGGCGTGACGGTGGCGCTGATCGCGTCCACGCTCTCCACCGGCCTGTTTTACTTTTGGATCATCCGCAGTCACTTGTCGTGGTTCGGCTGCTCCCGTCCCGCCCGCCGCGACATCCGCACAATGCTGGGACTGAGCGGATGGTTCATGCTCTGGAATTTGACGACGACCCTGCTGCTCGCCAGCGACGTGGTGACGCTGGGCCTGCTCAACTCGGTCGCCGCGGTCACCGATTACACCCTCACCAAATACGTCCCCGAAACCCTGATCGGCGTCATCGTCATCGTCATCTTCGGCATCGCGCCGGGCCTCGGAAAAATCATCGGCACGGGAGATTACGAGCGGGCGATTCGACTGCGCAATGAGATCAACATCTTCATCTGGCTGATCGCGACCGCCCTCGGCGCGTCCATTTTGACCTGGAACCGCGTCTTTCTCGGACTGTGGGTGGGGCCCGGCCACTTTTCCGGTCCCATCCCCAACCTGCTGATCGTCGTCCTGGCGATGCAGCTGGCCCTCATCCGCAGCGACGGCAACATCATTGACCTGACGCTGCGCCTCAGCCGAAAAGTTCTGCTGGGACTTCTGGCGGTGACCGTCTCGATCGCCGCGGCTGTGGCGCTGGTTGGCGGGTTCAAGTGGGGCATCGTCGGCCTGTGCCTCGGCACGCTGGCGGGACGGTTGATCCTCAGCGTCGGATACCCGGCCCAGATCGGACGCCTGCTGGGAATCGGATTCGCATCGCAGGTCAGGGCGACGCTGCGTCCCGCTTCGGCGACCGCCGTCCTGTTCCTGGCCGCGGCCGCGCTGGAGCGCTTCCTCCCGGCCTCCGGCTGGAACGGGGCGCGGGGCTGGGCGCTGTTCCTCCTTTCTGCCGCCGCGACCGGGGGACTCATGCTGGCAGCCTCCTTCTTCGCGGGATTGAATCGCGGCCAGCGCGACAGCGTCGTCCGCCGCGTCCGCGCCATCCTGACCGCATCCAAAGCCTGAGAAGGTTTCTTAACTCCTTTCGGTAGGTCAAATCCCTTTCCCGGAGTCTGGCGTGCGCAAGTTCACTTATTGGACCTCGCTCATCCTGATATTCATGATCCCATGGGAAGACAGCCTCACCATCGGCGCGCTGGGTTCGCTCGCCAGGCTCGCGGGTATCGGCATCGCTGGTTTTTGGCTGGCCGCCGTCCTGCTTGATGGGCGGCTCCGAAAACCGCATCTCTTCCACGCGCTTGCGCTGTTGTTTTTCCTGTGGAACGCCGCGAGCCTCTTTTGGAGTCCGTTCAGCGCCAGCGTCCTGCAACGCGTCAAAACCTACGCGCAAATCTATGTGCTGACGATCATTCTGTGGGAGACCTACCAGAAACGCTCCGAACTGATGGCGGCCCTGCAAGCCTATATCCTGGGCTCTTTCGTGTTAATTTATAGTTCCATCCATAACTACATCACCGGCTCGATAGCGGTGGCATACGAGGGACGTTACAGCGCCACAGGCGTCAACGCGGTGGATATGACCTTGATCCTGATGCTGGGACTGCCGATCGCGCTGCAATTATTCTTTATGAACGTCAGCGCCGGGAAAAGCCCCCTGTTGCAGATATTGAACCTCGCCTATATCCCGCTTGCCATTTTTTCGGCCCTTCTGACCGGCAGCCGCACATCCCTGGTCGCCATTCTGCCGTTCGGCGTGTATCTCGTGGTCACCCGGCACATCAAGGTTCAGAAAAAACTGCTTGTCCTCGGGCTTCTCCTCTTTTCCATGTCGGTGTTGTTCCCGTTCCTGCCATCGTCCGTGATCAGCCGCCTCTCCACGGTCGGCGTCTCCATCGAGGAAATGGACCTGGGAGGCCGCGTCGACCTGTGGCGGGAGGGGATCGAAGTCCTGGCTCAACATCCCCTCATGGGCGTCGGCGGCGGCGCAATTGACCTTTCCATTGGGTCGGCGGTCCACAACACCTTCATTTCCATCGCGGCCGAAACGGGCTTCATCGGCTTTCTTTTATTCTCATTGATGCTCGGTTTGGCAGTGTTCGACGTTACGCGAAAACCCAAAAGCAACGGCGGGTTGTGGCTGGTCGCCTTCCTGACATGGGCCATCGGCGTGCTCTCGCTCTCCTGGGAATTTCGAAAAATTACCTGGATACTCCTGAGTTTCATGATCATCGAGAGCAACCTTACAAACCAGGCCAGCGAGCTGCTGCCGGAAACCGTCCAGCCGTCGTTCAAAGCAAGCGGACTGAGGCCGCGCGCCAAGGCCGCCCCCCTGAACAAGTGATCCCGCCTCGCGCGCCTCCCTCACGAGAAAAGACGCGGGGACGAGGAAGAGCGCCGCAGCACACCAGCGATCAAACCAATGAAGACCGCCATCCGCATTTTATGGCTCATGGGATTAACCGTCCTGGCCGCCTGTGCGAACCTCAATCCCACCGCGTCGCCGGCCAGCCCCGACGGAAAAGGCCTGGCCGAAACGCGCGCGGCGAACACGCCAGGGGCGACCCCGCCTCCCGTCCCGACGAGGACGCCGACCACAATCGTCGCTCCGGCCTCCGGCAGTCGTTACTATCACGTCTCCCCCGAAGGCCGCGACATAAACCCCGGGACACAAGAAGCCCCGTTCGCGTCCATCGGAAAAGCGGCGGGACAGGCTCGCGCAGGCGACGTCGTGGTCATCCACGCCGGCGTGTACTTCGAGGACGTCAAGCCCGCGCGCTCGGGCGAAGCCGACCGATACATCACCTATCAGGGCGCGGGAGACGGCGAAGTCGTGATAGACGCCGAAAACGGCAAGCGCGCCGCCTGCATCGAAATCGAGGGCAAAAGTTATTTGCAGTTCATCGGCTTGACCGTGCGCGGGGCGAATTCCTACGAGACCTGGCCGCGCGCCGGGATCTCCATCTCAGACGGGGCGAGTCACATCATCCTCGACGACATCGCCGCGTACGACAATTACGTCGGCATCATGGCGCACGGACGCGGCGAGCCGGTGAGTTTCGTCACGGTCAGGAACAGCAGGACGTTCGATCCCGCCAGAAACGTCGGAAACGTCCACTACGGAATTTTCTTTTACAAGAAAGTATATGACTCGAGCATCCTGAACAACCATGTCGCGTACACCCTGCCCGAGGAACAGAGTTATGGGATCGAAATTTCCACCGATTACCCGGGCAGCCAGGCGGACGGGGCGCGGCGGATCAGCGTGATCGGCAACGAAGCGGCCTACAACGAATCCCAGGGCATCCACACCTGGAACGCGGTGGGAGTCCTGATTCAGGGAAATCACCTGCACGACAACGGCGCGACGGGAATCCAGATCGAAGACGGCTCCGAGAACATCGTCGTGGAAAACAACCTCAGCGAAAACAACGCGCAAAAATACGAATATGAAGCCGGGGCGTGGATGGACGACACGAAAAACGCTTTGGTGAGAAACAACTTTTTCCGAAGCAACAAGATCGGCCTCAACGTGACCAATTCCGAGCGCGTCATCGTTCACGATAACTTCATCTATCTGAACAACCGCGGCGCCGAGAATCTCTACAACGCGGCCGGGTTGATCGTCGGCGGCTCGGACTCGCGCATCGCGGTCACGCACAACACCTTCTACAAAAACGGCGCGGACGGAATGGAACGCGGCGCGGCCAATTTCTCCTTCTCCCAGCAAACCTGCGCGGACATCGTCTTCAAAAACAACATCGTCTCGCAAACGGCGAGCGTCGTGGACTTTTCGCTGGACGCGTGCCCGGGCTTCGTCTCGGATTTCAACGATTTTTACAACGCGCGTCCGCTGACGTTCCAGTGGGATCAGGCCTGGATGGATTGGACGACCTACCGGGAAACAAGCCGACAGGACGCGCATTCGCTGACCGCCAATCCGCTTTTCGTAAACCCGTCAGTCTTTGACTTCACTTTGCAACTCACAAGCCCGCTGATCGGCAAAGGGACGGCTCTGGCGCGGACGGTCGGGGCCGGCACCGGCCGCTCGGTCGTCGTCACGGACGCGGGATATTTCAGCGACGGCTTCGGGGTCGGCGCGGGCGACCTGGTCCGCGTCGGCGCGAGCGAGGCGAGAATCGTCTCGGTTGACTACGCCGCGAACGTCATCGTCGTTGACCGCGACCTCCGTTGGAGCAAAAACGACGCGGTCAGTTTTCCGTTTTCGGGCGCCGCTCCCAACATCGGCGCAGGTTTAATCCCGTGACAAACCATGGATCGTTCCCACGCAGGACAAGAGTGGCGGAAGTTGTGGGCCCGGCCGGGGCAGGCAAGACCACCCTCTGCTGGGAATTGACGCGCCGCGCCGCGCGCGTCCGCCTCGAAAATTTCCCCGACGTCCACAAACCGGCCGACGCGCCGTTCTTCCTCTCCAACGGCCTGCAGCTGATCCCGCGCCTGCTCGCCCTCCCGCGCAACGGGAGCCGCCGCCTCACCCGCCGCGAATTCGCGTGGATGTCCATCCTCAACGGCTGGCCGGCGCTCCTGCGAAAAGAAGCGGAGCGCGGCGGCGTCATCGTCCTCGACCAGGGCCCGGTCTACCTGCTGGCAGAGACGCGGCTGTTCGGCCCCGAATACCTGAAGCGGGACTCCGCGCATCGCTTCTGGCAATCCCTCTTCGAGCGCTGGGAGGCGGCGCTCCACACGGTCTTCTATCTGGACGCGGACAACGAAGTCCTGCTCGACCGCATCCGCTCGCGCGAGCAGGAACACATCGTCAAAGCCGAGTCGGAAACGACGGTGTGCGAATTTCTCCGCCGCTATCGCGCCGAATACGAACTCATCCTGTCCGCGCTGACGGCAAAAGACAGGAACTTAAGAATCCTCCGCATCGACACGGGAAACCGCCAGACGCAGGCCATCGTCGAAGATATTCTTCTCGAATTAGGCTGCTGAAAGAAGACGCCATGAACATCTCCTCGGAACGCCTGACGATCTTCCTGCCCGGCTTATACGACGGCGGCGCCGAACGGATCCTCCTGAACCTCGCGGCGGGCATCGCCGCCC
>DKTP01000182.1:18156-36766 GCA_002473085.1 Anaerolineales bacterium UBA7227
CGCCGCCCGCGGCTTCCGCGTCGACCTGACGCTGGCGCGCGCCGAGGGCCCGTACATGGATCAAATCCCCGCCTCGGTGCGGATGGTCGACCTGAAAGCGACGCGCGTGCTCACCTGCCTGCCGTCCCTGGTTCGCTATCTTCGGACGGAACGCCCCGCCGCCCTGCTCTCCGCGCTGCACGCCAACATCCCGGCGATCTGGGCGAGACGCTTGACGGGCATCCCCCGCCGCGTGGCGTTGAGCGAACACAACACCCTGACCCGCGTCTCCGCGGGCGAACATGACCTGCGCTGGGAACTCTACCCGACGCTGGCGCGAAAATTCTACCCCTGGGCAGACGAGATCATCGCCGTGTCCAAAGGCGTGGCGTCCGATTTATCCCTGGCGGCAGACCTGCCGCTCGAAAACATCCAGGTGATCTATAACCCCATCGTCACGCCCGAACTGTACGCAAAAGCCGAGGCCGCTTTGGATCATCCCTGGTTTGCGGAAGGCGAGCCTCCCGTGATCCTCGGCGTGGGACGGTTGACGTCCCAAAAAGGATTCGACGTATTGCTCGACGCCTTCGCGCGCGTAAAAAAAGCGCGGACGGCGCGCCTGCTCATTTTGGGCGAGGGCGAGGATCGGTCCGCGTTGGAAGCGCAGATCGGACGGCTGGGTCTACAAGGGGATGTGAGCCTGCCGGGATTCGTCTCCAACCCCTATCCCTATTTCGCGCGGACGGCGGCCTTCGTCCTCTCGTCTCGATGGGAGGGACTGCCGACCGTCCTGGTGGAAGCGCTGGCGCTGCAAGCGCCGATCGTCTCCACCGACTGCCCAAGCGGGCCGCGCGAGATCCTGGGAAACGGCCGCTACGGCCGCCTCGTCCCGATGGACGAACCGGACGAGATGGCGCGCGCCATCCTCGAAGTTCTGGCGGAGCGTCCCGCCGTCAACGCCGAGGAGGGCTGGAGACCGTACGAACTGGAATTTGTGACCGATCAGTATCTCAACGTTCTGCTGAATTAACGCGGGCGGGTCTCATGCAAACCAACTCCGGCGCGGGCGCGCAGAAATTACGGGTTTTGATTTCGGGACACCTCCCGCCGCCCATGAGCGGGATCGGCGCGTACTATCAAACGCTCCTCGGTTCGTCCCTGCCCGAGCGCGTGGACTTGCGTTTCATAGACACCAGTTCGCGGCGGCGCGCGTCATCCGAGACCGGACGCTGGTCGCTCGCGAATCTATTTTCCGCCCTGGCAGATTGCCTCCGGTTCGCGAAAGCGGCCGCGGCGCATCGTCCGCAAATCAGCCACATAGCCACAGCCTTTGGACTGTCCTTCGTCAAACACAGCCTGTGCGTCGCGCTGGCAAAGTGGACGGGAAGCAGGGTCCTCCTGCACCCGCATTGCAGTTTCCACGCGCTGTACGAGCGGCACGGAAAAATCTGGCGATGGTACGTCCGCAAAACGATCGGTCTCTGCGCCGGCGTGATCGTCCTCTCCAACGAATGGAAGGGGTTGCGGGAAGTTCTCCCCGACTGCCGCGTGGTCTACCTGCCGAACGCCATCCAACTCGACGATTACGTCAAAGTGGGGCGGGAAAGGATCGCGGCAGGGACGGAAAAGCCCGGCCTCGAAATTCTCTATCTGGGATTTTTGGGCAGGGCAAAGGGAAGTTTCGACCTCCTTCGAGCCGCGAAGATCGTCGGGGCGCAGAGACCTCAGGTCGTCTTCCGCCTCGTGGGGCAGGAGTTGACCGCCGGGGAGATGGACGCGCTCGAAGCGCAGGCGAAGTCGGACGGGCTGGAATCCTTCGTCCACATTCAACCCGCCGTCGCGGGCGCCGAAAAAATCGCGGCGCTCCGGTCCGCCGACATTTTCGTCTACCCCTCCTATCACGAGGGAATGCCGATGGCCGTCATCGAAGCCCTGTCGTGCGGACTCCCCGTCGTCGCTGCGCAAGTCGGCGGCCTGCCCGACCTCGTGTTCCCTCAAGTGAACGGGCTGCTCGTGCCGGCGGGCCAGCCGGCCCAACTGGCGGCCGCGCTGCTCCAACTCATTGACAGCCCGCAGGCGCGCTCCGCCATGCAGCGGGAAAGTCTCCGCCTCGCGCAGGAAAACTTCGACATCGAAAAACTCGTCGCCCGTTTGCTCGACATCTATCAATCCGCGCTCGCCCCGCGATAAAACCGAAAAGCGCCGCCATGCACATCCTCATTCTGGGTCAATGCTACGCGCCCGAAAACGTCAGCGCCGCCGTCCTGATCGCCGAACTCGCCAGCGATCTCGTTCGGCGCGGCCATCAAGTCACGGTGGCGACGGGCGCGCCGAGCTACCCGCATGGGCGCGTCTTCGACGGCTACCGCAACGGACTCTTCTCCTCGGAGACGCTGGACGGCGTGCGCGTCATCCGCACCTGGAGTTACATCTCCCCCTCCAAACGCGTCCTGCCGCGCCTGCTCCATTACGGGACGTACAGCGCGACCGCGTTCTACGGCGGACTCCTCGCCGGCCGTCCCGACGTGATCCTGAGCTTCTCGCCCCCGCTTCCCCTCGGACTTTCGGCCTGGGCGCTCAGCCGAATCTTCCGCGTCCCCTGGGCGCTCCAGCTCGAAGACCTCTATCCCGACGCAGCGATCGCCGCCGGAGTGATGACGAACCGGGCTCTCGTCAACTTCTTCCTCGGCATGGAAGCGTTTCTGTACCGACGCGCCCAGCGCATCTCGGTCATCTCGAAAAGTTTCCAGCAGACGCTTCTGACAAAAGGCGTGGCCGGTTCAAAGATCGAATTCATCCCCACCTGGGCCGACCCAAACGAAGTGCGCCCGATGGAAAAGGAAAATGCCTTCCGCCGCGCGCACGGACTGGAACACAAATTCGTGGTGATGTACGCGGGAAACATCGGCCTCACCTCCTGTCTCGAAGATGTGCTGGGCGCGGCAGAAATCCTGCAAGGTCAAAGCGGCATCCAATTTGTGATCGTCGGCGAGGGCGTCCGAAAGGACGCGCTGATGGAGGCCAGCCGGGAGAGAGGGCTGACCAACGTCCGCTTTCTGCCCTTCCAGCCGCGCGAGAACTTCGCCGAGATGCTGGCCGCGGCCGACCTCAGCCTGGTGACGTTGAACGCGGGCGCGGCGCTCTCCTCCCTGCCGAGCAAGATCTTCAACGTGATGGCGAGCGCGCGCCCGGTCCTCGCGGCGACCCCTCCCGAAAGCGAACTCATGCAGATCGTCGAGTCGGCCGCATGCGGGTGGACTGTCCCGCCGGGGGAGCCGGAAAAACTCGCGGAGGCCGTCGTCCAGTTGAAAGACCGGGAGTCCGACCTCGTCCAGATGGGAAAAAACGGGCGCGCCTGCCTCGAAAAGAATTACTCCCGAGCTCAGTGCGTCGAGAAGTTCGAGAACATGTTGACTGCCCTTTGTCGCCAGACACAGGCGCAGGCCAAAACCATCCAGGAGGTCCCATGAACGCCGAGACTTTTGCAGAATGGATGCGCCGTCAGGATCGCCGGGTATATCGCACCGAAAGCAGTTACTGGTACGAGGCTGGGCCGCGCGTGCTGCAAGCCTTCCCCTATCATTGGGTGATCGCGCCGCGCCGCGAAGAGATCCGCAAGTTGATGATGGATCACGGCGTCGCGGCCGTGCGGTTTTCCGCGCCGTTGAACTACCAGGAAGGAAAGGCCAGTTATCATATCGTGCTGCATCCGCCCTATCACATGGACATGCTGAAATCGCAGGCGCGCAATGGCGTCAAACGCGGCCTGGAACGCTTTTCCATTGAACGGACTTCGTTCGAGCGGCTCGCCACCGAGGGCTGGGGCCTGCAAAGCGACACGCTCCAGCGGCAGGACCGCGTCCGCAGCATGAGCCGGGGAGAATGGGAGCAACTATGCCGCGCCGCCGAAGACCTGCCCGGCTTCGAGGCCTGGGCGGGGATCAGCAACGGGGAATTGGCCGGGCTGCTCATCGCCTGCCAAATTGACGATGTGTTCAACATCCCCTACTGCGCCAGCCTGCGGCGCTTTCTGGGAGACCACATCAACAACGCCGTCTTCTACGAGGTCAGCCGCAACCTGCTGGCGCGGAAAGGCGTGACGAACATTTTCTTCACGGTCCAATCGCTGGACGCCCCGCCCAACGTGGACGAGTTCAAATTCCGCATGGGATTGAAGCCCAAGGCGGTGCGCCAATGCGTGACGTTCCATCCCCTGCTGACGCCGCTCGCGAACCAGACCGCCCTCACGTGGACTCAAAAACTGCTCCAGCGCGACCCGTCGAATCCGCTGCTCGCCAAAGCGGAAGGCATGCTGCGCTTCCACGTGGAGGGACAACGCGTCCTGCCCGCGCAGCCCTGGCCCGAATGTCTCGAACGGCGCAAGGAAAGACGCGTGCTGGTCGCCGGTTTTCAGACACGATAAGGAGACGAAATGTCCAACTTCGACGGCTGTCAATTGCCCATTGTCCCTAATTTATCGGAAGGTACAGAGCCAAACGACGCTCGACCGCTCATCCGACGGCTCAAGCGCGCCCTGGCGGCGCCCTGGAATTACCGCGTTAAACCCTGGCTGAAAAAAATATACCGCCTCCGCAGCCGCTCCGCCCCCGGCGGGACGGGAAAACCCGCTCAGGCCGCGTCGGACGCCGCCCGTCAACACGACGCGCCGCCCGGAAGCGAGGCCGGGAGCGCGCCGTCGGGCAAGTTGAAAGCCGGCGACTGGGTGCGCGTCCGCTCGTGGGAGGAGATCCAACCCATGCTCGACCCCTTCAAAGAGACGCGCGGCTGCGCGTTCCTGGGAGGCATGCGCCAGTATTGCAATACGAAACAGCGCGTTTTCAAATCTATGGAGCGTTTCCTGGACGAACGCGATTACAAGGTCAAAAAGACGCGCGGCGTGATCCTGCTCGAAAACGTGATCTGCGAGGGGACGCCCGCCTTCGGCCGCTGCGACCGTTCCTGCTTTTTATTCTGGCGCGAGGAATGGCTGGAGAAGATCGATGAGTAATTGGCTCGACGCCCAGCCTGCGCGCGGGCGTCGTCTGTCGGAGATCGTCCCATGACTCGTTCCACAACCAAACAACTCCAGGCGAAACCTGTGAAACCGTCCCGTTTGTCCGTTGCGCTTTTGAGCCGGGCAATGCGGGAAGCGGCCAAACGCGCCTTCGACGCCGCCGCCGCGTTCTTCGGCCTGCTTGTCCTTTCGCCCTTCTTCGCGGTCATCGCCATCCTGATCAAGCGCGACACGCCGGGTCCCGTATTCTATTGGGGGGCGCGCGTCGGACGGAACGGCGTCCCGTTCAAGATCCTCAAGTTCCGCACGATGTACGAGACGCCGGAAAGTTACCGCGGCCTGCGCGTCACCTGCGAAGGCGACGAACGCATCACCCCGTTCGGAAAGTGGCTGCACGAGACCAAACTAAACGAGATACCCCAACTCTGGAACGTGCTGATCGGCGAGATGAGTCTCGTCGGGCCGCGTCCCGAAGACCCGTCCATCGCCCGCGCCTGGCCCGCCCAGGCCGCCCGTGAAATTCTCTCGGCCCGGCCTGGAATCACCAGCCCGGCCTCCATCCTCTATCGCAACGAAGAGAGCATGCTCCACGCGGGCGAGGTAATGCAAAAATACCTCCACGAGTTAAGTCCCGATAAAATGCGGCTGGACCAGTTGTACGTCCGCTACCAGTCTTTCTGGCTCGACCTGGACGTCATCCTTTGGACGGCCATATTGCTGGTCCCGAAGATCAAGGCCTATTCGCCGCCAGAAAACCTGCTGTTCGCCGGCCCGTTAACGCGCCTGTTCCAGCGCTATGTGGGCTGGTTTCTGGCGGACTTTCTCGTCGCGCTCGGCGCCATCGCGATTGTCGGCGGGCCGATTCATCCGCCTGGCCTGTTAAATCCCGTCGGGAACGCGAAAATCGGCATGGCTCTCGCGACCGTGATACTTTACAGCCTGACAGGTCTGGCGCTGGGCGTCAACCGAATCAACTGGCAGAAAGCGGGTTCTCGGGAAGCCGGGCGGTTTTTAGCCAGTTGGATAATCTCCAGCGCGGCCATTCTGGGCCTGCACATTGGCCTGGGGTTGACGGGAGCCCGCGTCCCTGAGACGGTCCTGGCCGCGTCCCTGCTGACTCTCCTCGGCATGACCGCCGTCCGTTACCGCCGCCGGCTGGCGGCCGGCCTGTTCCACCAGGCGTTGACTCGCCGCGCCCCGGCGGGCGCGGCGCGCGAACGCGTCCTGGTAGTCGGTTCGGGGCGCACGGCGGAGCATATCGCGTGGCTCATGGAGCATCCCGCTTATTCCCGAAAATTCCAAATTGTCGGATTCATCGACAACGACCTCCGCGCGCAGGGCATGAACATCTACGGATCAAGGATTGTCGGCAAGGTGGAGGACATCCGGCAGATCGTCCAGAAAAGCCGCGTCGACCTGATCATCCTGGCCGACAACCAGATGGCGTCGCACAAATACAGCGAATTCCACAACACAGCCAGTTTCCTGCCGGCGAGGATCGCGGTCGCGCCCGATATCTTCGGCTCGCTCAGCAGCCTGGACGGAGGGGCGTCCAATGGCGGACTTGCCAAACCCCTCGACAATTTCCAATGCCGGCATTGTCTGGCGCGCCGCGCCAACGAAAGCGAGGAGCGCCTGCCGGCGAAATGACGCGCGGGCCGGCCCCCCGTTCGCCCTCGTTCCAGATCAAGCTCATCGAAAAAGGACAGGCAGCCATGAAAGCAGTCGTACTTGCAGGCGGCAAAGGCGCCCGCCTCGCGCCCTACACCACGATCCTCCCCAAACCGCTCATGCCCATCGGCGATATGCCCATCCTCGAAGTCATGCTGCTCCAGATGAAAGCGGCTGGCATCACGGACATTGTCCTGACCGTCGGACACCTGTCGGAGTTACTGCGCGCGTTTTTCCAGGACGGCAGCCAGTTCGGACTCAACATCACTTATAGCCACGAACAATTCCCGCTTGGGACGGCCGGCCCCATCGCGCTGGTGAACGGGCTGGACGAGACCTTCATCGTCTCCAACGGCGACGTGCTGACCACATTGAACCTGCGCGACCTGATCCGCTTCCACCATGAACAGAAAGCGGCCGCGACCATCGCCTCCCACCGCCGCCAGTCGAAGATCGACCTGGGCGTGATCGAAAAAGACGGGGATTACCGCGTCCACGGGTATATCGAAAAACCGGTCTATGAATTCCTCGTCAGCATGGGAATTTACGTGTTCGAGCCTTCCGTATTAGCCTACATCCCCTGCAACAAATACCTTGATTTCCCCGACCTGGTTCGGAAATTGATCGCCGCCGGCGAAAAGGTGGTCGGATACGAATTCGACGGCTATTGGGAGGACCTGGGCCGCCCCGACGACTACGCCCGCGCGGCCCGCGACTTCGAGAACATGCGCGGCCAGTTCCTGCCGAACGGGTGAGGCGGACGCCTCCCCATCCTGCCGCGCCGCGTCGCTTTCCATCCAATCGCTCCGTCGGAAAATCGACGCGCCCTTTTACCGAGAGGAAAATCCATGGAAATCAAAGACCTGATCCTGCTGATGTTACGCAACATCCGGACCATTGCGATGGGGCTGATCCTGGGAATGGCGCTCGGATTCTGGATCGCCCGCGTGCAAACGCCGGTTTATGAAGCGAACGCCAAAGTGTTCGTGAGCCGGGCGCGCCAGCCGGTCGCCGTAGACCCGCTGTCGCTGAGCGACGAGCAATTGCTGGCGATCAACCTGCACCTGGCGAAGTCCCGGCAGACGCTGGGCGAAGTTTCAGAGCAACTGGGAAGCGCGGTGAACGCGGACGCGGTCCAGGCGGAGGCGATCCCCAACACGCTGATCATCCAGATCAGGGCGCAGGACGCCGATCCGCAGCGGGCGGCCGCGATCGTCAACCTGCTGGTGCAGGCGCTCATCCGGCAAAGCGACGCGCTTTTATCCGCGCGCTACATGGAGCTGGAAAGCGCCATCACGGAACAGATGGGACAGGTGCAGGAGCAGATTGACGGGCTGCAAGCCCACATCGAACAGGTCAACGAAACCGGGCTCCAGGAGCAATTGGCGCAGGTCAACCGGCAGATCGAACAATTAAAGACGGAAATCGCCTCGCTGGAACGGGACATCGCGGCCTTCCCCGACCTGCCCAACTCGCAGCAGCGCGCGGCCATCGCCGAAAAACGGGCGCAAGCGAACCAGCTCAACGCCCTGCTGGCGCTCTACCAGCAGGTCCAAACCAACCTGACGTTCATCGGGAAGCCCGGCCAAAGCGGAACCGGGCTGGAAAACCCCTCGCTGGCGCTCCTCCAATCCACCTGGACTCTGTATCAACAGATCAATCTGACCCTGATCAACAATCGCGAAAACGCGCGGCTGGCGCGCGCACAGAATCAAAAGAACGTGATGCAGATCGTTCCCGCCGCGCCGCCCGAAAAACCGGTCCGTCCGTTGCCGACGCTCTATCTCCTGCTGGGCGGATTCGTGGGACTGGCCTTCGCAGCCGCCCTCGTCCTGACCCTGGACCACTTCGACGATTCGATCAGGAAACCCCGGCAAGTGGAAGACGCGTTCGGCCTGCCCGTATTGGGAACGGTGAGCGACCGCCGCGGCGGAAGGGACGTCGTCGCGCTGAAGGATCCGCATTCGGTCGAATCCGACGCGTTCCGCGCCCTGGGCGCGAGCCTGGAAATCGTCGGCGCGGGAAAAAACATCCGCGCCGCCATGATCGCCAACGCGAATCCAAAGGACGCCAAAACGAGCATCGCCGCCAATTGGGCGGTCATCCACGCGCAACAGGGAAAACGGGTCATCCTCCTTGACGGGGATCTCAAGCGCCCGCACCTGCACCGTCTCTTCGGCCTGGAAAACAAAAAGGGACTGGCGGACCTCGCCGACGTCCAGCTGAACGTGAAAAGCGTCTGCGTTGCCGTGAAGGGCGTGGACGGTCTATCCCTGATCGCCGCCGGCGCGGCCAGCAGGGACTCGGTCGCGTGGCTGAACGCCGACAAATTGGAACAGTTTCTCGGCAGTCTCAAGAACGCCGCCGAGTTGACGATTGTCAACGGCCCGTCCCTGGAAACAGCCGACGCGCAAATCCTGGCCTCCAAAGTGGACGCGGTTCTCCTGGTCGTCAGGCAGGGACACACCCGCGTCGAGACCGCGCAGACCGCCCTGGAAAGACTGCGCGTGATCGACGCCAACGTGATCGGCGTCATCCTGGACGGCAGTCCGCGCGAACCCCGCTGGGAAGGGCGGGCCGCCGACTGGTTCAGGGAAAAATTCGGCAAACGCGGGAAAACCGAAAATCCAATGGCGTCTTCGTCAATTACGCTTCATTAACCGTCCAGGCCGCGACGCGCGCGGAACGCGAAACACAGAGGGAATCTAATCCAGCCTGAAAGTCAATCAGAATCCGAAATCCAACTGCGCAGGGCATTCCCTGTAAAAGCGGGCCGATCGTTCACGCTCCTGAACGAGGCCTTGATCCCTGGAGGAGAAATGAACGCCCGATTCCTGGATCGTTTTTCAACTCTTTTTTCCCGGAGGAACACCATGAAAACTAGAAATGGAAAAATCCCGTTCGCGCCCGTCGTCCGGTTCATCGTCATGCTGATGATCCTGTCCGGGCTGCTGGCGGGCGCCGGGGCCGACCCGGCGCAAGCCGCCCCCAGCGACCGCACCATCTCTGGTAACGCCGGCACGAGCAACGCTGTTTTGACTTATTCCGGCACTACAAGCGGATCGGTCACCGCCAATTGGCTGGGGAGCTATTGGATCACCGTTCCAAACGGCTGGTCCGGCACGGTGACGCCGTCCAAGCCCGGCTACACCTTCTCGCCTGCCAGCCGGACCTACACCAACCTCTCCAGCAGCCAATACTTTCAGAACTACACCGCCTCCACGTTGACCACCTACACGATCAGCGGCAACGCCGGAAGCGCCAACGCGACGATCGCGTACACGGGCGGTTCCACCACCGCGAATAGTTCGGGGAACTACTCGTTCACGGTCACGACGGGCTGGTCCGGCACGGTGACGCCGTCCAAGACCGGCTACACTTTCTCGCCGTCCAGCCGCGCCTACTCCAACGTTCAGGCCAACCAGACCGCGCAAAACTACACCGCCGCGGCCGTCAATTACGCCATCAGCGGCAGCGTGGGGACGGCCGGCGCGGGCGCGACCCTGACTTACGCCGGCGGCTCGACCACCGCCGACGGGTCGGGCGGCTACTCGTTTAACGTGCCGCACGGCTGGTCTGGCACGGTGACGCCGTCCAAGACCGGTTACGCGTTTTCGCCGCCCAACCGGAGTTACACCAACGTCGCCGGCAACCAGGCCAACCAGGACTACACGGCCTCGCTCGCCAACGTCACCATCTCTGGCAACGCCGGCACGGGCAATGTCGTGTTGAGTTACACAGACGGGAGCCCGAAAACCGCCACGGCGAACAGTTCAGGAGCGTACTCCTTCGAGGTCTCCTACAACTGGTCCGGCACGGTCACGCCTTCGAAGTCCGGTTTCTTCTTCTCGCCAGCCACCCGGACCTACGTCAACGTGACCGCCAACCAGACCGCGCAGAACTACGCCGCCGCGCCGAACGCGTTCACCTTCGCGTCCATGGGCGACGCGCATTCCGAGGTCGCCTACTTCACCGCCACCGCCACCCAAATGGCGTCCCTGAACCCGGCCTTCGTCCTCTTTAACGGCGATCTGGAAAATGACGGCGTAGTCAACGCCGACATGGACTCGATGATCAACGTCCTGAAGAACACTGGCCTGTTCAACAAAACCTTCCTGGTGCGCGGCAATCACGACAACCAAGCGCCAGGCAGCGCGGCGCTTTGGGAAGCCTACTTTGAAATGCCCGCCAACGCCAGAACCCTGCCGCCGTACGCGAGGAACTACGTCTCGCTCGACGCCAATTCGGACTACCTGAACTACAGTTTCGAATATGGGAACTCCATCTTCATCGGGCTGGACGTTCCGGGCGATATCGACCTGCTGACGACCAGCCAATTGAACTTCCTGGACGCGCGCCTAACCTACGCGGAAAGCCAGGGGCTGACGCACGCCTTCGTCTACTTCCACGGCTCCGAATACTGCACAGAAAGCGTCCACTGCACCTGCGCCGGCCGGACCAACACCGCCTGCACCCCGCCGGACCTGATGACGCTCTTCAACGAGCATCCCATCGTCACCGCGACCATCCATGGACACGAACATCTCCTATCGTGGACGCACATGGACGGCACGCGCGTCTCGGGGTTGACGCACAGCTACGAGATGTTCATCTCATCCCCATCCGGCGGCGCCACATACAACGAATACGTCTTCCCCGAACGCCTGGACTACTTCTATCCCGACATGGCCGGCGCTCAGGGATTCGCCGCCATCAGCGTCAACGGTCCTACATTTACGTACAGCATCTACAAAAACGGCTCCACTAGCCCGGTCTGGTCGCGGACCTTTACGAAGAACAACACCGCCCCGACCATTTCCGACATCGCCGACAAAACCACCGACGAGGATACTGCCACCGGCGACATTCCGTTCACCATCGGCGACGCGGAAACCAACCCGGCATACCTGCTCGTCACCGTCGATTCCTCGAACGCGGCGCTGGTCCCGAGCGGGAACATCGTCCCGGGCGGGAGCGGCGCGAACCGCACGCTGAACATCACGCCCGCCGCCAACCAGTACGGCGCGGCCACCATCACCGTCTCCGTGAGCGACGGGACCGCGACCGTCAACGACTCGTTCCTGTTAACCGTCAACTCGGTCAACGACGCGCCGGTCGCGGATCCACAACACGTCAGTACGCCATGGCAGGCCCCCGTGGACATCACCCTGACCGGTTCGGACGTGGAGAACAGCCCGCTCGCCTTCGTCATCGTGGACGAACCCTCGCATGGCAGCCTGAGCGGCAGCGGCGCCACGCGCACCTACACTCCAGACGCCGAGTACTCCGGCACAGACAGCTTCACGTTCAAGGCCAATGACGGCGAGACGGACGGCCCGCCGGCCACAGTGACCATCAGCGTCACCGCGCACGCCATTTCGGGGAACACCGGCGTCGGCGGCGTGACGCTGAGCTACGAAGACGTCATACCAAAAACCGTCACGTCGGACGGCTCGGGCGCGTACTCGATCCAGGTCCCCGCAAACTGGTCCGGCACGGTCACGCCTTCCAAGACCGGGTACGATTTCTCCCCCGTCAGCATGACCTACGCCAACGTCCTGTCGGACCTGAGCGGACAGAATTACGCCGCCATCGGCCTGACCCTGACGATCTCCGGGAACACGGGGAGCGCGGGCGTGACCCTCAGCTACACCGACGGGACGCCAAAAACCGTCACGTCGGACGAGGTCGGCAATTATTCCTTCCAGGTTCCGTACAACTGGTCGGGAATCGTCACGCCCTCGCTGAGCGGGTATGGATTCAAGCCCGCCACTCGGACCTATACCAATATCGTCGCAAACCAGCATGCCCAAAACTACGTCACGACCACCAGCCGGGTGTACTACGTGGACAAGACGAACCCGGCCTGTACGGATACCGGCCAGGTCGGTTCGATGGCGGTTCCCTTCTGCACCATCGGGAGAGGCGCCTACCTGGCGACCGCCGGACAGATCGTGCATGTCCTGCACGGCACGTACGCAGAGACGATCTTCCCGAATAACAGCGGCACGGCGGAGAATCCCATCACCTATTGGGCGGACCCCGGCGTTGTCGTCACCGGGACCGCGCCCGGGACCGGGTTCGGCGCGGCGTTCGGAATCTCGACGAAGAGTTACATCGTCGTCGAGGGCTTCACGATTGACCAAACCTGGTACAAAGGCATTTACGTGGACGCCTCGCACCACATCACCCTCCTGAACAACCACGTCAGCCGCGCCGGGATCACGTCGCCGACGCATCCCTACGAGCAGGGCATTTACCTGAGAAACACCAGTTACTCCACCATCACCGGCAACGTCACCGATTACAACACCTGCATCGGCATCCGCGTGGTCGGCGGCGATCACAACCTCATCAGCAACAACATCTCGTTCGAGAACTTCTCGGAGATCGAGACCGACGCCGCCGGGATCGAACTGACCGGCAGCGACTACAACACGGTGATCAACAACGTCACCTACAGCAACGAGGACTCCGGGATCAACGTGTATTACTGGGACAGCGAAAACAAGGCCTCCACGTACAACCTGATCATCGGAAACCTGACCTACGAAAACGGCGACCACGGCATTGACGTCAACCAATCGCCATACAACATCATCGTCGGCAACACCGTCCAGGGCAACGGCACGGTTGGGGTCAACCTGGAGGGCAACACGGCGGCCACCGGTTCGTTCGGCGGAGTCGTCGTCAACAACATCCTCTCCGAAAACGGGACCATGCCCCCGGCGGGTTCCTGGGGCGGCAACCTGCGCGTGGACAAGAACTCCATCGCCGACGCGAACATTGACTACAACCTCTTCCACCGCACAGACGCCACCGTTCAGATCATCTGGAACGACCTCGGCTACATCTCCCTGGCTGCGTTCCATGCGATCGTGCCGACGCAGGAGGTACACGGTTTGGAGGGCAACCCGCTCTTCGTGTCGCCCGTCGCGCCCGTCCTGCGGCAGACCGGCATCCCCTACAACGGACTCGGCATTGTAGGCGACTACTACCTCAAGCCCGGCTCGCCCGCCATCGACAGCGCCAACTCCGACGCCCCCAACGCCTCCCTCACAGACATCATGGGCAACGCGCGCGTGGACGATCCCGCCACCCCCAACACCGGCGCGGGAGTCCGCGTCTATGACGATCGCGGCGCGTTCGAATTCCTGCCGCTCGGCCAATCCCTGCCGGTCGTCTCCACCCAGGCTGTCAGCGGCATCACCACCGCCGCCGCAGTCGGCAACGGCTCCATCGAAGCAACCGGCGAACCGCTTCCCACCCAGCACGGCGTGGTCTGGAGCGTCTCGCCAGACCCGACCCTTGCGGACAACAAAACCACCGAAGGCCCGGTGGACGGGACCGGCGCGTTCACCAGCGCCATCACCGGCCTCACGCCGGGGACGCTGTACCACGTCCGCGCCTACGCCACCAACGCGGCCGGCACAGTCTACGGCCAGGACGTCACGTTTACGGCCTACCAACTGCCCGCCGTCACCACGCAGGCCGTGAGCGACATTACCGCCTCCACTGCCACCGGCAACGGGAACATCGCCGCGCTCGGCGTACCGAATCCCACCCAGCACGGCATGGTGTGGAGCCTCTCCCCCAACCCAACCCTCTCGGATAACAAGACCCTCGACGGTCCGGCGGACGCGACCGGCGCGTTCGTCAGCGCCATCACCGGACTCACGCCGGGGACGCTGTACCACGTCCGCGCCTACGCCACCAACGCGGCCGGCACGGTCTACGGAAACGACGTGGTCTTCACCGCCCATCAACTGCCCACAGTCACAACCCAGGCCGTGGACGACATCGCCACCACGACCGCCACCGGCAACGGGAACATCGCCGCGCTCGGCGTACCGAATCCCACCCAGCACGGCGTAGTGTGGAGCCTCTCCCCCAACCCAACCCTCTCGGACGACAAAACCGCCGACGGGCCCGTGAACGCGACCGGCGCGTTTACCAGTTCCATGACCAACCTCATGCCGGGGACGCTGTACTACGTCCGCGCCTACGCCACCAACGCGGCTGGCACAGTCTACGGCGAGGAAGTCGCCTTCACCACCCTGCTCGCGCCCACCGTCACCACGCAAACGGCGACAGACATCACCACCTCCGCCGCCACCGGTCACGGCAACATCACCGCGTTCGGCACGTACGCCCCCACCCAGCATGGCGTGGTCTGGAGCGTCTCGCCCAACCCGACCCTCGCGGATAACAAGACCACCGAGGGCCCGGTCAGCGAAACGGGCGCCTTCGCCAGCGCCATCACCGGTCTCACGCCGGGCGTCACCTACCACGTCCGCGCCTACGCCACCAGCGCCGCCGGCACATCCTACGGCGAAGACGTGACCTTCACCGCGCACATCGTTCCCACCGTCACCACGCAGGCCGTCTCCTCCATCGGGACCGCCACCGCCGTCGGCAACGGGACCATCCTCTCGCTCGGCGTCCCGAACCCGACCCAGCACGGCGTGGTCTGGAGCCTATTGCCGAACCCCACGCTCGCGGATAGCCACACCGCCGACGGCGACGTGATCGCGACGGGCGCCTTCACCAGCAGCATCACCGGCCTCACGCCGGGCATGCTCTACCACGTCCGCGCCTACGCCGCCAACGCGGCTGGCGTCGCCTATGGCGAAGATGTGACCTTCACCGCCCTGCCGTCCGTCACCGGCACGACCACCCCCAACGCCGACGCCGGCGCGGGGAGCAACACGCCGGTCGCGGGCAAAGCCGACTGGGCCAACCCCGGCTTCATCACCGCCGACGACGCGAAATACGCCAGCGCCACGCTCAGCGGAGCCACCCTGAGTTCCGCCTACCTGAAAGGGACCGACTATGGCTTCGCCATCCCTGCCAACGCTGAAATCACCGGCATCGCGGTCACAATCGGGCGTTTCGAAAGCGGCCAGAACGTCGGCTACTTCGACGTGCGCGACAGCGTCGTCAGGCTGATCAAAAACGGGACGATCGTCGGCAACAACAAAGCCGCCGCCAGCACAGAATGGCCGGTCGGCTCGCCAGCCTCCGCGCTCTACGGCTCGCCCGCGGACCTGTGGGGCGTTGCCTGGACTCCCGAAGACATCAACGCCGACGACTTTGGCGTCGCGCTCTCCGTCGTCAGCGACGTGAACCGCATCGCCTACGTAGACTACATCCAGGTCTCGGTCACCTACACCGTGACGACGATCGGCACGAGCACGACCGTCAACTGCGGCGCGGGGACCCCGGTCGTCGACTACGGTTCGAGCGTCACCTGCGTCGCCACCGTCACGCGCGGCTCCGGCGCGAAGACCCCGACCGGCTCCGTCGCGTGGACCACGAACGGAAGCGGCAACTTCGCCGCCAGCCCCTGCGCGCTCAGCGGCTCGGACGGCAGCGCCGCCTGCTCGGTCACCTACACCCCCTCGGCTGTGGGAAGCGGCTCGCACCTCATCACCGCCAACTACTCAGGCGATCCCGACTTCTTCTCCAGCAGCGGCAACCAGACCGTCACCGTCAACAAGAAAGACGCCTCGGTGACGCCGAACGCCGCCAGCAAGGTCTACGGCGACCTCGACCCGGCTCTCACCGGGACCCTGACCGGCTTCCTCGCGGGCGATAACGTCGCCGCCACCTATGGCCGCGTCGCGGGCGAGACTGTCCTCGGCGGACCCTACCTCATCAGCGCGATACTCAATCCGGGCAGCGTCCTCGGCAACTACAACATCACCTACAACACCGCCAGCTTCACCATCGTCCCGAAGATCGCCTCGGTGACGCCGGACGCCGCCGGCAAGGTCTACGGCGACCCCGACCCGATTCTCACCGGGACCCTGACCGGCTTCCTCCCCGCCGATAACGTCTCCGCCGCTTACAGCCGCGCTGCGGGCGAGAGCGTTCCGGGCGGGCCCTACGCCATCAGCGCCGCGCTCAGCCCGATCGAAGTCCTCGGCAACTACAACATCGTCTACAACGCCGCCGACTTCGCCATCACCGCCAAAGCGGTCACGATCACGCCAGACGACGGACAGAGCAAGGTCTTCGGCGCGCCCGAACCGACATTCGCCTTCACGCCTTCCCCGGCCCTCGTCAGCGGAGACTCGTTCACCGGCGGGCTGGGACGCGATCCCGGCGAAGACGTTGGAACCTACGCATTCACGCTGGGGACGTTGAGCGCGGGTCCCAACTATGCGCTCACGCTCGCAACCGGTCACACCTTCGCGATCGTCAAGGCCGCCGCGACCGTCACACTGGGCAACCTCACCCAGACCTACGACGAGACGCCGAAACCTGTGACGGTCACGACCGACCCGGCGGGCCTGAGCGTGGACGTCGCCTACGACGGATCGCCCACGCCGCCGACCGCGGTCGGCAGTTACGCCGTGACCGCGGCCGTCAACGACCCGAACTACAGCGGCTCGGCCAGCGGGACGCTGGTCATCGAGCAGGCCACGTCCACGCACAGCATCCCGCTGACTGTGGGCTGGAACCTGGTCTCGTTCAATGTGCATCCGGCCGACACCAGCATTGCGAGCGTCCTCGCCAGCATCGCCGGCAACTACAACGTGGTCTATGCCTGGGACGCGACGGGCGCTCATAGCGCAAGCGGCAACTGGATAAAGTATGCGCCGTCCGCGCCCCCCTATACCAACACGCTGACCAACCTCGACGAAACCATGGGCTTCTGGATCCGCATGACGAGCGCCGACACTCTGGAAGTGACCGGGCTGGTTCCAGTAACGACCGAAATCCACCTGTATACCAATGCGGGAGGCTGGAACCTCGTGGGGTATCCGTCCGCGACCGACCGGTCGCTGCCCCTGGTCTTGAGCGCCAACGGCCTCGGCACAGACTTTACGTACGTGTACACGTATCGCGCGTTCGACCTGTCCGATCCGTGGAAGCTGTTCAAGCTGTCGAGCCCGCCGTACGCCAACGACCTGACCGAGCTGCTCCCCGGTTGGGGCTACTGGATCAGGGTCCTTGCAAACCACATCTGGTCAGTGAAATATCTGCCCTAATCACAACCCCCGGCCAGGGTCAGAAATACACATCCCTGACCCTGGTCGGGAGAAAGGAACATCAATGTCGGGCGCAATCAACAAATTTGAGGCGCGCGAAAAACGGAATCAATCAGATTGATACACCAAAGAGGTCAAAATGAAAATTCAGCGTGTTTTCACAGCAGTATTTCTGGCTTTCGCCCTGCTCCTCGCCAACGTCGCGGTAGCACGGGCCATGCCTCCCCTCCCATCCAGTTTTTACGGAACCGTGAAACTGGACGGCGCCAACGTGCCAACAGGGACCGTCGTCAGCGCGCGCATCAACGGCGTCATTTACGCCTGGGGGACAGCGCTTATCTACGAGGGAGACACAGTCTATACCTTCGATGTCCCAGGCGAAGATACCGATGAGCCGGGTATCCAAGGAGGCGTCCCGGGGGATACGGTCGTCTTCTACATCGGGGATTACATCGCCGACCAGACTGCGCCCTGGCAAGGCGGCACTCTTGAGGAGCTCAACCTGACCGCCTCAACCAACCGCACCGTCGTCTTCGACGCCAACGGCGGGACAGGCACGATGAGTCCGCAGGTTGCCAACGCCCCAACCGCCCTGACGCTCAATGCCTTCGCCCGCTCCGGCTACACTTTCAGCGGATGGAATACCGCCGCCAACGGATCGGGGACTTCCTATGCCGACGGCGCCACCTATCCTTTCGCGGCTGATGCCACCCTCTACGCCCAGTGGACGGCCAACTCCTACACCGTCACCTTCGATGCCAACGGCGGGACAGCCCCATCCCCGGCTACCAAGCCTGTGACGTTCGGCTCGGCCTACGGCGCGCTCGCCGCCACCAGCCGCACGGGTTATGCGTTCGCGGGTTGGTTCACCGCCGCATCCGGCGGGACTGAAGTCACCGCGGCCACCATCGTCTCCAACACGGCCGACCACACCCTCTACGCCCAGTGG
>DKTP01000104.1:0-2548 GCA_002473085.1 Anaerolineales bacterium UBA7227
TCTTCCCCGTCCCGCCTTTGCCAGTGATCGCAAGTTTCATCCGGCCTCCAGTATCGCAAATTTCAAATTGCGATTATGATTCACGCGTCCGAAACAAGGTTACCACAATCCCCGATTCTTCCAAAGGCGTCTCTTGAACTGGAAAACCGTCAAAACCGAACTCCGCTATCTCTTCCTCCCCGAAGGCGACGCGCGCCGGGTCGGCGCGTTCCTCGGCCTCGTCACGGTCGCGGCGGCGATCCTGCGCGCCCTGCTCGTCAACCAGCCCGTTTTCTACGACGAAGCCTACACGTTCATTTTCTACGCCTCCAAACCGCTCCCGACCATCCTCGCCAACTACAGCGCGCCGAACAACCACATTTTCCACACCCTGCTCGCCGCGCTCGTCTATCGTCTCTTCGGCGCGAGTCCCCTGCTGCTGCGCCTGCCCGCGTTCCTGGCGGGGATCGCCTGCGTCCCTGCGGCCTACCTCGCAGCGCGGCGTTTCTTCAACGCCAACCAGGCCCTCGCCGCGGCCGCGGCTATCGCCGTCACGCCAGGCCTCGTCGAATATTCCGCCAACGGACGCGGTTACACGCTCATCGTCCTCTTCTCGCTCCTGCTCGCCAACTTCGCGGGCCTCCTCGTCCGTGAGCAAAGACGCTCCGCCCTCGCCGCCTACGGATTGACCGCCGCCCTCGGATTTTTCACCATCCCGATCTTCCTCTACCCCATGGCGGGACTCTCCCTCTGGCTGGCCGCCTCCTACCTGACCGAAAGCGGGGCGCGGCAATCGGACTTTCGCTCGCTGAAAGTTTTCCTCTTCACTTGCGCCCTCGCGGGAGTCCTGACCTTCCTGTTCTACTCGCCCGTCATCTTCTTCGGCACGGGACTCGGCTCCCTCGTCGGCAACGAGATCGTCGAACCGCAAACCTGGCGGACCTTCCGCGCTAACCTGGCGCCGCGCCTGACCAACACCCTCATTTTCTGGATGTCGGGCATCGCGCCGACGTTCCGCGTCCTGTCCGTCGTCGGGTTCGCGCTCTCCCTGCTATTCCAGAAAAAAGTTTCCAATCAAAGGCTGTCCCTGCCGGTCTGCATGACGCTCGCCATCGCGGTCTCCATGCTCGTCCAGCGCGTCGTCCCGCTCCCGCGCGTCTGGCTGTTTCTCGAGGCCTTCTACATGCTCTTCGCCGCCGCCGGGTTGACGTGGCTGATCGAGTTGGTTTTGAATCGTTTCCCAATGCGTTTCAACTCTGCCGTCATCCCCTCGGCGATCATTTTAATTACGGCGGGGATTCTCGTAAGAACAGTGACCAGCGCGAGGACAGCCACCGTCCAGAAGCGCGATTCCCCCGAAGAGATGGCCGCGGCCTACATTCTGGCCCATATCCAGCCCGAAGATACCCTCGTGGCGGTCTCGCCCGTGGACATTCAAACCGCCTATTATCTCGTCGTCAACGGGCTTTCCTACGACCGCTTCTACCAACCCAGCCGTCCCGCAAAGATCCAAAACGCGCTGGTTCTGGCGCGGACAAATTCAAGCGACAGTACATACCGAAGTGTGTTGAAATATTATGACTTGTCGAGCAGTTTCATCCTGAGACGGGCCAAACTGGTCTACGAGTATGGCCCGCTTCAAATTTACTCCATCCCGGCAAAAGCCAAGAAATAGAACTTGTTGCGCAATTTTCTAAATTGCGCCCGGCAACTTGCCCTACAGAATTTTCTCTACCGTACAAATCCCATCGCGAATGTCGCGAACGGGCGAACCCTTGCGCCGCCCGCAAGGACAGGTGTGGCGCGAAATTTTGTTTTTTCAGCCGTGAAATTCGCGTGATTCGCGCCATTCGCGATCAAAAAAACTCAAGAGGATTATTTCTTCACCGCGTTGATGAAATCGGCGAACAGACCATAGGCGGTCTCTTCGGGGCCGCCTTTCAGTCCCTCGCGCTCCGTCATTGTGACCGAATAATCCGGCAGGACGTCCGTCCGAAACGTCAGCCCGGCGGACGAACCCATCATCCCGTACAACGGCGACGAGGCGTCGACCAGTTCGGGCGCGACGCGCGTCTGAACGCGGCCGCCCTCCCGCGCCGCCGAAGCGACCAGTTTCCAGCGTTTATTTTCGCGCCGCGCCTGCGCCACCATCGCGGACGTCACCTCCCTGATTCCCGTGCGGTCCACGTCCTGCGGCTTGAGCGGCGCATCCATCAACACCGTCGCAAGCGCGGCCACCTTGATGGACGCGTCCCAGCCGTCCACATCGCCCGAGGGATCGGTCTCGGCAATGCCAATGCCCTGGCAATATTTCACAGCCTCCTCGAAAGTCTCTCCATCCTCCATACGGGAAAGGATGATGTTCGTCGTGGCGTTGATGATTCCTTTAAAGGAAATTAACTCTGCCAGCGGTAATGCCTCGCGGAAAGTTGAAAACAGCGGTGAGCCTCCCAGCACGGTCGACTCGAACAGGAAGCGTCTGCCTTTCGAGCGGGCCAGTTCGGTCAACTCGCGATACGCGTGGACGACCGCCCCCTTGTTCGCGGTGACGGCGTGCGCGCCCGCCTCC
>DKTP01000104.1:2652-10479 GCA_002473085.1 Anaerolineales bacterium UBA7227
GTCGCCCGCCTCCAGCGCCGCGCGGACGTGGTCAATGGCGGGCTGCCCCGTGTCATAATTCACAGGCGAATTTTCAAAGATGACGTCTGCGGAGGAAAGGCGAATCACGTCGAGGGAGTTTTTAACGGGGATGGCCGACAACGCCGAGATGGATCTCCCCTGCTCTGCCAGCGCGAGGGCCTGTTTTACGTTCAGCCCGTTCGCGTTGACCGCGAAACCGTGCCTGCCCGTCGCGATCCCGGTGACGGAATAGGTAATCCCGTATTTGGATTCCAAAGCGCCATTTTTGCGCTCGAGCAGGTTCGCGAGCGCGCGGGCTACGTTGCCAAAGCCGATGAAGCATAGTTTGAAGCGCATGGTTGTTTTTAGGTTGATTTAATAATTGTTTTTTGTTGTGTTATACTGGCTACACGCAAATCAGATTTTCCGAAATTCCGTCGCGGGGCTTTAGAGAATGGCCGCGCCGATGGCTGGAAACAGAGGATATCCCCGCCGTTTCCGGCGGGGTTGGAAAACTGCCTTACGGGACGGCCCCCGCTCCGCGTCGGGACAGGGGCCGCGTCCGCTAAACGTCCACCGCGATGCAGGTCAGGGTCTGCTCGACGCCGGGGATGGGCTGGATGGACGAGGCCGCGACCGCGCCGAGTTGCGAGATGTCGGCGGTATCCACGATCGCGACGGCGTCGTACGGGCCGAAGGTCATGTGCGCTTCGACAACGCCTTCCACTTTGCGAAGCTGGCGCACCACCGCCTTGACCTCGCCGGAGCGTATCTTGATCAAAATATAGGCTTTCATGGTTTCTCCTTGATTGGTTCCAAAGTTCGGCGCGTTTAGCGGTCCTTGTTGTACAGAAAAACGAACCAGTAAACCGCCGCCACCAGCCCCGCCCCGCCGATGATATTTCCAACGGTGACGGGGAGCAGATTGTTGAAAAAGAACGCGCTCCAGGTCAGGCTCTCGAGGCCAGAGACCTTGTCCGCAACGGCGGCTGTGAAGGCCGGGTCGAACATCCGAATGAACAGCGCGTACGGGATGAAGTACATGTTGGCGATGCTGTGTTCGAATCCCATCGCCACAAAAGCCGTGATTGGGAAAATAATCGCCATGATCTTGTCCATGACGCTACGGGCGCTATACGTCAGCCAGACTGCCAGGCAGACCAGCGCGTTACACAAAATACCAAGCACGAGCGCCTGCCAAAAATCGAGGCTGGTTTTGCCAACCGCGATCTTTAGCGCGGCGACGCCGACCGAGCTGGCCCCGAACGTATATTGACGGCCCAGGAGCATCAGAATGGCCGTCCCGATCGCGCCGACAAAGTTCCCCGCATAGACGATGCCCCAGTTGCGCAGGAGGGCGCGGGTGGAAACTTTACGGCTCGCCCAGGCCATCACGATGAGATTGTTGCCCGTGAACAACTCGGCGCCGCCGACCACGACGAGAATCAGGCCGAGGCAGAAGACCAGCCCGGTGAGCAGGCGGTTTACTCCATAGGGCAGGTTTGCGCTGAAGGCTGCCGTCCCATCCGCCGCGGCGACAGACACGCCGCCGGCCGAAACCGTGGTGGCAAAGATGGCGCCCAGCGAGATGAACGCGCCCGCCAATATCGCCAGCGTAAACATCATAAGAGCCGGCATCTCGGCTTTGCGAACGCCGAGGTACTCCGCGCGTGTCGCCATTTCGCCCGGCAGCAACGCGTCAATCCGAATTTCACTCATAGACATTTCTCCTGTGTTTTTTTGACCTCTTGCAGGCAAAAGGCCTGATATTCTTCGTTATTCTTCGCGCTCCCGCGACTTTTCGCGGTTTCGACGCGCGCCGGCCGCGGTCATCCCGCCGGCGACGACGAGGGCGGCGACGACGATGATCCCCACCACGACGGCGCCGCTTCCGTCCGTGACGGGAGCGGCCGGCGCGGGGGTGGCGGTCGGCGCGGGCGGGCTGGTGGCGGTGCGGAACACGAACGGGGTCGCGGTCGGGATGGGAGTCTCTGTGGACGTGGCCGACGGCGTCTGCGTGCTGGGCGCGCGGGCGACGATCAACGTGTTGCCCGGGTAGATCATCTCGTCGGCAAGGTTGTTGAGCGCCTTCAACTGCGCGATGGTGGTGCGATAAGCAATGGCGATGGACCAGAGCGTCTCGCCCGGCTGGACGAGGTGGCTGATCGAGCCGTCGGGTTTGGGCGTGTTCGGGACGACGACAACGACGGTGGGCGTCCCGCCGCCGACGACATAAGTCGCGCCGGGAGCGGGCGTGGAGACACCCGTCCCGCCGCTTCCGCTCGGACAAGCCGCGTCCAGCACGTAGTAGGCCGTTCCCCCGCTGACGGTCACGCCCGCGCCGACTTCGCACAGATTGGGAGAAAGCAGGGTGTGCTGGTGGTCCGCGTCGGCCCACGCGGAAGACGAGACCAGGTCCCAGCCGGAAGCGTCGGGGCTGGCTGAGATAATGTTTTCAGAGCGGAAGACAAACCGGTAGCCGGCCGCGGTGAGGCGGTCGGAAAACGAGGTCCCGCCGGGGCCGGTGTGCGTCACCGAGCCGATGGAGGCCATGTATTCGGCCTGGGCTTGCGCCGTGCCCATCAAAATGGCGCTGACGGCATAGGCCGACAGGCCGTGTTGGGCGCGGTAACTGTTCACCGCGGCAATCAAGTCGCTGGCAGAAGCGAGGGACGGCCGAGGCAGCGATTCCGCCCGGGCCGGCGCGCCCCGCGCGAGGTCCGCGAACGAGGCGAGGATTAAAAGGAGGAGCGCGAGTCGGATTCGCAGGGTCATATAAAAATTATACTTGGGTTCGGGTTTTTGCTGGAAACCCGTTCAGTCAATCCGTCTGACGTGAATTCTAATATCCAGCCCGCCTGCGGAGGGCTGTTTAAGGCATACATTCATCCTGCTTTCGGATGATAATCCTCTTAACTTCGCGTGCGGGCGTCCCGCTGGCGCTAGAATATATGAAAAGGCTCCCCTCCATTAGAGGTGTCTGTTGATTTAAGATTTGACCACCAAGGAGGCAGCATGGAGACCGTCATATTCGAAGCGCCCGCGTTGTACGGCGATCATCACGTCAGCGAGGCGCGCCGTATTTTGTTTGAAATGCCGGGGGTTGGCGAGGCATACGTATCCAGCGCGTTCCAGGTCATCGAAGTGACTTTCGATCCCGCCAGGATCAAGGCGGAGCAGATCGAAGCGCGCCTGCAGGAGGCCGGTTACCTGGGGGCGATTCGGACGCCGACGGAGGCGGGCATCGCGGCGCAGCAGGCCGGCGACGACGCGTTCTTCCGCCACACCGCCGTCTATGAGACCGTCAAAGGCACGGTGGCGTTCGCCCAGCAGGTAGAGCGCGCGGCGCGTCCGCTCTGGCCCTGTCCGGGCATGGGCCCGGGCCAAATCATGGAAGAAGAATAGAGGCGCGAGATGGCAAAGAAGCGTGAAATCAATCAGTATTCCGCCGATCCCGCCGCGCGGCAGATGTTGATCCGCGCCGAGGAACTCGGCATCGGGACGGCGTTCACCCGCGCCGACGAAATGTTTCCCTGCAACATCGGCGACCGGGGGATGTGCTGCAAGAACTGCGGCATGGGGCCCTGCCGCCTCGTCAAGAGCGGCGACGTGGGCATCTGCGGCGCGACGCTGGACACGGTCCAGGCGCGCAATCTGACGCGCGCCATCGCGGCGGGCGCGGCGGCCCATTCCGATCACGGACGCGGCATGGCGATGACGCTCAAAGCCGCCGCCAACGGGAAGGCGGAAGGCTACGTTATCCGCGACATCGCAAAACTGCGCGCCGTCGCCGCGCTGTACGACATCCCCGTCGAGGGACGCGCCCCCGAGGAGATCGCCAACGACCTGGCGGACCTGTATCTCGCCCAGTTCGGCCAGCAGGAGGGACGCGTGATTCTCACCCGGCGCGCGCCCGCAAAGCGCATCCAACGCTGGGAGGAAACGGGCGTCATCCCGCGCGGCATAGACCGCGAAGTGGTGGAATGCCTGCACCGCACCCACATCGGCGACGACCAGGACGCGGCGCATATCCTCCAGCACGCCGTCCGCACGGCGCTCGGCGACGGCTGGGGCGGGAGCCTGCTGGCTACCGACATTTCCGATATCCTCTTCGGCGCTCCGGCTCCCATTCTGGGACAGGCCAACCTGGGCGTATTAAAGGAAGACTATGTCAACGTGGTCGTGCATGGTCACGAGCCGACTTTGAGCGAAGTGATCGTGGCCGCCTCGCAACTGCCCGATATCATCGAATACGCCAAAGCCGCCGGCGCCAGGGGCGTCAACCTTTCGGGCATCTGCTGTACGGCGAACGAAATTCTCATGCGCCAGGGCATCCCCGCGGCGGGCAACTTCCTCCAGCAGGAACTCGCCATATTGACCGGCGCGGTGGAGGCCATGATCGTGGACGTGCAGTGCATCATGCAGGCGCTGGTGGGGCTGGCGTCCAACTTCCACACCAGGATCATCACGACCTCGCCCAAAGTGAAGATCAAGGGCGCAACCCACATCGAATTCGACGAGGAGCACGCGCTGACCATCGCCAGGCAGATCCTGAAGGCCGCCATCGACAACTTCAAAAACCGCGGCCAGACGGCGATCCCGGACGTGCGCGAGGAACTCGTCCCCGGCTTCTCGCATGAATACATCAACTACATGCTGGGCGGTTCGTATCGAGCCTCCTTCCGCCCGCTGAACGACGCCATTATGAGCGGGCGCATCCGCGGCGTGGCGGCCATCGTCGGGTGCAACAACCCGCGCAGCCAGCACGATTACCTGCACACGTACGTCGCGCGCGAACTGCTTAAACAGGACGTGTTGATCGTCGAGACGGGCTGCGGGGCCATCGCCGCGGCCAAGCAGGGACTCCTCTTGGGCGAGGCCGGCTTGAGCGAGGTCGGAAGCGGGCTGCGCGAAATCTGCGAGACGGTCGGCATCCCGCCCATCCTGCACATGGGTTCGTGCGTGGACAATTCCCGCATCCTGACCGTGCTGACCCAGATGGCGGCAGACGGCGGTCTCGGCGACGACATTGACCAGATCCCGGCCGTCGGTCTCGCGCCCGAATGGATGAGCGAAAAAGCGCTCTCGATCGGGACCTACTGCGTGGCCTCCGGCGCGTACGTCATCTTTGGCGGCGCGTCGCCGGTCGGCGGCATGCCCGGCCGCGTGGACGACAGCGACATCGTCGCCAAATACATCAGCGAGGGCTGGGAGAAACTCTACGGCGGCAAGATGGAATTCATCCCCGACCCGGACCGAATGATCGCGGCCGCGCTGGCGCACATTGATAAAAAGCGCGCCGCGCTCGGCCTCCCCGCGTGGGAGGAGAACAAGTTCGGTCGCAGCGGCGACGCGGCGATGATGGAGCTCGAAGCGCTGCCGCTGGAAATGAAGCGAGAGGCGATCTACGGATAAGCGGCGAATGGTAATTGAAGATTGGCAATTACGAATCTCTGATCTCCAATTACCAACCACGAGGAGACATTATGTCAAAATACATTGCCACCCGCGCCATCCGCGGCGCAAACGCGCTGGTTGCCGAAGCCGAGGCGATGCTCGATCAAGCCCTCGCCGAAAAAGGCCCCTCCGCCCCGATCTCCTTCCCCAACACCGCCTACTACCTCCCCACCATCCTCGGGATGACCGGGAAACCCATCGAGAAGATCGGCGATCTCAAACCGACTTTGGAATACGCCCGCGGCCTGCTTCATCCCGCTCCGGCAAAAAAACGCTGGACGCCCTACCTCGGCGAGACGCTCGACTCGGGCATGGCGACGCTGCTCGCCGCCGAGGCCATCGAGGCGATCCGTTTCGTCTACAGACTTCAGCCGGAACCAATGCCCGGATTCCGCCTCGCCGGCGGGACTTCGTTCACCAGCCCCGACAACGGCGCGGGCGACGGCGCGTCCCTCGACGGACACCTCAACGGTCCCATTGACGACATCCAACTCCGCTCGTGGGGCATCCAGCTCGTAGACGGGCGCATGCCCGGCTTCGCGGCCATCGTCGGCTGCGCGAAATCCAACGAGGTGGCGGTCAAGATCGTGCGCGAACTCCAACGCCGCAACATCCTGACCTTCCTTTCGGGCAACGTCAACGGACGAAGCGTCATCCATCAATTGCTGGAAGAGGGCGTGGAGCTTGGCTACGACACCTACACCGTCCCCTTTGGGACAGACACCATCTCCGCCGTCTACGCGCTGGGATTCGCCACCCGCTCCGCCCTGACCTTCGGCGGGCTCAAGCCGGGGCAGTCGCGCGAGATCCTGCTTTACAACAAGGAGCGCGTCTTCGCCTTTGTGCTTGCCCTCGGCGAAGTGGACGACCTGAAGTACGCGGCCGCGGCGGGGGCGATCAACTTCGGCTTCCCCGTCATCGCCGACACGGTCATTCCCCAAATCCTTCCGACCGGCGTCACCACCTACGAACACGTTGTCTCGATGCCGTTCAATCAAATTGAAGGCAAAGACGATCTGGAAAAGGCCGAGCGCCTCGTCCAGAAATGTATCGAGGTGCGCGGCGTCAAAGTCAAAGTCTCGAACGTGGATGTCCCCGTCCCATATGGCTCAGCCTTCGAAGGCGAAGTTGTCCGCAAGGCTGACCTGCGCGTCGAGTTCGGCGGCAAGTACAGCCGCGCCTTTGAGTTCCTCTCGATGGCGAAGCTGGACGAGGTCACCGACGGCAAGATCGAAGTTGTCGGCCCCGATTTCTCGTCCGTCCCCGCGCAAGGCGCAATGGACATGGGCATCATCATCAAGGTGGCGGGACGCCAGATGCAGCAGGATTTCGAGCCGGTGCTGGAGCGGCAGGTCCACTACTTCGTCAACGGCGCGAGCGGAATCCAGCACATCGGCCAGCGCGACATCGCCTGGATCCGCATCTCGAACATGGCTGCGGACAAGGGCTTCAACCTCGAACACTTCGGCAAGATCCTGCACGCCCGCTTCCACGAGGACTTCGGCGCCATCGTGGACAAGGTGCAGGTGTCCATCGTCACCGACCCGGCGCGCCACGCCGAGTGGCTGGACAAGGCCCGCGCCGCCTACGACTTCCGCAACAAACGCCTCGCCGACCTGACCGACGACAAGGTGGATGAGTTCTACTCCTGCACACTCTGTCAGTCGTTCGCGCCGAACCATGTGTGCGTGGTCTCGCCCGAACGTCTCGGCTTGTGCGGCGCGTATAACTGGCTGGACTGCAAGGCCTCGTTCAGCATCAACCCGACAGGCCCCAACCAGCCCATCAAACTGAGCAGATTGCTCGACGAGCGCAAGGGATACTGGCAGGGGACGAACGATTACGCCAAGGTCGGTTCGCACGGCGTAGTGCAGGAAGTAGCGATGTACTCCATCATGGAGAACCCGATGACGGCCTGCGGCTGCTTCGAGTGCATCGTGATGCTCATCCCCGAAGCCAACGGCGTGATGGTGGTCTCGCGTGAAGATACCTCCATGACCCCCGCAGGCATGACCTTCTCCACGCTGGCGGGCATCGCAGGCGGCGGGATGCAGACTCCGGGCGTGATGGGCGTGGGCAAGTTCTACCTCATCAGCCCCAAGTTCATCTCCGCGGATGGAGGCTTTAAACGCGTCGTGTGGATGTCCTCCGTGCTGAAGGAGTCCATGGCGGACGAGTTTAGGGCTGCCTGCGAACGCGAAGGCGATCCAGATTTCATGTCCCGCATCGCAGACGCGTCCGTCGCGACCACCGTGGATGAACTGCTCGCCTACCTTGAGGCGCACAACCATCCCGCCATGGCGATGGAGCCGATGTTTTAGTTAGTTGGCTAGTTCGCTAGTCGGCTAGTTTCCTAGTTCGGCGGGGATT
>DKTP01000104.1:10581-22595 GCA_002473085.1 Anaerolineales bacterium UBA7227
GGGGATTGAAATCCCGCCTCAGCGCTTGAAAGTCCTTCAGACCACAGCGCCAGTCCCGAAGGGACTTCCACGAACTGAGCAGGGATTTTATCTCGCTTATCTTAACCGCAAAGCGCGCAAAGAGACCAAATAAATCCGTGTTCTTCCGCGTAATCCGCGTACCAGGAAACTGATCCGCAAAGGAGAAATACCATGCCGCTCGAAATCCCAAAGGACAAATGGCCCGGAAGCGTGCGCGCCATTACCATCGGCGCGACCAGCGCGGAGGGCGGAACGCGCGCCAAAGCCGTCACCGTCGGCGGACAGACAACACTGCCCTACCTGCACTTCGAAGCGCCCACGCCTAACCAGCCCGTCATTGCGGTCGAGATCAAATCGCGCAAGCCCGATGACTGGTCCGCGCTGTTGACGGAACCCTGGGGCGACGTGATGGACGATCCCGCCGCGTGGGCGAAAAAAGCCGAAGAAGCGGGAGCCGGCCTCCTCGTCCTGGGGTTGACGCTGGCCGATTCTCCCGAAGACGCGGTCAAAGCCGTCAAGTCGGTCCTCGCCGCGAGCGGGCTGCCTCTTGTCGTCTGGGGGCCGGGACAGGCCGAAAAGGACAACGAACTTCTCGTCCCGGTGGCGGAGGCCGCCAAGGGAGAACGTCTCGTCCTGGGCATCTGCGAAGACAAGAACTACCACACCATCGTCGCCACCGCCATGGCAAATGGTCATCTCGTGCAGGCGCGCACGCCGATGGACGTGAACCTGTCGAAGCAGTTGAACATCCTCATCAGCGATATGGGCATGCCCAAAGACCGCATCATCATGGACCCGACGACTGGCGCGCTCGGTTACGGAATCGAATACGGCTACTCGGTGATGGAGCGCCTGCGCCTCGCCGCGCTGCAGGGCGACGCCATGACCCAATTCCCGATGCTCGTCACGCCTGGCTACGAAGCCTGGAAGACGAAGGAAGCCAAAGTCGGCGAAGGCGTCCCCGAAACCTGGGGCGATTGGAAAACCCGCGCCGTCAACTGGGAGACCTACACCGCGCTGGCGCTGATCGAATCGGGCGCGGACATCGTCGTGCTGCGACATCCCGAGTCGGTGGCGCGAGTGAAAGCCGCGATTGCGGAGTTGGTCACTGCGTGATTGGTAATTAGTAATTGGTAATTACCAATTACAAGGAGTTAACATGGCTCTCTCAGGAATCCAAATCTACAAACTTCTCCCGCAGACCAACTGTAAGGAATGCGGCTTCCCCACCTGCCTCGCCTTCGCGATGAAACTCGCCGCCAAGCAGGTCGAACTTTCCTCCTGTCCCTACGTCAGCGAAGAATCCAAAAGGCAGCTGGCCGAGTCCGCCGCGCCGCCCATCCGCCTCGTGGCGCTCAAGGGCGCAGGCGCCGAAGTCAAGGCAGGCAACGAAGTGGTCATGTTCCGCCACGAGAAGACTTTCTACAACAAGCCTGGCCTCTTCATTCACGTCAAAGCCAGCGATCCCGATCTCGCCGCCAAAGTGGCCGCGGCCGACGCGTACAAGGTCAACTACGTGGGCATGGACTTCACCGTGGACGGCTTCGCGCTCGTGCTGGACTCCGACGCGGCCGCCGCCATCCAGACCGTGCGCGGCGCGACCAAACGTCCGCTCATCCTCATCGGTGACGCGGCGGCGCTTCAGGCTGGACTTTCGGCCTGCGGAGGCGAGACCCCGCTGCTCTACGCCGCCGACGCGTCCAACGCCGAGGCGCTCGCGGAGCTCGCCAAGGGCAAAGCCGCCCTGACCGTCAAAGCCGACTCGCTGGAAGCCCTCGCCGACCTGACTCAGAAAATCCAAGCGAAGGGCGTCGAAGACATGGTTCTCGACCTCGGCGGGAAGAACCTGTCCGAGTGGCTGACGCGCTCTACGCAGGTACGCCGTCTCGCCCTCAAAGCCAACTTCCGCGCGCTGGGTTATCCCGTCATCGCTTTCCCCTGCGACGCGCAAGATGAAGGCATCGCCGCCGCGCAAGCCATCGCCAAGTACGCGGGCTTCATCGTTTTGAGCGAGTTCAAACCCGAACTGCTCTACCCGTTGCTTGTGTTGCGCGAAAACATCTACACCGATCCGCAGAAACCGATCCAGGTTCAGCCGGGCGTCTACGAGATCAACCAGCCCAAACCCGAAAGTCCCGTGCTGGTCACGACCAACTTCAGCATCACCTACTTCTCGGTGGCGAACGAGGTCGAAGGCAGCGGACTTCCTGCCTGGCTCGTCGTGACGGACGCGGAGGGTATGTCCGTGCTGACGGCGTGGGCGGCGGGAAAATTCGACGCGGAGCGGATCGCCAAAGCCATCAAAGGCTTCGACGTAGCCAGCAAAGTCTCGAAAAAGCGCGTCGTCCTGCCCGGACACGTGGCTGTCCTCTCCGGCGAACTCGAAGCGGAACTCCCCGATTGGGAAATCCGCGTCGGCCCGCGCGAGGCGGTGGACCTGCCGGCGTTCATGAAACAGGCGCTCAATTAGTAATTGGAGATTGGAGACTGGTAATTGCCAATCTCTAATCTCCAATCTCTTTTATGCAACACACCCTCACCTTCACCGGCGAAAACATCCACGCCACCGTCACCGTCCCCACCAACACGTTGTTGGCGGATGCCGCGTTGCAGGCTGGGATAGACATCGGCCAGCCCTGCGGCGGGCAGGGACGCTGCGGACGCTGCGCCGTGCAGGTGACGGAGGGACAGGTCCGTCGTCGAAGCGCTCTGCGCCTCTCCCCCTCCGACGTGGAGGCGGGGTACGCGCTCGCCTGTCAAGCCGTAGTCGAGGGCGACGCGGTCATCTTCGTCCCGCCGCAGGAAAAGATCGAGCGGAGACTCACGACCGACCGCGTCGTCGCCGAAGTCGCCGTCCCTGCCGATTACGACTACGCCTCGGCGCAAACGGTCAGGCGTATCTCGCTCCAACTCACCCCGCCCAGCATGGACGACCAGACTGATGACTGGTCGCGGTTGCAGACGGCATTTCGATTGCAGCATGGGCTGGAGCCCGTTACGTGTTCCGTTGGCGTGTTGCGAAAGATCGGCGCAGTTCTCCGCGAGGGCGCGTGGAAGGTCACCGCCATCATTGAAACTCCCCGACCATCCGACCACGCGGCTATTCGACTACTCGACCTACAGCCAGGCCATGCAGACGAGTACGCTCCCCTCTGGGGCTGCGCGGTGGACATCGGGACGACAACGGTCTCGCTCTGGCTGGTGGACTTGGCGACGGGCAAAGTCCACGCGCAGGTTGCGGAATACAACGGCCAGATCGCGCGCGGCGAGGACGTGATCTCGCGCATCATCTACGCCAGCAAGAACAACGGCGAGGAAGAGATGCGTCAACGGGCGCTGGACACGATCAACAACCTGCTCGAAACCGCCTGTAAACGCGTCAAACTGGACGAGGGGCGGGCGAGGCCCAACCAGATCGCGAAAGTGACCATCGCGGGCAACAGCACGATGATCCACCTCCTGCTGGGAATCCCCGCTGCAAGCATCCGCCTCTCGCCCTTCGTGACGGCGGTCAACCATCCGCCCGAAATGATTGCGCGCGAGGTCGGGCTGAACGTCCACCCCGAGGCGGCGGTGGACTGTCTGCCCGGCGTCGCGAGTTACGTCGGCGCGGACATCACGGCGGGCGCGCTCTCGTCGGGGCTGGACGCCGCCGACAGCGTGACCCTGTTCATTGACGTCGGCACCAACGGCGAGATCGTGCTGGGCAACAAGGATTGGCTGGTGACCTGCGCCTGCTCAGCGGGCCCGGCTTTCGAGGGCGCGGGCGTGGTGGATGGGATGCGCGCCACGACAGGAGCCATCGAGGAAGTGTGGATCAACAACGACACGCTCGAGCCGACTTATCGCGTCATCGGCGGCGGTAAACCAAAAGGCATTTGCGGTTCAGGGTTGATCTCCCTGCTTTCGGAGGCATTTATAACGGGAGTCGTCGACAAGGGAGGAAACGTCAACCTGGCCGCGCCCACTCCGAGGGTCCGCGAGGGGGCGCACGGCGGGGAGTACGTCGTCGCCTGGGGCGCGGAAACCGCGTCGGGCGCGGACATCGTCCTCACGCGCGTCGACATTGATAATCTGCTGCGCGCCAAAGCCGCCGTCTACGCGGGGTTCACCGTGCTTGCCGGCATGGTGGGCATCCCGCTCGAAAGCGTGGACCGGACGCTGGTGGGCGGGTCGTTTGGAAAATATATCAACGTGGAGAAGGCCATCCAGATCGGTCTGCTGCCCGACATGGACTGGTCGCGCTTCGAGTTTCTCGGAAATACTTCGGTAAAGGGCGCGTACCTGGCGCTGCTCGACGCGCGCAAGCGCGAGGCCGTCGCCGCCATCGCGAAGCGCATGACTTACATTGAACTCTCCGCGGACAATAGTTTCTATGAAGCGTTCACGTCCGCGTTGTTTCTGCCGCACACGGATATCCGCAGGTTTCCGAGTGTAGCCGAGGCCCTGAAAAAATAGACGCGCAGGGCCGCGCATGGGTTTCGTCCGTTCAAGAAATTGGAGGAAGCATGTATATCATCGGCGAAAACATCCACATTATTTCGGAAAAAGTGAAAGAGGCCCTGGCCGCAAGGGATCGTGAGTTCTTCATGGACCTGGCCGTCAAGCAAGTGGAAGCGGGCGCGAAGGCAATTGACCTCAACCTCGGTCCACGCAAAAAGGATTTTGCGGAGGTCTGGCCGTGGCTGGTTGAGACAGTGGAGACCGTCGTGGACGTGCCGCTTTCGATTGACACCACCAACACAGACGGGATGGAGGCGGCGCTTCAATCGGTCAAGAAAGCGCAGCCGATTCTCAACTCCACCTCGGCGGAACCGGAGCGCCTGGAGAAAGTTCCCGCGCTGGCGAAGAAATACGGCGCGAAGGTCATCGCGTTGACGATGGGGACGAGCGGCATCCCCGTGGAAGCGGACGCGCGCGTCAACATCGCCGTCGAGACGCTGATCCCTCACTTGATGGAGATCGGCTTCAACATGGACGACCTCATCATTGACCCGCTCGTGCTGACCGTTTCGGGCTGCCAGCAATACTGTCCGCACCTGATCGAGACCGTGCGTATGTTGCAGTATGCGTGGGATCCCGCGCCGAAGATTTCCGTCGGGCTGAGCAACGTCTCGAACGCGGTGCCGAACGAGAATCGCCCGCTCGTCAACCGCGTCTATCTCGCCATGCTGATGGGCGTCGGCTTGCAGATGATGATCGCCAATCCGCTCGACCAGAAGCAGAACGACGTCATCCGCTGGGTCGAAACGAAGGACATATCGTCGCCGCTCGCGCGCGTCTACAACAGGATCGCTGAACGCGCGTCCAACAGCGAAGAGCCGCAGATGGATGACTTCGACATGAGCGATCCCGAACAGGCCGCCATCTGGAAGACGACGCAGATCCTGCTGGACAAGGTCATCTATGCGGATGCGTATCTGAATAATTAGGAAGTAGAGAACAGAGAACAGAGAGCAGAGAGCAGTAAATAGAACGCGACGACTGCTCTCTAATCATCCGCTCCCTACTCTCTTCACTCGAAGGAGCCACCCATGCCCATCTTCACCCCCGGTCGACGCTGGCAGCCCGCCTATTCCCCGTTCAAGAAGGACGCATTCGCCAATCGCGTTTTAGAAAATATCGAATACGCGATCAAGGGGCCGCTCTTCGGCTGCCGCATGTGCGGCAACTGCATGTTGCAGGAGACGGCTTTCATCTGCCCGATGGAATGTCCGAAAGGGCTTCGCAACGGACCCTGCGGCGGCTCCACGCCCGAACATTGCTATGTGGACAAGACGCGTCCGTGCATCTGGTACAAGATCTACGAGCGCTCCTTTAATATGGGCCGCGAGGAGAAACTGCTCGAAGTCCTGCCGCCGCTGGACTGGGAAAAGGTCGGAACGGAAACCTGGGGCGACGTGTTTGCCGAGGTCCGAAAAATGGGCGTGGGCAAATTCTTCGGCGGCATTCTCTTTAAATCCGCTCGGGAGCGCTACAAAACCTGGGACGTCGTCTTCACCAACATCCGCCAGCCCGATTGGTGGCGGGGAGACGCGGAGTACCATGCCCCGGCCTACTCTGAACCCGTTTCGGATCTGGAAAGACGGCTCAAAGCCGGGGAGTTCGTGGTGGCCTGCGAGATCGCGCCGCCGTTGAGCATGTCCACCAAAAAATTGATCGAGAATATCAACCTGGTCAAGCCGTATGTGACCGCCATCAACTTCACCGACAACGCCTCCGCCACGCCGCGCATGACCTCCTGGGCCTGCTCGAAGATCGCCATTGAGAACGGCACGGAGCCGGTGATGCAGATCGCGGCGCGCGACCGGACGCGCGCCAGCCTGCAAGCCGAGATCCTCGGCGCGACCGCGCTGGGAGTCCGCAACGTGCTGTGCGTGACCGGCGACAGCCCCGTGTTAGCGCCTCATCCGCGCGGCCGCATGGACATCAACGACCTCGACGCCGTCCAGATGCTCTGGATCCTGCGTCGGATGCGCGACGAAGGACGCTACCTCGACGGGCGCGAGATCAAATTCCCGCCCAGGTTCTTCCTCGGCGCGGCCGCCTCCCCGTTCGCCAGCGAGCCGAAGTTCCAGGCGCTGCGCGAGCATAAGAAGGTCAACGCGGGCGCGCAGTTCTTCCAGACCAATCTCGTCTACGATATGGAGCGATTCGAGATCTGGCTGAACGAACTCGCCAAACGCGGCATCCTCGACAAAGTCTACATCATGGTGGGAATCACGCCGCTCAAGAGCCTGAAGATGACCCAGTACATGACGCAGGTGCCGGGCGTGTTCATCCCGCCCGCCATCCTGAAGCGGATGGAAGAAGCCGACAAGGCCGGCGCCGCACAGGAAGAGGGCGCGCAGATTGCCCTGGAATTGGCGCGCAAGATCAAGGGTTACGAAGCGCAGGGCGTCCACGGGCTGCACATCATGCCGGTGGGATGGGAGGACATCGTCCCGCGCATCGTCAAAGAGGCGGGGCTGCTACCAGACGGCATTACCGAGCCTGCCAAGGTTGTCGTCTGATTCGAGCGCGAGAGGATTGCCAGGTAAAAATAGGCTTTTTGCAACTTTGCCAGATTCCCGCATCAACCGCCCGCGATCTTCACCTTGTATCCCAATTTCCGCAGGACTTCCGCGACCCGTTCCCGCTGCTCGCCCTGAATTTCAATGGCGTCTTCACGGACCGTCCCGCCGCTCCCGCAGGCTTGTTTGAGCGTTTTCGCCAGGCTTTTCAAATCATCGTCCGTTAGAACCAGATTCCTGACCAGCGTCACTACCTTCCCGCCGCGCCCGCTTTTATCGCGGTGCAGGTAGGCGGTTTGCTGTCGCGGCGGAAGCGGCCTGGTATTGACGGGAGCCTGCGATTGTTTTCGCAAGTCGCCGCTTTCGGAAGACCAGACCGTTTTAGAATCCTCGCCGGGCGCCACGTTAGCCAAACCTCCCCGTGACGTAATCCTCGGTGCGCTTATCCCTCGGATTGGTGAAGATATCCTGTCCCGCCCGGAACTCCACCAGTTGGCCTTGCAGGAAAAACGCGGCATGGTCGGCGGTGCGGGCGGCTTGCTGGACGGAGTGCGGGACAAGGACGATGGTATAGTCTTTCTTCAACTCCTGCAGGGCGGCCTCCACTTTGCCGGTGGAGATGGGATCGAGTCCCGAAGTCGGCTCGTCGAGCAGGACGATCTCGGGCTGGAGCGCCAGGACGCGCGCCAGGCAGACGCGTTGCTGCTGTCCGCCTGAAAGCGCGATGGCGGGATCGTCGAGGCGGTCATTCACCTCGTCCCAGATGGCCGCGAGACGAAGGCTGCGCTCCACCGCCTCGTCGAGGCGGGCGCGGCGCGTCTCGCCCGCGAGTTCCAGTCCATAGGTCAAATTGCCGCGGATGGACATGGGCAGGACAACGGGACGGGCGAAGACCATCCCGACTCTCCGCCGCAGGGCGATCACGTCCGTTTTGGGATCGAGGATGTTTACGCCGTCAATCAAAATTTTGCCCGTCGAAGCGCGGACTTCGGTCAGGTCGTTGAGGCGGTTGAGGCAGCGCAGAAGGGTGGACTTGCCGCCGCCCGCAGGTCCGAACAGGACCGTGATCTGGTTGGCGGGGATCCCCATGCTCACGCTGCGGAGCGATTCGGTGCCGTCGGAATATTGGAGGGAGAGATTTTCGATGACGATTTTATTCATTGGAAGATGGGCAATTGGAGATCACCACTGGCGTTTGGCGCGGGCGCGCGAGCGGATGATGGTGGCCGTCAGATTCATGCCGAGGACGAAGATGAGCAGGACGAGGGCGGTCCCGTATTGGATCTGAATCGGCATTTCGGGGATCTGGGTGGAGATGACGAATAAATGATAGGGAAGCGCCATCGTCGCGTCGAAGGGAGAATGAGGCAGGCGGGGAAGGAAGAAGGCCGCGCCGGTGAACAGGATGGGAGCGGTCTCGCCCGCGGCGCGTTCGAGGCCGAGGATGACTCCCGTCAGGATGCCGGGCAGCGCCTCCTTAAGGACGATGCGGCGGATGGTCTGCCAGCGCGTCGCGCCGACCGAGATGCTGACGGTGCGGAACGCCTGCGGGACGGCGCGCAGCGCTTCCTCGGAGGCGCTGATGATGACGGGAAGGGTCATAATGGAGAGGGTCAGCGAGGCGGCCAGAATGCTGGCGCCGAACTTCAGAAAGATGACGAAGAGGCCGAGTCCGAAGAGTCCGTAGACCACCGAGGGGATGCCCGCCAGGTTGATGATGGCGATGCGGATGAGACGCGTCCACTTGTTATCGGGCGCGTATTCGGCGAGGTAGATCGCCGCGGCGACTCCGAGCGGGACGGAGAAAACCGCGACGCCGACGGTGAGGTAGAACGTCCCGACGATGGCGGGCAGGATTCCGCCCGCGCGCATTCCCTCGCGCGGAAAGCCGGAGAGGAATTCCCACGAGAGGGCAGGCGAGCCTTGCGCGAAGATATAGACGACCGTGCCGATGATGGGGACGACGGTGGCGACGGCCATCAGCGTCATCATGCCGAAGCCGAGGCGTTGGATGAGGTTACGGGTGGAGGAGGTCATGGCGGTGGCGGTTGGCGATTGGTAATTAGAGATTGGAGATTGGTTCGCGGATTTGCGCGGGCGTTTTAAAAAATCCGTGAAATCCGTGTACAGAAAAGCCTGAGCATCAAGACAAGATTCTCTCCGCGCGTTTTCTGGCGCGGAAGACGACGGACGAGGCCGCGACGTTGACGGCCAGAGAGATGAGGAACAGGACGATGCCGATGAAAAACAAAACGTGGTAGTGGACGCTTCCGCTGGCGACCTCGCCCATTTCGGCGGCGATGGTGGCGGTCATCGTGCGGACGGGAGAGAGAATGCTGCCCAGTTTGACCGCCAGGACGGGCGCGTTGCCGGTCACCATCATCACAGTCATCGTCTCGCCGATGGCGCGTCCGATGCCGAGCATGACGGCGGTGAGAACGCCCGAACGCGCCGCGGGGAGAGTCACGCGCCAGATGGTCTGCCAGCGCGTCGCGCCGAGCGCCCAGGCGCCCTCGCGGTACGAGCGCGGGACCGCGTCGAGGGCGTCTTCGGCGATGGAGACGATGGTCGGGACGGCGATCCCGCCGAGGAGGATGGACCCGGCCAGGGCGGTCAGACCCGTTGGAAGGTCGAGGAGGCGGCGCAGGTTCGGGGCGAGGACGAGGATCCCGAGGAATCCCAGCACGACGGACGGGAGTCCCGCGAGGAGTTCCACGAGCGGCTTGAGAATCTCGCGCACCCAGCGCGGCGCGATCTCGGCAATGAAGACCGCCGTCGCAATCCCGAAGGGAAAGGCGATCAGCATGGCGCCGACGGTGATGATGAGCGAGCCGGTGACGAGGGGAAGCAGGCCGAAATAATCTTCGATGGGATACCAGCGGACGGCGAACAGGTCGCTGAGTTTGACTTCGGTCAGGGCGGGCAGGCCTTCTTTGAGGATGAAGAAAAAGATGGCCGCGACGAAGACGATGGCAGAATAGCCGCTGATTCGGATGAGGCGGGTGATGAGGTATTCACGCCAGTTGAGGGATTTTTCCATGAGGTTTCTTTTGGTACACGGATGACGCGGATTTTACAGACCCACACGGGTTTCTTCGAGAAAGCCGCAAGTAGAACTTGCGGAATCCCTTTTTATTTTATCGGCACAAAGCCCAATTGCAAAACGATCTCCTGCGCTTCGGGAGAAAATATCCAATCAAGATAGGCCGCTAGGACGCCCGTCGGCTCGCCCGCGGTGTACATATAGAGATCGCGGGCGATGGGATAGGTCTTGTCGTTGACCGTCGCGGCGGAGGGCAGCACGTACGGCCCGTCCGCGGCGCGGGCGATGGCGATCACTTTCAGGTCTTTGGGGACGTAGCCCAGGCCGTCGTAGCCGATGGCGTTGGGATTGTCGCGCACTTCGGCGACGATGCCCTCGGAGGACGGGAGCAGGAGCGTGTCCATCGAGAAGAGGGTCTGGTTGTCCTTCTCGCCGAGGCGCAGGACGGTTTCGAGGAAGTAGATGTGCGTGCCGGAGTTGGTCTCGCGCGAGAGCCTCACAATGGGACGGTCTTCGCCGCCGAGTTCCTGCCAGTTGTTGATCTTGCCGCTGTAAATATCGGAGACCTGCTGGAGCGTCAACTCGCCGACGGGGTTTTCGGGATTCACGATGACGGCGATCGCGTCGCGGGCGATGACATGCTCCACAGGCTGGATGCCGTTCTTCTGCGCCTCGGCTGCCTCTTCGGGTTTGATCTTGCGGGAGGCGTTGGCGATGTCCGCCGAACCGTTGATGAGGGACGCGAGTCCCGTGCCGGAGCCGCCGCCCGTCACCGAGATGCGCACGTCGGGATGCTCGGCCTGGTATCTCTCCGCCCAGGCGAGCGCGAGGTTGACGATGGTGTCGGAGCCTTTGTTCTCGATGTAGAGGGCGGGAGAGTTGGAGGAGGCTTGCGAGGAGGAGGTACAGGAAGTGAGGATGAATAGAAGAAAGAAGAAAGATGAAAGATGAAAGATGAGGGAAAGGGGGCGAGGCGGGTTCATCGGGGCTGATTATAGCGGAAAAAGGCGGGCGCAAATCCTTTCATACACAAATTTCACGACAGCACGGATTTCTTAAATCTGTCCGTGTAAATCCGCCGAATCCGCGTCATCCGTGTACAGAGGATGATAAAATCACCTCATGCCAGAAGCAAACTCCGCCTTTTCAATTCAAAATCTAAACTTCTATTACAGCGCGAAGCGCGCGCTGTCAAACATCACGATGGAGATTCCGCCGCGCAAGGTGACCGCGCTGATCGGCCCCTCGGGCTGCGGGAAGTCCACGTTCCTGCGCTGCCTGAATCGCATGAACGACACCATCGCGGGGACGCGCGTGGAGGGGAAGATCCTGCTCGACGGTTCGGACATCTACGCGCCCGACATGGACGTGGTAGACCTGCGCCAGCGCGTAGGGATGGTCTTCCAGAAGCCGAACCCGTTCCCACAGTCCATCTTCGACAACGTGGCGTTCGGTCCGCGCGTGACGGGACGGGCGGGGAATCGGAGTCAGTTGCAGGGACTGGTGGAGGAGAGTCTCAAACGCGCCGCGCTGTGGGACGACGTGAAGGACAAATTGCAGGACGACGCCTTCAGCCTCGCGCTGGGACAGCAGCAGCGGTTGTGCATCGCCCGCGTGGTGGCGATCCAGCCGGAGGTCATTTTGATGGACGAGTCCACCTCGGCGCTCGACCCGGTCGCGACGCTGCGCGTGGAGGAGTTGATCGCCGAGTTGAAGCGTGATTACACCATTGTCATCGTGACGCACAACATGCAGCAGGCGGCGCGCGTCTCGGACGTGACCGGTTTCTTCTGGATGGGCGAACTGGTGGAAGTCTCGGAGACGGCGCAGATGTTTATGAAGCCGAAGGAAGAGTTGACCGAGGCGTACATTACGGGGAGGATGGGGTAGCCCAGTGAGCAGTGTTCAGTGATCAGTGAGCAGTGAGCAGTGAGCAG
>DKTP01000065.1 GCA_002473085.1 Anaerolineales bacterium UBA7227
TCCAAATTTTCATCATTCGGAGGCGCTCCCCCGTTCATGGATACTTTGTTGCAATCATCGCTTTTCACTGTCATTGTGAGACGCCAAAGGCATCGGAGCGCCCTCTTTGCAGGCTGGGGATTGCTTCATTGCGACAGAACATCTCGTCGTCTCGTGGTCTTGTAGTCGCATTGTCAGGGAATGACATGTTTCAGGCACAGTATTCGTCTCTTCATTCAAGAAAACGCTCGGTCGCTGGCCGCTGGCCGCTGATTGTCGTATCCTGCTCGCTGATCGCCCTCCTCCTCGCCTCCTGCGCGGCGTCCGCAGCGAAAGCGGAACCGACTCCGCTGGCCGCGCCGGCCTTCGAGACCGCGTCCCCGCCCGGGGTCCAGGCCGCGACCGCCGCCCCGCTCCGATTCGTCCTCCCCTCGCCCGACGCGGATCCCATCTCAGGTTGGCGTCCGCCCCTGTATCCCGTCCCCTGGGCGGTTTCCTCCTACGATCATTTTTATTTCACCCGTCCCAACCCCGCCAGCGAGGTCAACTGGCCTTTGCCCGATTACCGCTACGGCGGCGTGTTCTTCGCCAACGTCGTCCACACGGGAATTGACATCGAAGCCAAGGCTGGCTCGCCTGTAGTGGCGGCCGGCCCGGGGACGGTGGTTTGGGCGGGCGGCGGATTTTACACCGGCAACGTTAACGACGCGACCGACCCCTACGGGCTGGCGGTTTCCATCCGCCACGACTTCGGCTTTCAGGGCAGGCCGCTCTACACCGTCTACGCGCACATGTCGCGCGTGGACGTGACTGTGGGACAGCACGTGGAGGCCGGCGAACAATTGGGACGCGTAGGCGACACCGGCAAGACGACCGGGCCGCATCTCCACTTTGAAGTGCGGCTGGAACACAACACGTACCACCACACGCTCAACCCCGAACTCTGGCTCGTCCCGCCGCAGGGATGGGGCGTGCTGGCGGGAAATATCATCCAGTTAAACGACCAGCCGCTCCAGGGCTTCACGGTGCGGGTGATCTCGGAGGATACCGGCCGCGTGCGCGAAGTGCGGACGTACATCAATGAGGCCATCCATCCCGACCCCTATTACCAGGAGAATATGGCGCTCAGCGACCTGCCGGCCGGGCTGTACCGCGTCAGTTTCATCTACGACGGCCGCGACCACCGATTCTGGGTGGAGATCCTGCCCGGGCAGGTGACGTACTTCACCTACAAAATGTACGGCTACCTCGAGACCGTCCCGCCGCCCACGCCCGCGCTGAACTTCGTCCCGATGACGCCGACGCCGACCGCGACCAGGAGACCTTGACTACCCGAACATCTGTGCTATACTCCCAATCACTCGACACAAACGTTGCTGGAATTTTAACCCTGGAGAAGGACCATGGCAAAACGATCCACCCCGAAAGAAAAAGTCCCCGCTGGCCCAGTAATGGACGAAGGCAAGAAGGCCGTGCTGGACAAAGCCGTCGGCGACATCATCAAACGCTACGGCGACGGTTCGATCATGCGCCTCGGCGAGGCCCACACCATGCAGACTGAAACCGTCCCGACCGGCTCGCTCTCGCTCGACATCGCCCTCGGCGTCGGCGGCGTGCCGCGCGGACGCATCACCGAAATCTACGGACCCGAGGCCTCGGGCAAGACCACCCTCTGTCAACACATCGTGGCCGAGGCCCAAAAGATGGGCGGAACCGCCGCGTACATAGACATGGAACACGCCCTCGACCCCACCTACGCGGCCAAATGCGGCGTGGACATCAACGACCTGCTCGTCTCCCAACCCGACACCGGCGAACAGGCCCTCGAAATCGTGGAAACCCTCGTCCGCTCCGGCGGCGTGGACCTGGTGGTGGTGGACTCCGTCGCCGCGCTCGTCCCCCGTTCCGAGATCGAAGGCGACATGGGCGACGCCACCATGGGCGTGCAAGCCAGACTCATGTCGCAGGCGCTGCGCAAACTCAGCGGCGCCATCAACCAGACCAAGACCACCGTCATCTTCACCAACCAACTGCGCCAGAAGATCGGCGTAATGTTCGGCAACCCCGAAACCACCACCGGCGGAAACGCCCTCAAATTCTACGCCTCCGTGCGCCTCGACGTGCGCCGCATCCAATCCATCAAAGTGGGCGACGAAGTCATCGGCAACCGCACCCGCGTGCGCGTCGTCAAAAACAAAGTCGCGCCGCCCTTCCGCACCGCCGAGTTCGACATCATGTTCAACGAAGGCATCTCCAAAGTCGGCGACCTGCTCGACCTCGCCACCCAGCTCGAGATCGTCCAAAAACGCGGCGCCTTCTTCTCCTACGGCGACGTCCGCATCGGGCAGGGACGCGAAAACGCCAAAGACTACCTGCGCGCCAACCCCGACCTCGCCGCGGAAATCGAAAACGTCATCCGCGCCAAAGCCCTCGGCGGCGAACTCTCCCTCCCCATTGATATGGGCGGCGACGATTCCGACGGCGGCCTGGGCGACGAAGAAGCATAAACTCGGAAACAGGAATCCTGAAGTTCTACTTCAGGACGCAAAACTTCCGAATTCTCAAGCAAAAATGAACGCGGACCGACTCCTCCCCCGAATCGCCTCCGCGTTCGTTTTGATTCTCTTGTGGACTTCCTCCTCCTGCGCGCCGACCGTCTCCCCGACCCTCTTCCGCCCTCCCGGCGGACTCGCCTCCCCGACCCCGCCTCCTCCCACCCTCCAGGCGGACACGGCCACCCCGGTCCCTCTCCCCACCCTCTCCCCCACGCCGACGCTTGAACCATCCCCCATCCCTCCCTGCGCGGACGGGTTGACCTGGCTCTCCGATCCAACCTACGAAGACGACACCGCCGTCTCGCCGGGTCAATCCATAGACAAGCAATGGCTGGTGAAAAACAGCGGCGGCTGCGATTGGGACGCGCGCTACAAACTCCGCAACATCAACGGCGAGACGCTCGGCGCGCCCGCGGAGATTCCGCTTTACCCCGCGCGGGCGGGCGCGCAGGTCACGTTGAGAATCGTCTTCGTCGCGCCCTCCGCCGAGGGGACGTATAAAAGCGAATGGCAGGCGGTGAATCCAGAGGGAGAATTATTCGGCGACACAGTCTACATCCAAATCGTCGTCAGTCCGTGACATGGACGCCGTCGCGAATAAAAAAGACTTCCAAAGTCTCGCGGCTTTGGAAGTCTTCGCGTTAACTGCGGGCGCGATCCAGCGCGCGCAGCCTGTGGAGAAAAAATATCGCCAGCCAGAATAACGTCACCGCGCCCGCCTGATGGATGGAGGCGATGGGGACGTTGACGTTGGTCAGCACGATGAGGACTCCGAGCGTGATCTGCGTCGTAACCGCGACGATCAGCCAGACCAATCCGCGCTGAATTTCGGGAGGATAGTTGCGCTTCTTCGCCTGCCAGTACGCCAGCGGCACGAGGATCAGTCCCAGGAAGGCGAACCAGCGGTGGATGTAGACCACCGTCTGCGGGACTTCGAAGAGATTCGGCCAGTTGAATCCGTCCGCGCCGAAGATGCCCTTGGGAATCCACTGTCCCAGCATGAGCGGCCAGGTGTTCGAGACGTGTCCCGCCTTCAGTCCCGCGACGAGGCCGCCGTAGGAGATTTGAATCAGCAGGACGACGAAGGAGGCCAGGGCCAGTTTCGAGAGCGGAGACCACTTCGCCGGCGCGGCGGAAGCGGGGAATCCGTAGCGGTGGCCGAAGGCCGTCCACAGGGCGAGTCCGAGCAGGGTCAAGGCAAAGAGCAGGTGAATCGTCAGGCGGAAATGGTCCACGGCGGGACGGTCCACGAGTCCGCTGGCGACCATGTACCATCCCATGAAAGCCTGTCCGATGAAGAGCATCCCCATCAGGAAATAGACGCCAAACTCCCGCCACGGGATGGCTTTGCTGAAGAGGAAATAAAAGACGGGGATGGCGTAGGTCAGCCCAGCCAGCCGGGCGACGAAGCGGTGAATCCATTCGAGCCAGAAAATGAAACGATAATCGTCCAACGTCATCCACGAGTTGATGTGCTGGTATTCGGGCGTCTGCTGATATTTGGCGAACTCCTCCGCCCAGGCTTTCTCGCCGATGGGAGGGACGACCCCGCTGACGGGATTCCATTCCACGATGGAGAGACCTGAGCGGGTGAGGCGGACGATCCCTCCGAAGACGACCAGGAAGGCGACGACGAATGCAAAGAAGAATAACCAGTTCATCACAGCGCGGTTTTGAGTGTGGGGCATGTTTTCTCCAGGACAGATACTTTCCCTCGTCCCAACCCTTCCCCCCTTTGGGGAAGAGAGTCCCCTCTCCCTTCGGGAGGGGGTTAGGATGAGGGCGCGTGGGCAATTATATTGCGATTCGCTGCTGGCTTTGAGGAGTGACTTCCGCGCCGAGAGACCGTCCGCGAATATTTCACGAATGCACGAATTGCGCGCCGTCCATTCGCGAATTCGCGGCTTCATTCGCGGACGGCCTCCTCCAGCCCAAAAACAAGACTTCCGAAGTCTCAGCAACCTCGGAAGTCTTTTCCCATTTCGTATTGAAATTTATGCGGCGACCGTTTCAAATGCGACATTCAACCGCGTGGATGCAGGCAGGATGTAATTCAGTTTTTCGAAGCCAATTACATTCCCATTCTTGTCTTTCATCAGGATGACCTCGTCTCCAGTCTCTTCGGCGACAAATTCATCCTGGGGGTTGCCAAACCAGACGGTAAGCGTATTGCCTTGCTGATCGTAGTAAACCTTTACCTGCGCCATATTCGCTCTCCTTCTTTCACTGCGTCGGTTGGATACGCGGTGATCAAAAATCCTTCGCCGTCGAGCCGTTTTGTCACCGCGCAAACCCACCTGCCGATGCGTTCGGGTTTATAGAAAAGATAAACGCCTGGGTCCCGTTTGCTCAAACGAATTTCGTCAGGATTTCGCAAATCATCTTGAACGTCTGCTTCGCGTCCGCGCATGACGGGATGCTTGATGGCGACAATCACATTCCAATATTCAACCGTCACGCGGACGTGAAACCCAAGCGGCGTTTCAACTTCAAAAAGGATTTCGTTATTGTCTGCCATTGGTTGCTTTATATCACAAAATTCTGCCACGCGGACGATCTCCCCGTCTTGAAGAGACTTTTGCGCCGAGAGATCGTCTACGAACATTTCACGGAAGCACGATCGCACGGATTTTCTCTTTGGGTTTTTCCGTGAATTCCGCGCCATCCGTGTCCGAAATGGGATTTTAAAACGCTCTCCGAGGGCGAACTTCGGGAGAGAGTCGGGATGAGGGCGCGTGGGCAATTATATTGCGATTCTCTGCTGGCTTTGAGCAAAGGGCGGACGATTCTCCCGGCGGCTGGCTCGCGAAACGGAAGGGGAAAATTCGCGGCTGGACTTTGCAACTACTCCTCGCCAGAATTCCATTTCCGCGATTATCCCTGACATTTGCGTAATTTTAATATGACATTTGACACATTATTTTTTTGCATTGCAATTATTACAATAATAGTAATCGTTAACTTTTAAAGTAATGGTAAAGGCATCTCGCCAGCGCAATCCGCAAGAGAGCGAAAGACAACCATGCTCCAGATCAACCGTCAAACCGATTATGCCGCACGAGTTATTTTGGCGCTCGCCAAACGTCCGCCCGGCACGCGTCTGGCTTCGGGACACATCCAGCGCGAGATGTTGATCCCCAAAGCGTTGATGCCGCGCATCGTGGCGCAGTTGGCCGCCAACGGCCTGGCGCGGACTTTCGCCGGGCGCGGCGGCGGACTCGAGCTCCCCCGCCCCGCGGCGGAAATCACCTTGAAGGACGTTGTCGAGGCGTTCGAAGGGCCGATCCTGCTCTCGGAATGTTTGCAGCCGAAGGGAGAGACCGACTGCCCGTTCCGAGCCGAGTGCCCGGTGCGGTCGAAGTGGGGACGCGTCCAGGCGGCGATGCTGCGCGAGATGGAGGCCGTCACGTTCGAAAGTCTCGCTCAGGAGGCGGCCGGCGCGCCGCCGACAATTTCCGTTCCGTCATAAATCCACGCGTCTCCGGCGCGTTATTTTTTCAACAAGGAGAATCCATGGATCCGACAATCCTTTCCCGATGGCAGTTTGCGCTGACCACCATCTACCACTGGCTCTTCGTCCCGCTCACGCTGGGACTGGGCTGGTTCGTGGCGTATTTCCAAACCCGCTACTATCAGACGCGGGACGAGTCCTGGCGAAAGATGACGAAATTCTGGGGCAAACTATTCCTGATCAATTTCGCCATCGGCGTTGTGACCGGCATCGTGCAGGAATTCCAGTTCGGCATGAACTGGTCGGAGTATTCCCGCTTCGTAGGCGACATCTTCGGCGCGCCGCTGGCGATCGAAGCCCTGCTGGCCTTCTTCATGGAATCCACCTTCCTGGGAATCTGGATCTTCGGCGAGGGACGCGTCCCCGAAAAAGTGCATCTCGCCTCGATCTGGCTGGTCGCCATCGGTTCGAACCTGTCCGCCATCTGGATCCTGCTTGCGAACGGATTCATGCAGGCCCCGCCAGCGGAGGCCTTCGTCTACAACAGCGCCAACGGGCGCCTTGAGATGGTGAACTTCCTGGCTTTGGTCGTCAACCCCAAGGCGTGGATCTTCATCTGGCACACCCTCGCGGACGGCCTGGCGATGGCCGCCTTCCTGATCCTGGCAGTGAGCGCCTGGCGTCTCGTCCGCAAGCAGAACGTCGAGTTCTTCAAACGCTCCTTCCATATCGGCGCGCTGGTCGGCTTGATCGCCAGCACAATGGTTTTCCTCGGCGGTCACACCATGGGACAGTACATGAAGGAAGTCCAGCCGATGAAACTGGCCGCGCTCGAAGCCATTTGGGAGACCGAGCAGCCCGCCTCCTTCTCCCTGCTCACCATCGGCGACTTGAGCGGCAAACAGGAAGTCTGGTCGCTCCGCATCCCGTACCTGATGAGTTTTCTGGCCTGCAACGACTTCTCCTGCGAAGTCAAGGGCGTGGACGAATTGCAGGCGCAATACGAACAGCAATACGGCCCCGGCGACTACATCCCGCTGATGGTCGTCACCTACTGGACGTTCCGCATCATGATGACCTTCGGCCTCATTATGATGGGCGCTTCGGCCTGGTTCCTCTGGGCGACCCGCAAAAAGGATTATGAAAACGCCAAATGGCTGAAACTCGTCCCGTTCGGCGCGCTGGCTCTTCCGTATCTCGCCAACGCCAGCGGCTGGATCCTGACCGAGATGGGACGCCAACCCTGGATCGTCTACGGCCTGCTCAAAGTGGAAGACGCCGTCTCCCCGAACCTGACCGTCCTCGACCTGTGGATTTCGCTCATCGGCTACACCGCCGTCTACAGCGCGCTGGCCGTCGCCATGGTCAAACTCATGTTCAAATACGCCGCGGCGGACCCCGACGCCGCCATGCACGAATCTGTTGACGTTGCCCCCGCCCTCGTCGGCGCGGACGACTAACCGGAGGCCCAACATGTCCTACGAATTTCTCCAAACCCTGTGGTTCATCCTGATCGCCATCCTGTGGATCGGCTTCTTCTTCCTCGAAGGCTTCGACTTCGGCGTGGGCATGCTCCTGCCCTTCCTCGGCAAAAAGGACGAGGAACGCCGCGCCGTCATCAACGCCATCGGCCCCACCTGGGACGGCAACGAGGTCTGGCTGCTCACCGCCGGCGGCGCGACCTTCGCCGCGTTCCCGCACTGGTACGCCACCATGTTCAGCGGCTTCTACCTGGCGTTGTTCCTCCTGCTGGTCGGGCTGATCCTGCGCGGCATCTCCTTCGAATACCGCTCCAAAGACTCCAACCCCGCCTGGCGCAGCCGCTTCGACTGGATGATCGCGGTCGGTTCGTTCATCGCCTCGCTGCTGCTCGGCGCGGCGTTCGCGAACCTGGCGCGCGGCGTCCCGATTGACGAAAACATGATGTACACGGGCAACCTCTTCACCCTGCTGAATCCCTACGGCTTGCTCGGCGGATTGACCACCGTCGTCGTCTTCCTCCTGCACGGCGCCAACTTCCTCGGCTTGAAACTGGAAGGCGAACTACGCGAACGCGCCATCGCGTTTTCCAAAAAACTGTATATCGCCGCCGTGGTCGTCGCCACACTCCTGCTGATCGCCACCTACTTCTACACCGACATCCGCTCCAAACTCGGCATAGACCCGGGCATCACGCCCATCGCCTCGTTCGTCGCGCTGCTGGTCGCCATCTACTTCATCAACCGCAAAATGGAAGGCTGGGCCTTCGTGATGACCGCGCTCCACATCGTGTTGACGCAGGTCACGTTCTTCACGCTCATGTTCCCGCGCGTCATGGTCTCCAGTCTCAACCCCGACTGGTCGCTGACCATCTACAACGCCTCCTCCTCGCAATACACGCTGACGGTCATGTCCGTCGTCGCCCTGATCTTCGTCCCCATCGTGCTGGCCTACCAGGGCTGGACCTACTACATGTTCCGCAAGCGCGTCAGCGCCGACAAGAAGACGCTGGTTTATTAACCGTGAATCGCTCGAAAACTGGAAGGTTGCACGTCGCGCAGCCTTCCAGTTTTTAATCCCATCCCCCTACCCCCTGCTCCTCCCCATCATCTCCTCCGTGATCTCGTCCAACTTCAAACTGATCACTTGACTGGCCGAATCGCGTCCCATCGTCACGCCGTAAATAACATCCGCGGCTTGCACCGTATTACGGTTATGCGTGATGACCACGAACTGCGTATCGCGGCTCAACTCGCGCAGCAGGTCGCGGAAGCGTCCCACGTTGGCCTCGTCGAGCATGGCGTCCACCTCGTCCATCACGCAGACCGGCGTCGGCGAGACCTTCAACAGCGCGAACACCAGCGCGATCGCCGTCAGGCTTCGCTCGCCGCCGGATAAAAGCCCCAGTCCCTGCTCGCGGCGGCCGGGTAACTTCGCCTCGATCTCAATGCCCGTCTCGACCAGGTTATCCGGGTCGGTCAGCGTCAACCGCGCCGAACCGCCGCCGAACAACTTGACAAAAATATTGCGGAACTCGCTCGCCACTTCCTCGAACGTCTTGTGGAACGCCCTCTGGGTCAGGTCGTCCAGCTCGGCGATCACCTGGCGGATGTCCGCCTCCGCGTTGCGCAAATCCTCCACCTGCGCCTTCATAAACCCGTAACGCTGCGACTCCGCCTCGTACTCCTGCGCGGCCTCGGGATTCACCGCGCCCATCCGCCGCAACTGCTGGCGCGCCCGCGTCATCTGCTCCTCCAACTCCGGCGGCAGCGACGTGACCACGGGCAGCTGCTCCACCATCCCCTCCAGCGGAAGCGGCACCGGCCCCGACACATTCTCGCGGTAATCGAACTGCACCAGCCCAAAGTCGTCCTCGACGCGCTGCCTCAGCGAAACCAGCGCCTCCTGCCGCCGCGTCAACTCCAACTGCACCTGCCCCAGCGACCGCTCGGCGTTCGTCATCGCCCGCTGCGCCTCGCCCTCCTGCAATTGATATGCCTTCTCCTGCTGCTCGGCGCTTTCCAAATCCTTCTCCGCGGGATCGACCTGCGCGTTCAACCCCTCGATCTGGACCGCCAACTCGGATTCCCGCGCCCGCAGCGACTCCTTCTCCGCATCCAACCCGACGACGGCGCGCGCGGCCTCCTCCAGCCGATTCGCCACCTCCGACTTCTGCCCGCCCAGACGCTCCGCCGCGCCCGTCCGCTCGCTGCGACGGTTCAACGCCTCCGCCAGCGCGCCCTTTGAGACGGCGACCCGCGCCGTCCAATACGTGACCTGCTCCTGGACTTCATCCAGCGACAGCGCGGCCAACTCGGACGCGAACTCGCGAACCGACTCCTGCGCCGCGGCCGCGTTCGCCTCCATCTCCGACCTCGAACCGGCCGCGCGTTCCCGATCCGATTCCGCCGCCGCGATCTCCTCCGTCAACCCCGCCACCTGACCCTGCGCGAACTCGAACTGCCTCCGCGCCGACTCCGCCTCGAGCGCGGACTTTTGCTCGGCCGCGCGCGCCGCCTCCAGCCGCGTCCGCGCCGCGCGGACCTCCGCCTCGGCCTGCGCCTGCTCCCCGCGCGCCGACTCGACCTGCGCGCTCAGCCGCGCCAGCGCGGCCTCCAGCGCGGACAACGTCTCCGCGACGGAGGCCAGGGAGGTCTGAGTCTCGCGGCGTTGGCGCGGCCGGCTGAGGGTCCCGGAGCGAGGCGTCTTGCCGGCCAGGATGAGTCCGTCGGCGCGGAAGACCTCGCCCGAGAGCGTCACCGCGCGCGCGTGCGCGGGGAGTCCCGCGGCCAGTCGCCGCGCGGCGGAACGGTTTTTCACCACGAGCGTGTTCCCCAACAGCAGCTGCGCGGCGATCCGCAAGTCGTCGGGGACGCGCAGCAGCGACGCGGCCACGCCGAGGCAATCGGGATCGTTCGTTGTCGAGAGCGCGGGGTCCTCGGCGAGACCCGGTCTCCCGTCGTTGAGCGGGAAGAGCGCCGCGCGGCCCTCGCCTCGCTCCAGCAGATCGAGCGCGTCTTCGACAGACGCGCCAGAGACGAGGATGGCGTCGAGCGAATCGCCCAGCGCGGCGGCGATGGCAGTTTCGAGTTCCGCGGGGACGTCCAGCGCCGCGCTCAACGCGCCGCGCGTCGAGAGGCGGGATTGGCGCGCCGCGTCGAGGAGCAGGCGCGTCCCTTCGGCGTAACCGGTGAGCGAGGCTTCGGCCTGCTCGAGGACTTCGAGTTGCGCCTGTAGTTTGGCGTGTTCGGCGGCGCGGGCATCGCGCTTCTGCGTCTGCTGGCGCAATTCAGCGGCGGCGTTCTCCGCTTTTCGTTTTCCGCTTTCCGCCTTCTGTTCCGCCTCGGTCAATTCCGCTTCGGCGCGCTCGCGCGCCAGACGCGACTCGCGCAGCTGCGCTTCCGCGTTTTTGAGCGCGGACTCTGTGGATTGGATCGCGGCGCGCGCCGCGTCCAATTTTTGATTCTGCGCTTCGATGCGCGTCTTCAATTCGTCGAGGCGCGCCTGGGTTTCGGCGCGCTGGGATTGCAGCGCCGCGATCTGCGCCCGCGCCTCGTTCAGTCTCCGCTCGGCGGCGGCGCGTTCCTCCTGGCGGGCTTGCAGCGCGGACTGGGCCGCGCTCAATTGCAGTTTGGCTTCCTCGTGTTCGCCCTGCTGGCGGACGACTTCCTGCTCGATCTCGAAGATGCGCTCCTGCGCGAGGGTCTCCTCGCCCGCGGCGCGTTCCTGCTCGCTCAGCAGGGACTGCTGACTCGCCGCCAGCGCGCGCCGGCGTTCCTCCAACACAGCCAGTTCGCGGCTGACGGTTTCTTTTTTGCTGTGCAGGTCCGCAGCCTCGCGATGCCAGGCGTTGAGTTGGGCGCGCAGTCCCGACAGGCGCTCGCGGAACCCGCCGAACTCCGCCTGGACGCGGGCGTGCGCTTCCCGCGACTCGCGGGCGCGGACTTCCTCCACGCGCAGGGTGTCGTGGACGGCGTTCAACTCGTCCTGCGCGTGATGCCAGTGGTAGCCGTACCAGTCGAGCAGGAGGACTTTCAAGTCGGCCTGGGCGCGCGTGAACTCGTTGGCGCGCTTGGCCTGGCGTTCCAGCGAGCGGAGACGCGGCTCCAATTCGGCAAGGATGTCCAGCACGCGTTCCAGGTTGCGCTGGGTCGTCTCGAGGCGTTTCAATGCCTCGTCGCGGCGCGTGCGATAGAGACCGATGCCCGCCGCCTCCTCGAAGAGACGGCGGCGTTCGTCCGCTTTGAGCGCGAGGGAGGCGTCCACGAGTCCCTGACCGAGGATGGTATACGTCCGCTCGCTCAGTCCCGAAGCCGCCAGCAGTTCGTTGATGTCGCGCAGGCGCACCTGTTGTCCGTTGAGCAGGTATTCGTTGTGACCGTCGCGGTAGGCGCGGCGCGTCAGGGCGACTTCGGAGAAGTCCACCGGCAGCCAGCCGTCGGAATTGTCGAACGTGATGGTGGCGGAGGCCATCCCCGCTTTGGGACGGCTCTCCGACCCGGCGAAGATCATGTCTTCGGTCTTCTTGCCGCGCAAGAGACCGTAGGATTGTTCGCCGAGAGTCCAGCGGAGCGCGTCGGCGATGTTCGACTTGCCCGAGCCGTTCGGCCCGACAATGGCGGTGATCCCCTCGCCGAATTGGAATTCCATGCGCGAGGCGAAGGTCTTGTATCCGTGCAGTTCGAGAGATTTAAGACGAAGAGGCATGTGGAGTTTTCGATCTACGTTTTACGATTTTGGATTGACGTTTCGCGGGCGGCTTTCGACGACCGCTATTTGATTCCCAGTTTTTCCAGCGCGGCTTTCGCGGCTTCCTGCTCGGCGCTGGCTTTGCTGGAACCGCGTCCGCGGCCGAGGGATTCGCCGTTCAAGCGGACTTCGATCTCGAAGGTGCGCGCGTGTTCGGGACCGGCCTTGTCCACCAGCGCGTAGGCGGGCGCGCCGAGTTTCTGTCCCTGCGTCCATTCCTGCAGGCGGGACTTCGCGTCGGCGAGGTCGGGCTGGGACAGGATCCGCTCCTGCGTGGATTCCAGCAGCGGCTCGACGAACCGCGTCACAGACTGGATATCGGCATCGAGGTACAGCGCGCCGACGAAGGCTTCGAACGCGCCGCACAGCAGGTTGTCGCGGTCGCGGCCGCCCGAAGCCAGTTCGCCGCGTCCGAGACGGAGAGCCGGCCCAAAGTTCAGGCGGCGGGCGAACGCGGCGAGGGAATCCGTCCGCACCAACGCGGAGCGAAGTTTGGTCAGCTCGCCCTCCGCCATCTCCGGGAAATGATGATAGACCCACGCGCCGACTACGAAGTCCAGCACGGCGTCGCCGAGAAATTCGAGACGCTCGTTGTCTTCCACGGCGGCGTATTCGTTGACGAAGGAACGGTGCGTGAGCGCGCGGGCGTACAGCGCTAGATTTTTAACCGGCAGGCCGAGCCGCTCGACCAGCGCCTTTACCGAGTCAAATTCCGACCCGCGATTGGATTGACGAGTCAAGGGAACCTCCCGGGAACTCAGGGAGCGCCAGACTCCTCCCCGATCCTCTCCATCTTCGCAGAAAATGGGGAGGAGCGCAGGGATGGGGTTTCGCGGTCCATCAGTTCCAAATCAAATGTGCGCCGATTGTAAACGCAAATGGGAAAAATGGGAGGCAGGCTGCGCGTCCGCAGATTCGCGCACGCGCAGCCGACATGAGCCTTTCGACGCCGATATGAGTAAAAAGGGTTTCGCAAGGTCTACTTGCGGCTTTCCCGAGGTAGAACTTCGGGATTCCAAATTCTCATCATTCGGAGCGCCTCCATCTTTTTCATGGTATCCTTGCGTCGTCCGGGCAGGCCCGGCGCGGCGAAGCCCTTCGAACCCCGCCAGGGCCGAGAGGCAGCAGCGGTAAGGAGGCGTCTTCGGGCGCCGCCGGTCGCCTGTCCGGGCATTTTCATTTCCCCCCACCTGTGGCAAAATACAAGCATGAAACGATGGCTTTGGGCTTTGCTCGCGCTCGCCGCGGGCGCGGGACTCGGACTGTTCTACGGCTGGGTCGTCAGCCCGGTGGAAGTGGTGGACCTGCCTCCCGAAACCCTGCGCGCCGACTTCCGCGCCGACTACATTTTGATGGTCGCCGAGGCCTACCAATCGGAACGCGACCTCGACCTGGCGGCGCGTCGACTGGCGATCTTCGGAAGCGACCCGCCCGCCGGGATCGCCTCGCAGGCGCTTCAATTCGGACCTTCGGCCGGCTACTCGCCATCGGAGATGTCCGCGCTCCGGGCGCTCGTCGAGGACCTACGCGGCTGGCAGCCCTCCGGCGGAGCGTCTTCGCCATGAGACGTTTCCCGTGGGAAACCGTCCTCGCCCTCCTCGCCGGCCTCGCGCTGGGGCTGGCCTACGCGTGGATCTTCGCCCCCGTCAAAGTCGCGGACGCGTCCCCCGCCGCCCTGCGCGCCGACTTCAAGGACCGCTACCGCGCCGTCATCGCCGCGGCCTACGTCGCGAACAACGACCTGCCGCGCGCGGAAGCGCGTCTCGCGCTGCTGGGCGACCCGGATTCCTATCAGGCGCTTTCGGGGCAGGCCCAGCGCGCGCTATCCAGCGGCGACGCCCTGCAATCCTACCAGCTCGCGCAACTCGCCTCCGCCCTGCAGGGAATCGGCGCCGTCGTCCCTTCGTCCACGCCGACGGAGGCTGTCGCGCCGCCCGTCCCGCCGCGCGACGAGACGCCCGTCCCGCTGCCGGCCACCTCAACTCCCTCCGACGAGTCCGCGCCCTTCCCCGAATACACCCCCACCGCGCGTCCCACGCGGACTCCCACGCCGCGCCCCGGCTCGCCGTTCGAACTCGCCTCGCAGGAAATCGTCTGCGACGAGACGCTGCCCGAAGGACTCCTCCAGGTCTTCGCCATGCTGACGACCGGGCGGCGGCAGATCCCCGGCGTGGAATTTATCCTTTCATGGGCAGGAGGCGAAGAGCGCTTCTTCACCGGCTTCAAACCTGAACTGGGCAACGGCTATGCCGACGCGCTCCTGTCCACGGGCGTGATGTACAGCCTGCGCGCCGCGGACGGAGGCGTTCTCCTCTCCGACCTGACGCCGCCCACCTGCACAAAGACCAGCGGGGAAAATTACTACGGCGGATTGAAGATCATCCTGCAAAGACAATAATGAAAAGCGGCGGTCACCAAAAAGTGACTGCCGCTTACCCGTTATGGAATCCGAAAGTTCTACTTTCGGAAGGCTCATCCCAAAGTGAAATTTCGGGGATCTAAAAAGCGCGGCTTTTCGATCACTTCACCACGCGGAACGTCTGTACGATGCGGTCAAAATCGGGCAACCGTGTATACAATTCATTGAACGGCGTCGTAAAGCCCAGATAGAACACATCGGTCCCGACCTGGATCGCATAGATTGCCAGCCCGGCTTCCGAGCCGTTGAAACTGACCTCGAAGGTCAACCGCCGGGCGGGATAATCTTCCGTCTGAAAAGCGAAAGTTCGGCGTTCGAGCAAAATCCCGTTCTTCATCAAGTCCGCGAACTGCGCGTCGATCATCTTATCGAGGCCCGAAGCGAAGACCGGGCGCGTGTAAAGCTGGAAGGTGGTGAAAATGAAATACGCGCTGGGGGCGGTATCCCTGAGAAACACGACCGACTGCGCGCTCTCGTCGGCCGGGTCAACGATCTTGTAAGACGCGTCCCTTTCCGATTCGAGCGGCACAACAAAACTATTCGGCAGCCAGACCTCCATCCCGGGCGCGGCGTCGCTTTCGGCCTGCAGCCACCCAGCAGGGATGAGCGACTCATACGCGATCGGCGTGGGAGAAGCGGTCGCGGTCGGCGCCGCGGTGGGCGTAAGCGTCGCGGTCGGCAGCGGGGTGACGGCGGCGATCTGCGCGTTCAGCCCGGCGTAGGTCGAGGCCACGATCGAGTTCAGCCACCACAGTCCGCCGGCCAGCACACACACTATGCTTAGAAAAAGAATCCCCAACACCGCCCACTGTCGGACGGTCATCCCCAAAATACGTTTTGCGCGCGCTCTGCTCATGGCGGCCTCCTTTGGCAATTCTACATTGATTCGGCGCGAAACCGCAAAGGTCTTTTGTCCCGGCGGCTTTCCGCCGACCGAAAGACCGAAAAAGAAAAATTGAATTAAAATAGCGCCCGCCCATGAAAACGACCTCCCGCCTCCTGACTTTGACCGTCATCCTGAGACTGGCCTTCTCGACCTTTGCCTGCGCTCCCAGCCCGACGCCCGTCCCGACTCCCAGCCCCAGCCCGGCGACGCCTGCCGCGTCCCCCTCCCCGACGGCGGCCCCCACCCAAACGGCCGTCCCCACCCGCACGCCCACCCCGCGTCCCGATCACACCCGGGCCTTCCTCGACGCGCTGCTCCCCGGCGCGAACAGCTGCCATCCCGACCGTACCGCCGAAGACATCGGCGTCTACATTTACGATTTGACCGACGACCGCGAGCTGGTCTCCGTCAACGCCGACGTCCCCTTCCAATTCGCGTCGGCGTTCAAGGGCCCGGTATTGACCTACTTCCTCTCCTCCTGCCGCGCGTACTGGGACAGTTCCAGCGCGGAGTGGCAGGAACATTTCCAGGATCTGGAGGCCGCGCGCAACATCGAATACTACACCAGCGCGGACTATGAGCAGGCTCTCGCGGAATTCCTCTCCGACCCGAAAAATTGGAAAGACGTGGGCGATTTTTCCGCCGAGCGCCGCTACGTCAGCAACGGCCTGGCCGGGGACATTGACACGCGTTATTTCATCCTCGCAAAAATCTACGGGATGATCGCCCAAAGCCGAAACCTCGCGACCGCCGACGCGCTGAAATTCGTCTACGAAAACTGCCTGCCCGCCGAGCATCCCCAAATGGAGGCGGACTGCGGCGGCCCCAACGCGCTGACCTCCTTCAACGCCTGGTTCGACCAATTTACCGGGCTGGCCTATGAAAGCGGCGCGCCGCGCCGCGGACTCTACGAGTGGAATAACGTCGTCGAGAACGCCGCGGACGGCCCGCGGGAGGAGGCGCTTTCCACCAGCGGCCTGACGGACTCCTGCGCCAACCAGTCCGCCGTCCTGAAATGCGACCCGTCGGCCCGCGCCGTCAACACGTACACGGCCCGCGACCTCTTCCAGTTCTACTCCGCCCTGTACCGCCTCGACGATAAGAGGCTGCGCGGCGCGGCCTTCAGCCTGCTGGAATTGGACGAACCCGGCCCGGCGCGCGGCCCGCTCAAAAATCTGACGCGCAGTCTCGGCGCCGTATCGCTCAGCAAGAACGGGCACGCGTTCTATCACAACGGCTCGATCAACGCCGACGCGGGAATCGTGCTTTACAAGGGCAGGGCGTACGTCATCGTCACCCTCTCCTTCAACGCGCTGGAATCCATGAGCCGCTTATATGGGCAATATGACAAAGACGGGAAACCCGCCGGCAAACCGGGGCTGATTCAAAACCTGCTGCAAACCGAAACGCGATAGGGGATCAACGCGGCGCGATGACGATCTCCGCGAGGGTGAAGGCGCGCAACGCGGACTGGTCCACGCTCACGCCGAGGCCGGGCGCGGCAGGGACGTCTATCGTGCTGTCGGCGTTCAGCGTAAAACGCTCGCGGGTGATGTCGCGCAGGTAGTAGCGTTCCGAGGCAGAGATGTCGCCGGGCAGGGTAAAGCCGGGAAGCGAGGCCAGCGCCAGGTTCGAGGCGCGGCCGACGCCCGTCTCCAGCATCCCGCCGCACCAGACCGGCATCCCGCGCGAGCGGCACAGGTCGTGGACGGCGACCGCCTGGCTCAGTCCGCCGAGACGCCCGGGCTTGATATTGATGATGCGGCAGGCCTCTATTTCGATGGCGTAACGCGCGTGGCGGGGCGTGACGATGCTCTCGTCGAGGCAGATGGCGGTTTTAAAACCGGCCTGTAGTTTGCGGTGATCCCAGATGTCGTCTTCGTAAAGCGGCTGTTCGATGAGGAGCAGGTCGAGGTCGTCGAGCGGCTTGAGCGCCGCGCTGGTCTTCAAGGTGTAAGCGGAGTTGGCGTCCACCTGGAGGAGCAGGTTGGGAAACGCGGCGCGGACGGCAAGCGCGTCTGCTGTGTCGCGGCCGGGCTTGATCTTGATCTTGACGCGGCGGTAACCCTGCGCCACGTACTCCGCCGCCTGTCGGACGAGTTTTTCGGGCGTGGCTTGCAAGCCAATCGAGACGCCCACGTCCACCCGCGTCCTTTCGCCGCCGAGCAATTCCCGCAGCGACTTGCCCTCGCGCCTGCCGAGCAGGTCCCAGACTGCCATCTCCACGCCCGCTTTCGCGAAATGGTGACCGCGGATTCCGTCCACGCGGCGCTGGAAGTCCACCGCGTCGGCGATCTCCTGCCCGACGACGAGCGGCGCGATAAAGTCTTTGATGATGTGCCAGGCTGTCCCGGTCGTCTCGTAACTGTAACCGGGGTCGCGGTCCGCCACACATTCGCCGTAGCCGGTCACCCCCTCGGCGCGGGCGGCGACGAGGATGCACTCGCGGTGCGTGACGCGTCCGAAGGAGGTCTCGAACGCCGAGACGAGCGGCATGCGTAAATGTGTGAGCGTGAGGGACTCGATCTTCATTACAAGGATTTCCCCAGGTCCTCATCCTTCAAATGCAGGTCGCGCAGGGCGTCGTCCATGCTGACGCTTTCCTTGCGCGCGCCGGGCGCGGTCGTGCCGCAATAGGGACAGATGTTCCACGGCAATTCCATGAGACGTCCGCAATGCAGGCAGGGTTTGCGGAGACGCGTCTGACAGTTGGGACACACCTGCCAGTCCTCGCGGACGCGGCGCTCGCAGCCCGGACAGATGGGCTGGTCTTCCAGCGCCTGGAGCAGGGTCTCCTCTTCGAGCGTCCGCTGGTACTCCTCCTCCAGCGTGCGCGGCGGACGGAGGATGAGGTATACCAACACGCCGGGGATGTTCAGGACGGCCACCAGCAGCGCGGAAAGGATTTGCGCCAGCGGGTCGCGGACGCGCGTGCGGATGTCGCGATAGGTCCAGACCACGAGGCTGATCCACAGCGCGGCGAGGAACGCGCCGCCGAAGCCGGTCAACACAAGGGCAAAACTGCTCATGAAACTGGGGTCAATGGGCATGGGTTCGCTCCTTTTGAGATTGTACCGCGACACGCGGATAATTCTGTAGATTAAATCCAACTTGTACACGGATTACACGGAAACGACGGAATTTCACGGATTTATTAAATTTTTCGTGCGAATCCGCAAAATCCGTGTCATCCGTGTACCGAATCACGGCGTGTGGAATTGGAAGCGCCATTCATCGCCATCCTCTGTGAGGGTGGACCTCATCCCGATGACTTCGTAGAATGTCCGCCCGGGGCGCAGATAGATGGGAGCGCCTTCGAGCGTGGCAAGCAGGAGCGGCTGGTCGTACGCCTGGCGTATCCAGCGCGCCGGGATGACGACGCCGTCGCGGAACACGTACGCGCGTCCCGAGTTGACCAGGTTGATGTGATAGACCTCGTCTTCGGCGTTGAACTCGTTGGAAAAGGTATGCGAGACGAACAGCGTCACCAGATTCTGGGCGCTGACCTGCCGGCCGGTGGCCGCGTCGATGAGGGCCTCGTAGGATTCGGGGACGCCGGCGTCGAGGTCCACCGCCGCGACCTCCTCCGAGCGGAAGTATTGCCGCGTGGCTTCATCATACTCCCAGAAATTATAAGAGTCGGTGGAATAGAACGTATAGACGCGCTTCACCCGCGTTCGAGCCTCGGGGACCTGCTCGCTGAAGAATCCGTTCCTGATCTGCTGGCGCGAATTGTTGACGCCGCGCTGCGCGATGTAATCGGCGAAGCGAGTGGTGTCGAAATAATTGGTCAGGTGACGTTCGTCTGGCAGTTGCTTGGCGTTCGAGATGAAAAACGGCGGGCAGAGATTCCCGTAGCAGCTGGGAATCACGAGATAGGGATATAGGTCGCTCTCTTTCAGATAGTTCCACTCGCGCGGGTCGGCGTAATTGAAAACGAGGAAGGCCTGGTACATGCGCGCCACATGCTCGTCGAAGAAACGCCCCGAGCGGACGGGCCCAACCTGCTTCGAGTCGTTGCCGTAGAAGACGCCGATGAAACGCGTGGCCCCCCACTCGATGTAGTACTCGAATGCCTGGTCGGCGAGGGTGAGACCATATTGCGGGCGAATGGCGCGCGGATAATTGGAAATTTTGATCGCCAGCGGACGTCGCTCCAGCAATTTCGGGTCGGAGGGCGGCAGGCCGGTGAGCGGATTGATGTCCACGATGAGGTCGAGGGAGTTGGAGACGGCGGACGTGGGCGTCGGCGCGGGCGCGGTCCGCGTGAAGTTCGGCGTGATCGGCGGCAGCCGCGTCGCGGCGGCCTCGGCAGGAGCGGGCGCGTCGCCTCCGGGCTGGAAGGGGGTCGAGGTGGCGAGTCCATCGGGGGTGACGAAGGGAATCGGCGAGGCGGTCGGTTCGGGGGAGGCAGAGGCACAGGCCGCCAGCAAAAACAGGAAGAGGCCGGGGAGTCCGAAACGTCGAAGGAAGGAAAGGGATCGGGAGGCGGCGCGGCCTGAAATCCGCATGAGAGACATGGCGGTGATTGTACAACATTCGAGCGTCGCACGGGGCAAACCTGATAAAATACCCGCACCCTGCAATGTTCCTCATTATCACAGTCCTGATCCTTTTTGCCGCCGCCCTGGCGCTTTCCGTCCTGCAAGCGCTGCGGCCCAACCACCGCTTCGCCTGGCTCGTCGCGGTCGGCGGCGCGTTCCTGGCGTGGATCGGCGCGCTGCTCTGGCAATTGCGGATGCCGATCCTGATGGAACTGCCCGCCTGGGGCTCGTCGGCGCTCTTCGCCCAATCTCCGGCCTTTTTCGCGGACCGGGCCAACTGGCCTTACGCGCTGGCGCTCGCCACGCTGGGGCTGGCGGTCATCCTGACCGAGGTGGCGCGCGAGAATTTCCCCGCGCCTTTCTCCTGGGCCGGGACGTTGACGCTGATCGGCCTCGGCCTGCTGGCGGTGACGTCGAACAACCCGCTGACGCTCGTGCTGGTGTGGACCGCCATTGACCTGACCGAACTGGTCATGCAGCTGGTCTCCACCGACGAGCCGGGCGCGAGCGAGCGCGTGGTCGCGGGACTGACAGCGCGCCTGCTCGGCACGGGACTGCTCCTCTGGGCGGGGATATCCAGCCTGCAACACGGCTCCGAACTTGACCTGAACGCGCCCCTGCCCGAAACGGGCGTATACCTCGTTCTCGCCGCCTCGCTGCGACTGGGCGTCCTGCCCCTGCACCTGGCCTACTCCGCCGAATCCGCCCTGCGACGCGGCTTCGGCGCGGCGCTGCGTTTCGTCTCCGCGGCCTCCAGCCTCGTGATCCTCACCCGCCTCCCCGCGCAGGGGATCGTCACGCCGTTCGCGCACGTCCT
>DKTP01000123.1:0-156 GCA_002473085.1 Anaerolineales bacterium UBA7227
CGTGGCGCGGTCGGTGGGGGCTTCGAAATAGACGCCCGGGGAGCGGATCAGCTGCGAGACGACAACGCGCTCCGTCCCGTTAATGATGAAAGTCCCCTTATCGGTCATCTCGGGGAAATCGCCGAGGAAAATATCCTGCTTGATCGGCTCGGGAAA
>DKTP01000123.1:262-12695 GCA_002473085.1 Anaerolineales bacterium UBA7227
GGAACGTCGGGCCCCGCCAGCAGGACGGAAACGTACAACGGGCTGGCGTAGGTGAGGTCCCGCTCGACGCATTCTTCGATGGAATGTTTCGGATCGCCGAACCAGTACTTCAATCCCCATTGTTTGGATTCGGGGCTGCGGCTGGGGAAAAAAAGTTTCATCCCCTTGTTGTAGGATTCGATCGGGGAAATTTCATGGAAGAGGTCCCCCAACCCTTCCTTTTTCAGGCGCTCGAAAGAGTCAAGTTGAACCTCGATCAGATTGGGAAGACCAAGGTTCACTGGAATACGCGCGTAATTTTTCTGGGGCAAAGAGGATGCCATTCGTCTCTCCTGACCTTCGACTGACGATTAAAAAATTTGCCCGCCTCCATCGATTCGGGACGGCGACATATTATTATAACGTCAATACGGGAGAATTGCAAGGAAATTTTTCGACAAAAAACGAAATTGAAGCCGACGGAGCGCGTCCTGGCCGCGCAGCCCTGGATAACCGTCGCGGCATTTCCCAAAAAATCGGAATTAATCACCTCTTGACAAAAATCAATTCCTCCATATAATCTAGAACATCTGTTCTAGATTATGAAAAACCCTAACATTTACTCCCTGGCGATGGAAGCCCTGACAGAACTCGTGCCAGAAATCAACGCGGCCGGCGCGGACGTGGGAACGGTCTTGCCCTCCCTGACAGAGGCGCTGACCGATCTCGCGCCCCTGCCCCGCGAGGCGCTTTTCTTCGGCATTGCCGAGGACGGCCTGCCCATCCTTTTAAATCTGCACGACCCCATCCCCGGCCCGTTGCTGGTCTGCGCGGACGCCGGCGCGGGGAAGACCGCTTTTCTGCAATTGGCGGCCCAGGCCATGATCGAAATGCACTCGCCCGAAGATGTACAATTCGGCGTCCTGACAGGTCATCCGGAAGAATGGCGAAATCTCGAACGGACCGAACACTGCGCGGGGGTATTCGCCATCCACGAGCAGGCCGCCATGGATTTCGTCCGCTCGCTCGGCGAATGGGCGCACACAAACCGCTCGCGGCAATCGGTCGTCTTCCTGCTCGACGATCTATCACGGATCGAGAACGCGGACGACGACGTCAAAGATACCCTGCGCTGGCTCCTCCTGCGCGGACCGTCGCGGCACGTCTGGCCGATCGTCGCGCTCGATCCGTCCGACGGGGAAAGGTTTCTGCCGTGGCTCGACTTCTTCCGCACGCGCATCTTCGGGCAGACGACGGACGCGGCCTGGGCCGAGGCCGCCGCGAGGTCCGCGCGAGGCGGGTTGGATTCCCTCGTAGCCGGTTCGCAGTTCGCCATGCTCGAAGGCTCGCGCTGGCTGAAGTTTTGGCTTCCGCGTCTGGAGGAAGGAGGCTCGTCCCGATGAACCGAGGCATGTTGTGGTTCGACAATAACCCGAAGACCGACCTGGCTTCGAAGATCAAACAGGCCGCCGAATACTACCGTCAAAAATACGGCGCCATGCCAAACCTTTGTTTTGTGCATCCATCCATGCTGGCGGAAAAAGCCGCCGAAAACGGACGCATCGTCATCCGCCCGTACCGTCCGGTTTTGCCCGGCTATCTATGGATCGGCGTGGCTGAGAAGAATTAGCCTTGTGGTTCCTCCCCTTTTGCAGAGCCTCCCGCAGAAAACTGCGGGAGGCTCATTTCATCATCCAGTCCCCACCACCATCGCCACCGCGTGACTTTGGCTGTGACTGATGCTCAGCGACCAGTTCGTCACGCCCTGCTCGCGCGCCAGCCTCTCCGCCGCGCCGTGCAGAACGAGTTGCGGCGCGCCCGATTCGGCGCGCAGGATTTCGATCTCCTTCCAGGCCACGTCGCCGATGCCGCAGCCCAACGCCTTGGCGGCGGCTTCTTTGGCGGCGAATCGCCCCGCCAGCGACGCGAGCTTGTCCTGGTCGGCGTCCAACTCCCGCGCGGTGAAAATGCGCCGCAGGAATTTTTCGCCGTGCGTTTCGATCGCGCCGCGCAGACGCTCGATCTCCAGCAGGTCTATGCCCGTCGCCAGTTTCATGTCACGGCCCCGCGACGGCGATCGCCAACCTGTCGGCGTCAATAAATTTTTCCGCCGCGGCCCGCACCTGCGCGCGCGTCACGCCGCGCACCAGCCCGTCATAGCGGCGGTAGTAATCGAGTCCCAGGTCGAAGCGCTCGATGTTGAGCAGCGCGCCCGCCACGCCGCCGTTCGACTCGAGCGAGAGCGGCAGACGCCCGACGTAATTATCCTGACTATCGGCCAGTTCCTGCGCGGCGACGCCCTTCTGGACGAAACGCCGCAACTCCGCGACGATCAAGTCCACGGCCTTCTGAACGTTGAGCGGATTCACGCCCGCCGAGACTTCCCACGAGCCCGGCCCCGTCCCCGCGTTCAGGCTGCTGGAGGCGTAATACGCCAGCCCCGATTTCTCGCGGACGACGTCGCCGATACGGCCCATCATCCCAAACTGGCCGAGGACGGAATTCCCCAGCGAGGCGGCCATGAAATCCTCGTCTTTGCGGCGCGGGCCGATCGTCCCGATGACGAGATCGCTCTGGCTTTTGCCCGCGATCTGATGGACGCGTTTCTTCGTCTGCGCGGGGGCGGATTGCTCGGGGATGGCGGGACGCTCTTCCTGCGCGGGATTCGTCCACGCGCCGAGCGCGCGCCGCGCCGTCTCGACCGCGCGCTGCGGGTCCACCGCGCCGACGATGGCGATCACCATCCCGCGTGGACCGATCGTCCGCTTGTGGAAATCCTGCATGTCCTCGCGCGTGATGGATCGGACCGTCTCGGGCCAGCCGTCGTCGGGACGCGCGTACGGGTGTCCTTCAAACAGCATCTCGTTGAAGATGAGGTCTGCCATGTCGGAGGTATCCTGCGCGCGGATGGCGAGAGCGGTCAACATTTGGGCGCGCAGGCGTTCGATCTGCTCCGTCGGAAAAGTCGGGAATTGAATCGTCTCGGAGAGAACGTCGAGCAGGAGAGGCAGGTCTTCGGCGAGGGCGCGTCCGCTGAAACCCGAAGTGTAAGTCCCCGAATCGTAGCCGAAGCCCGCGCCCGCCGATTCGAGCGCGTCGTAGATTGCCTGCATGTCGCGTTTTGCCGTCCCGCGCATCAACGCGGAAAAAACGAAGTCCGCCAGCCCCAGTTTTTCGTCCGATTCGAAGAGACTGCCCGAGGCGAGATAACCGCTCATCACTACAGACGGGCTGTTGAAGTTGGCGCGGCTGAGGACGGTGATCCCGTTGGGAAGGGTCTCGCGATGGATGTCGTCGGGGCCTGGCAGGCTGACTGCCGCTGATTTTTTACTGACCATGGGAAACCTCCCCGCCGCCGGTTGGGATATACACGCCCACCACCCGCGAGCGCGGGCGGAAGTATGCGCGCGCCACGCGTTCCACGTCTGCGGGCGTGACGGCGGACAGTTTATCGAGATATGTCAAAAACCAATCGTAGGTCGCGAACATTTCCGAGTAGCCCATCCAGAAAGCCTGGTTGGTGACGCTTTCGCTTCCGTAGGCAAAGATGGCGCGCGCCTGCTTGATGGCGCGGGCGATCTCCGCCTCGCTGACGCGCTCGTTCTGCACGCGTTCGATCTCCGCGTCCAGCGCGGCAAGGGCTTCTTCGGGTTTGCGTCTGGGATGCACGGTGATCGTAAAAAAGTAGAGGTGCGGGTCAATGGTCGCGCTCGCGCCGCCGGAGACGCCGACCGCGTATTCCTTTTCCACGAGGGCGCGGTAGAGACGCGAGGTGCGGTTTGAGATTCCGCCGCCGAACATGTTGAGGTTGCTTGGGCCGGCCAGCAGACTGTCGAGGACGGAGAGCGCGAAAAAGTCGGGATGGGACGCGGCCGGGAAGCGGTACGCGGCCTGAACGTAGGCCGTTTCGCCGGGGCCTTCCACGTTGAGGCGGAGTTCGCCGTCCTGGGGCGGCTCGTGACGCGCCAGCCGCGGCGGCGTCTTGCCTTTGGGAATCCGCTCGAATAATTGACGGATGCGCGCCAGCATTTCCTTCGAGTTGAAATCGCCCGCCACCGCCATGACCGCGTTGTTCGGGACGTAGTAGGTTTTGTAGTGCCGATAGAGGTCGTCGCGGGTCATCGTCCGCAGGTCGGCTTTATCGCCGATGATCTCGTGGTGGTAGGGATGGATACGGAAGGCGGCGTGTTGGATCGCCTCGCCGAGGCGGAAGAGCGGCTCGTTCTCGCTGCCCTCGCGCTCCGAAATGATGACCGTCCGCTCCGAGGCGACTTCCTTCGGGTCGAAAATGCTGTTCTTCATGCGGTCGGCTTCGAGGCGCAGGCCGAGGTCAATTTTGCCGGCGGGCATGGTCTCGAAGTAAGTCGTCCAATCCATGTAGGTGAAGGCGTTCCAGAATCCGCCGTCGCGCGAGACGGCCTTGTCCAGCGCTTTGGCGGGGAATTTCGGCGTGCCTTTGAACTGCATGTGTTCAACCCAGTGCGAAATGCCCGTGCGCCCGGTGGTCTCGTCCTTCGAGCCGACGCGGTACCACACCCACGAGGAGACCAGCGGCGCGGTGTGAATCTCTTTCAGGAAAACGGTTAATCCATTGGATAGAACGGTCTTCTTAAAATCTTTTTTCATGGAACCTCTTGTAAGTGGGGCTTTCCGTCCCGTCGCGTTACTTCGGCGGGAATTTTGCTTTCTCGCAGATCAAAACGTTGTTCCGGTCCACGGCGTGCGCGTCGAGCAGGCAGTATAGCGGCTCCAGCACATCCATCAGGCCGGTGAACGAGGCGCCGAGCTCGGTCTGCGCGAGGTCAATATCCACAGGCACTTGCATCGCGACGGGAACCATCTTGTCCACTGGCACGGTCAGCGTCAACCAGATCGGCAGGAGCGTGCCGGCGGGCAGGATGATGTCGGCGGGCGCGTTCGAAATCTCCAGCCCGCCTGTCACCACCGTGACCGTGGCGCCGTTGATCCGCACCGGCTCGCTCAACGCCACCTGGACCTGCTGGTTGATCTGCAAATCGAATTGGACGGGGATCTCCGTCGCCAGCGGGATGGTCGCCCGAATGTGCGCGTTGTTCATGCTCTCAAAGTTCGAATACAGCCCGCGCACCGTATCCAGCGGCATATCCTTCAACGCCAGCAGCTGGTTGTATTGGACGTTCAAGCGGCGGACGTACAACAGCAGGATGATGACGACCGCGATCAGGATCGCGTCCACCGCGAGGCCGATCCAACTGGTGATCGTCCAGAACGCGGGGGCGAGACGCTCCCGCTCGACCTTGAAGCGGACTCCGCTTCCGGGCCGCGTCTTCCCGACGGGAGAGCGCGGCGCGGCGGGACCCGGCGCGGACGCGGCTTTGACGGCGCGCGGCAGCCGGTCCAGAACGCCGCCAGACGGTTCGGGAGGCGGCGCGGACGCGGCTGTCTCATCTTCGGACGCGCGCGGCAGCCGGTCCAGAACGCCGTCAGACGGTTCGGGAGGCGGCGTCGGCGCGGCAGGGACGCGTTCCACTTCGTCGTCTCCATCCATAATAGCGCGAAAACGCGCGGCGGTGTCGTCGTTCAAGGATTTGGTCATGGATGCCTCCGAAATTTGGCTAATCGTAACACAGGATGGAGTCGCCTTTATAAAATGATCTGAAACTTGGCGCGCTCAAAATGGGGAATTCCATGATCGGCGCTTCAGGATTGCGGCTTGACCGCCTGCCTCAATTTGCTTATGATTGGGTTTGGGAGTCCTGGCTCGTCCTCCTTGGTGTGATCGCCTGCAAGGGGACAAGACGCGCTCTTCAATCTATAACTTTCGTATCGCCAAAGAATTAAAGAGCGCCCGGTCGCTGTCGGCGCGTAACGCGCTTGTAAACGACGCCGGCCATCCGATCGGACCTTTGAGGAGAATCATATCATGTCTCTTGACGACCGCTACCGCTCCGAGACCGAGAAGTGGGATCAGATCGCGAAGAAGCAATCTCAACACGTCGAAATTCTGCCTCCAGAATTGGACTTCCATGCCTTCGCGCAGCGCGACGAGGAATTCCCCGGCGTGTCGGAATTCCTGGGCGACATTCGCGGAAAACAAATCCTCGAGCTCGGCTGCGGAGCCGGCAAGATGGCGACCCTGCTGGCAAGGAGCGGCGCCGACGTGACGGCGTTCGACCTTTCTCCCAAAAGCGTTGCCCTCGCCAGGACAATGGCAAGGGCAAACGGAGTGGAGATCAAAGCCCTGGTCTCCGCGGGCGAACACCTGCCGTTTGCCTCGGAAGCCTTCGATATCGTGGTCGGCAAATCCATTCTCCATCACCTCGTCCCGGAAATCGCCCGGCACGATCTCTACCGCGTGCTGAAGAAGGACGGCAAAATGGTTTTTGTGGAACCGCTGGGAATGAATCCCATTCTCACTTTTATCCGTAAACATGTGCCGTACCCTCACAAGGCCGTGGTCGGCGTTGACCGTCCGCTGACCTACGACGACATCAACGCCTGGACTGTGGACGCCAGGCAAACCCGGTATCAGGAGATTCAATTCCTGAGCATGATCGAACGCGGATTTGGCTGGAACAATAACTTTCGGCTGTTGAGAAAAATGGACGAAAGCCTTTTGCGTTTCCCGCTGATTCGCCGTCTGTGCCGATACGTAGTCATCTACTCCGTCAAATAGCGAGACGGGAACCGCGCCGCGTCCACGGGAACGGGCGCGCTCTGTTCGCGCGTCGACCCGTCCCTCGGCAGCCTCGCGATCGGCGATCCTGCCGGGAGCGGAATACTTAATTGGGGAGTTCCTGCGACCTTCGCGGATTTTGCGGTTCAGCGGGCTGGTCCAATATTGATTTGAGGAAGCCATGCGAACGCCGAATTATCGTCTTGTCGGATGGACAATTTCGCTTGTATAATCGGCAGGCTTTATCAGATAAACTTTCGAGGAAAATTTCATGCAAAATCAATACTTTACAGCGGTAGTGGGCGCAGGCCCGGCAGGATTGTTCGGAGCCCGCGAGCTCGCCAGCAAGGGAGCGCGCGTGGCGCTTTTCAACCGGGATATCAAACCCGGCGGGCTGGCCGAATATGGGATTTACTTTACCAAACATGCGATGAAGGAAGGACTGCGAAGGCAATTCCGCAGCGCGCTCAGCAGCCCAAACATTGATTACTATGGCAACGTGACCGTCGGCGCGCAGGGCGATCTTTCGCTGGACGACTTGCGCGCGCTCGGCTTTCAGGCGATCCTCGTCACGGTGGGCGCGCAAGGCACAAAATGGCTGGGGCTGCCGGGCGAACATCTGACGGGCGTCTATCACGCCAAAGACGTGGTCTACTTTTACAACGGGCTGCCGGCTTTCGCGCAAAAAGACTTTCGGTTTGGAAGGCGCTGCGCGGTGGTGGGCGCGGGTAATGTGATGGTGGATGTTTCGCGGTATCTCATCCACGAGCAAAAGGTGGACGAGGTGATCGCGGTCGTGCGCCGCGGACCGGCGGAGGTCAAGTTCGACAAGAAGGAAATGGAGTCCATCATCGCCAACGTGGACCTCGCCGCGCTGGACGCGGAACTGGCGCGCGCGACGCCCATCATGCAGGCGGTCGGCCAGGACCCCGAGACCGCGAGAGAAAAAATTCTGGAAGCCCTGCCGCGCGCCGAACCCAAAGTTTCGGAGACGAAGTTCCGCTTCGAGTTTCTCGCCTCGCCCACGCAAATGCTCGGCGACGCGGGCGGGAATCTCACGCAACTGGAGATCGAAGACAACTCCCTGGCTCTCAAAGACGGCGAGACGAAAGCGCGCGGCACGGGCAACAAACGCCTGCTCGACGTGGAGACGGTCATCTTTGCCATCGGCGACAAAGTGGACGAGAACTTCGGCCTGCCCGTCGAATGGAACGAGTTCGTCAAGAGCCGGGAGCCGAGATTCCCGATCGACGGCGTCAATTTCGAATCCACGATGGAAGGCATCTTCGTCGGCGGATGGGCGCGCAAAGCCAGCGAGGGACTCGTGGGCTACGCGCGCAAAGACGGAATCAACGCGTCGAAAGCGGTCTGGCAGTATCTCCAGACGCTCTCCCCCGCCAACGCGGATGCGGACGCGCTGGCCGCGAAAATGCGCGGGCTGGATAAACCCGTCGTCACAAATGAAGACATCAAACGGCTGGAAGCCGCCGAAGCCGAAGAAGCCCAGAAGCGCGGATTGCAGGAATTCAAATTCAACAACAATGAAGATATGCTGAACGCGATGGGACTGGCAGTGAGAGTGTGAAGACTGCCCAGCAGATGAAAAGAAACTCCGAAGTTTTAGAAGCTTCGGAGTTTTCGTTTATGAGAGTTGTATAATTCCACATCATGCCCAAACGTGACCTGTACTTCCGCACGCCCATTCTCAACGCCGCGGGGATGCTGGGATTCGCCCCGGACTTCCGCGAATTTCAGAAACCCGGCTTCTGGGATGACCTCGGCGCGTTCACGACCAACCCGATCTCGCGGCGACCGCGCGGCGCGGCCGCGCATCCCGTCGCGGCGGAATACCCCGGCGGATTCCTGCTCCACACGGGATTGCCGAACCCCGGCTTCCGCGCGGCGCTGAAGAAATACGCGCGCCAGTGGGCGGATTCGTCCCTGCCGATCGTCGTCCACCTGCTGGCCAACCGCCCCGAAGAAACGGCGCGGATGGTCGAGGCGCTGGAAGGCGTGGAAAACGTCATGGCGGCGGAGCTGGGATTCGGACCGTCGCCGGTCGAGGACGCGGTCCTGTCCACGCTGGAGGCGGCGCTGGGCGAACTGCCGCTGATCGTCTCGCTCGCGCCGGGAAACGCGGAACGGCTCGCGCCGCGCGCGGTCGCGGCGGGCGCGGCGGCGGTGAGTCTGTCGGCGCCGCGAGGCTCGCTGAACGTCGAAGATGGAACGTTGGCGGCCGGGCGTTTGTACGGTCCGAGTTTGTTTCCCCAAAGCCTGGAGGTCGTGCGGCGGCTGTCGGGCGCGGGAGTCCCCGTCATCGGCGGGGGAGGCGTCTACACGCGCGAGCAGGCCGAGGTCATGAAAGAGGCGGGAGCGCTGGCAGTCCAGTTGGACGCGGTGTTGTGGCGCGGGGGAATCCAGCCGCGGCGGGAGCCATCGTCCGCCGTCATTTTTCCAGCCAGATGGTGACGGGCCCGTCGTTGTGAATCTCGACCAACATCTCCGCGCCGAAGACGCCCGTCTGCGCGGGGACTCCCTGCTCGCGGAGCAGCGCGGCGAAACGTTCCACGAGCGGCGCGGCGACTTCCGGGCGGGCCGCGTCGATGTAGGAGGGACGCCGTCCCTTTTGCGCGTCGGCGAAGAGCGTGAATTGGGAAACGACGATGGCCTCGCCCTGCACGTCCAACACAGAGAGATTCATCTTCCCCTCGGCGTCGTTGAAGATGCGGAGCGTGGCGATCTTTTCGGCCAGCCAGCGCGCCTGCGCCTCCCCGTCGTCGTGACCGATGCCAAGCAGGACGACCAGGCCGCTCCCGATGGAGGAGACGAGTTTGCCGTCCACGGAGACGCTGGCTTTGGACACTCGCTGGATGAGGGCGCGCATGGCTGGGAAATCGTCCGTTGTCAAAATCAGACGGGCAGCTGCACGGCCTCGCGGACTTCGCGCATCGTCTCTTCGGCGATGGCGCGGGCGCGTTTTGCGCCGTCGTGGAGGATGTCCCACACCTGGTCGGGCTTTTCGGCGATCTCAGCGCGCTTGGCGCGGAAGGACTCCAGGTGTTTGTTCAGGTTTTTCGCCAGGAGCGCCTTGCACTCCACACAGCCCCATGAGCCGTCGCGGCAGCCGCGGTCGATCATCGCCACTTCTTCGGGGGAGGAGAAAATTTTGTGCAGCGAGAAGACGTTGCAAACGTCGGGGTTGCCCGGGTCGTAACGATGCACGCGCGCGGGGTCGGTGACCATCTTCATCACGCGCTTGGTCGTCTCCTCGGGCGTGGAGGCCAGTTCGATGTGGTTGTTCAAACTCTTGCCCATCTTCTCTTTGCCGTCAATGCCCAGGATCTTCGGGAATTCGGTGTTCTTCATCTGCGGCTCGATCAACGCCTGGGTGTGGAAGCGATGGTTGAACGAGCGCACGATCTCGCGCGCAAACTCGATGTGCGGCGCCTGGTCCACGCCGACAGGAACCAGGTTGCTCTTATACAAAACGATGTCAGCGGTCATCAGCACGGGATACCCCACCAGCCCGTAATTTACGTTGTCGGGTTGATGGCGCACCTTCTCTTTAAAGGTCGGCAGGTCGGTGAGTTTGCCGAGCGGCGTCACCATCGAAAGGATGGTATGCAGTTCCGTCACCTGCGGGACCTGCGATTGCACGAACATGATCGCCTCGTCGGGGCGGATGCCCGCCGCCAGCCAGTCGAGCGCCATCTCATAGGTATTCTGCCGCAGGTTCAGCGTGTCTTCCACCGTGGTCAACGCGTGCAGGTCCACGATGCAATAGACGCAATCGTAGTCGTCCTGCATCGCGACGTAATTTTTGATCGCGCCCAGATAATTTCCAAGATGCTGCCGCCCCGTGGGACGCGCGCCCGAAAAGACTCTACCTTTTTTTGACATGAAACCTCTTTATTTTTCGACCAACCTGCGGATGAGACCGGCCACCTCGCCCGGTTCGGCGTGACGTTTCGTCTCCTGCTTCGAGAAGACCAACGCCTCGTTCACGCGGACCTCGAAGCGGCCTCCGTCCGAGGGAAGGATCTCCAGCGCTTCAATTTCGTCTTCGAAGTCGCGGAGCAACTCTCCAGCCAGGCTCACGGCCCGCTCGGTGTAGTGTCAGACCGCGCAATATTGGATGGAAATTTTCAACACGGCGTTCCTCGACATCATGGGGATTGGAAACCCGCTTCCGACCGCAAGTTTCGTCTGCGGATCTTTTTCTTGCAATGTAAGAAAATTATAACACGCCCGCGTCTTAATCTTGTCAGCGGCCCATGCCCGCGCTATAATCCGCCCGTTGATTTGAAAGCAAAGGAGAAAGACCATGCCCATTTACGCGTATCGTTGCGAATCGTGCGGAGTGCAGTTCGAACGCCATCAGTCGTTCAACGACGCCCCGTTGAAAACCTGTCCCGAATGCCGGAAGAAGTCCCTGAAAAAAGTGATCGCCCCGGTCGGCATTGTGTTCAAGGGCTCGGGGTTCTATGCCACCGACCACCGCTCCCCCTCGGGACAGACTTCGCACACCCATAAGAAAGAGACGCCCGCCGTCGATTCCAAATCAGGGACGACAGACAAGGAAAGCAAGCCTGCCGCGAAAGAAAGCACGGAATAGACCGTCGAGCGACGCCGCGAGGCGTCGCATTTTTATTTGGCGAAAGCAGAAAGGAATCATTTTCATGGCAATGGACGATATTCTCAAAGCGCTGGTGGATTCCCGCCAGCAGCAAAACGCCCCCTCCCAGGGGCCCGACCCGATGTCGAGCCTGATCGGAAGCCTGCTCGGAGGCGGCGGAGGCCCCGCGGGCGGAGGTCAAGCCGACGCGATGACGGGACTGCTCGGAAGTCTGCTCGGCGGCGGTCAGCCGCAGGCAGGCGGGAGCAGTCCGCAGTCCGACCCGCTGGCAGGAATGTTAGGAAGCCTGCTCGGAGGCGAAAGCGGCGGGGCGTCCCAAACGGTGGGCGGCGGTCAGCAGCCCGGGCTGGGCGGCATGATGAGCCTGCTGGAAATGTTCACCGGGGGCGGTCAAAGCGGAATCAGCCAGTCCATGGCGGGAGCCAACCCCATGATGGGACTGCTCCAGCCGCTGGTGGAGCCGCTGGCGAAGAAACTGAAGATTTCGCCCGAACTGGCGATGATCGCGGTGGCGTTCGTCCTGCAAAAGATGCTGGCGCACCACCCCACTTCGGGACGCGACTCCACGCAGTTCAACATTGACGATATGTTCAGCCAGTTGAGCGCGGGAAAACTCGACCCGAATATGATCAAAAACAGCGGCATGGCGGAGGAACTCGCCCGCGTCACCGGCATGGACAACGCCGCCGCCTCGAAGACGTTGAACGCGGCTTTCACGATGGTGGGACAGCGCGCGCTGCAAGCCGCGGCCAAGCCCGCATCCGCATCCCGAGACTAACGTGGAAGAGCGCGGCGTCATCGGGAGGCGCGACCACGCGTTAGAATTTGCGAAAAAGAACTGCGTCCGAAAGGGCGCAGTTTTGATTCGGGGATTAAAATAGCGGCATGGTCATCATCCATAGTCAACGTCTGCGAAGAGAGGCAAAAATGAACCGCGTTATATTCCTCCTTGCAATTCTGCTGGCGGCCTGCGCGCCGGCCCTCACCCCCGTCCCCTCGCCCGTTGGGGAGCCGCCCACGCCGGCCGCCACGCGGACGCCAGTCCCGCCGACGGCGACGGCAACCGCGACCGCCACGCCGATGCCAAAGTTGACGCTGGAAGATTTGAAGTCAATGTCGGACGCGGATAAGTTGAAGATGGCCCCGCAGGCGGAGAGCGCGCC
>DKTP01000084.1 GCA_002473085.1 Anaerolineales bacterium UBA7227
CCCGGCACGCCGACGCCGGGAGGAGGAAGCTATGAGTATCAAAGGTGTCCCGACGGACAGGCGCTGTCCTGTGGGACGGTGGCGGAGATTACGCGCGGTCCTCGTGATTTGCTGATTTCTCGACCCTCCACCTCGTAATCAGCATCTTCACGCGGACTCGGACGCGCGCGTCCGAGTTGGCGCTCGCCCATAGGGATTGTGTCTTGCGATAGACATCCTTCTCGATCTTCTCGAAGTCCTCCCATTCATCGTCTATCCATTCCTTCATTTCGGACGGCGTATCCCAATAGTAGAAGAAGGCGAACTCCTCCGAACGCTCGTTGACAAACCAGTCGCGCGACTCGACCTCGCGCATCGCGGCGAACGCGGCCGCGTCGTCCGCGAGACCGACGGGCATGTCGGCGAGGCGCCCCGCGACCTGGAGTCCCGATGACGAGGGGATTTCCACAGTCCAGTTGTCTTCCACGGGGCGCAGGTCAATGAGGATGCCGTTCGGTTTGAGCGCGCGGCGAATTTCATCCAGAGCATGAACCATGCTCGCGTGTTCCATACATCAGAGCGACCAGGCGAGGATGGCGATGTCGAATTTCTCTTTGGGGAGGGGGAGACGGTGGGCCGAGGCGCGGACGAATTCCACGCGCCCGCGCAGGTCGGCGGGAGTGTCCGCGCGGGCGACGCGCAGCGCGTCGAAATCGGGATCCAGCCCGAAGGTCAGGGAGGAAGCGGCGGCGTATTTCCAGGTCAGGCGTCCCTCGCCGCATCCGATCTCCAATACGCGCGCGCCGTCGAAGTCCGCGAAGTCCAGCAATTTTTTACGCTCGAAATTTTCGGGGTCTTTTTGGGGTTTCATATTATGGCGCAGATTGGCAACCGATGGGCTTGGACATGGTTCGTCTCTTGGGGAAAATCCTTGTACACGGATTGCGCGGATTTGACGGAGTTGCGCGGATAAATTTTTTCTTAAAACGCCGTTGCAAAAAAATTCCGCATTAATCCGGCATGTTTTTCTGCAATAATTCAATGATGGTTTTCAATAGCGTCTTGAATGTTTCCCCGTTCAAAATTGCCACGTGTTTTTCCATGGCAGATTCGTTCGCCGTAAAGAGTTTAATGGGGCGCGCAAAACTCATCGCAGACGTTAATGCTCCTGCCTGCAAATCATTGTTTGTAATACGAACTGCATTTGGGTCGCTGTATGGATTGCTTGTCACCTGGCAAAGAAGCCAATCGCCGCGGCCGGCATTTGAAATGACAACTGCGGGACGCAGTTTCGCGCCCGATAAATCCGAAAATGGAAACGGAATTACAACGACGGAAGCTGGGCCAAGTGGGACCATGCTTCATCCTCCTCGGGTCTCAGCCAGTCTGCGGCAAGCGACGATTCGCTTGCCAGCGCAAGGTTGATCGTTTCTTCTGACGGCTCTTCGTTCAGGATCGTAATGATCACGCGTCGTTTCTTGGGCAGTTTAATCGGCCCAGGAATTTTCAACGCGCCTTTCTCGTCAGTAATCGCTTCGATTGTTTGAAGCATGGCAACCTCTCTTTCTGGCGCGAGTATAACACGTCAACTCACGCGCAAGACTTTCGCCCCTCGGATTTTCCCCTGCTTCAACTCGTTCAACGCGAGATTGGCGTCTTTCAACTCGTATTCCTGGAACTCCGGTTTGATCCCAGCCTCCGCCGCCAGCGACAAAAACTCGCGCACGTCCTGCCGCGTGACGTTGGCCGCGGATTTGATCTCTTTCTCCATCCACAACTGCGACGGATAATCGAGCGTGGACAGGACTTCGCGATCCGCGTCCTGCTTGCGGATGGCGTTGATGACGAGCCGCCCGCCCGGCTTGAGACGCTTCAACGCTTCCATATCTGGACCCCAAACGGGCGTGGCGTCGATGACCGCGTCCAGCGCCGACGGCGGGACCGCGTCGATCGCGCCGGCCCAGTCCGCGCCCAGCGACCGGGCGAACTCGCGTTCCGATTCGCTGCGGGTGAACACGAAAAAATTCGAGTTGGGGAATTTGTGCCGCGCCATTTTCAACACAAGATGGTTGGAGCCGCCGAAGCCCATCAATCCCAAAGTTCCTTCGTCGTGGAGATTGCTCAAGCGGAGCGCGCGATAGCCGATCGCGCCCGCGCACAGCAGCGGCGCGGCTTCGGAGTCGGACAGCGAATCGGGGATCGGGTGGACGAAGTCGGCGCGGAGTTTCATATACTCGGCGTATCCGCCGTCCACGTCGCGGCCCGTGGCCTGGAACTGCGGACAGAGATTCTCCCGCCCCGACTTGCAGAAGTCGCACTCGCCGCACGCGGACGCGATCCACGCCGCGCCGACGCGCTGACCGCTCTCCGTGACGCCCACCGCCTGATGTCCCAAAATGACGGGCAGCTGCGGAGGGGGAGTCCGCCCTTCGATCTCGTCCAATTCGGTGCGGCAGACTCCGCAGCAGACGACGCGCAACAGGACTTCGTCCGCGCCCGGCTTGGGGTCAGGGACGGATTCGAGCGAGAGGGGAGTGGGATTTTGCGCCAGCGGAGCGAGTCCGCACAGGAGCATGGCTTTCATGATTCGATTGTACAACAAAAAATCAGGTTTAAAAATCATCGCCTAACCCTGAGAATTTCACGCTAACTGAAAATTTGAGCCAGCGCGCGCAACGCTTTCTCCGAATGGCGTTATACTTGGCGGAAGTTACTGAAAATAATCCTAGGAGCGCTACATGGACACTACAATTGAAAGCATCTCAGCATTGGAGATTTTGGATTCGCGCGGCAACCCGACAGTGGAAGTGGAAGTCGTTCTCGTGGACGGCGCGTGGGGGCGCGCGGCTGTCCCTTCGGGCGCGTCTACAGGACAGCACGAGGCGCTCGAACTGCGCGACGGCGACAAGAAGCGTTACCTCGGCAAGGGCGTGACGAAAGCCGTCGCCAACGTGAACGGCGTCATTGCCGAGGCGCTCTTCGGCATGGACGCCTCCGACCAGCGCGCCGTGGACTTTGCCCTGCTCGAATTGGACGGGACGCCGAACAAATCCAACCTCGGCGCGAACGCGATCCTCGGCGTGAGTCTCGCGGCGGCGAAGGCCGCGGCCAACTCGTTGGGACTGCCGCTCTATCGCTACCTCGGCGGGGTGCACGCGCACGTCCTGCCCGTCCCGATGATGAACATCCTCAACGGCGGCGCGCATACGGGCTGGCAATCCACCGACATGCAGGAGTTCATGGTCATGCCCTTCGGCGCGGCGAGTTTCACGGAGGGTCTGCGCTGGGGCGCCGAGATCTACCACGCGTTGAAATCCGTCCTGAAAGAGAAGGGCTATCCCACCCTCGTCGGCGACGAAGGCGGGTACGCGCCCGCGCTGAAAGCCAACGAGGAGGCGCTGGAGGTCATCCTGGCAGCCGTCGAAAAAGCGGGATTCAAAGCGGGCCGCGGCAAGGACGTCGCCATCGCGCTCGATCCCGCCGCGTCGGAACTGTACGACGAAGAGTCGAAAACCTACCACCTCCGCAAGGAGGGCAAAAAACTGACGGGCGAACAAATGGTGGATTTCTGGGCCAAGTGGGTCGCGGATTATCCCATCGTCTCCATCGAGGACGGACTCGCGCAGGACGACTGGGAGGCGTGGAAACTGATGACGAAGAAACTGGGCGACAAAACCCAGATCGTCGGCGACGACCTGCTCGTCACCAACCCCGAACGCGTCCGCCGCGCCATCGAGGAGAAAGCCGCCAATGCCCTGCTTGTCAAAGTCAACCAGATCGGCTCCCTCACCGAGACCATCGAGGCGGTGGAACTGTGTCATCGCGCGGGATGGAAAGCGGTCGCCAGTCACCGCTCCGGCGAGACCGAAGACGCCACCATCGCGGACCTCGCGGTGGCGTTCAACGCCGGGCAGATCAAGACCGGCGCGCCGGCCCGCTCCGACCGCGTGGCCAAGTACAACCAGCTGCTCCGCATCGAAGCGGAATTGGGCGACACCGCCCGCTATCCCGGCTGGGATATTTTGAGTAAGTAAACGTTCAGCATCGGTCGCCCCGCTCCACTTCACTGGGGCGGGGTCTTTCGTTTAACGGTCGCATTTTGTTAAAACACTTGACAAAATAATAATCCGTGCTATCATCGCCCTTTAGTATCTCCGGTTTCTGGCTGGAAATGGCGATGTTGAACGCACCTATTCACTCAATTCCCAACCCAAATGTAAAATACGTTAACAAACACGCCGTTCTGGACCTGATCCGTTTTACGCCGGGGGGAATTTCCCGCGTGGAACTCGCCCAGCGCCTCGGACTGACGCGGGCCGCGGTCACTCCCATCGTCAACGATCTCATGGACACCGGGCTGATTCGGGAGGCCGAGAGCCGCGCGGTCTCCTCCAGCGGACGCCCGCCCATCCTGCTTTCGATCAACGCGGAACGCGGGACGGTCGCGGGCATTGACATGGGCGCCACCCATCTGATGGTCCTCATCGCCAACTTCGCAGGGCAGGTTTTTGCCGAGCGCGAGATTCCCTTCGACGTCGTGCAGGGACCGGAAGCCGGCCTCGACCAGGTGGACCGTCTCTTGCGCGAATTTCTGCAAAGCCTCGGTCTCAGCCTGCAAAACCTGGCGGCGGTGGGGATGGGCGTGCCGGGTCCGATCGTGACCGAGGCGGGCATGGTGGTGGCGCCTCCCATCATGCCCGGCTGGGACCGCTTCCCCATCCGCGACGCGCTCGAAGAACGCTGGAAGGGGCTTTCCGTCTCCCTGAATAACGACGCCGAAATGGGCGCGCTGGGCGAGTGGGCCTACGGCGCGGATCGCGGCGTGAAGCACCTGGCCTACATCAAGATCGGGTCGGGCGTGGGCGCGGGATTGCTGATTGACGGTCAAATCTATCGCGGCGCTACCGGGTCGGCGGGCGAAATCGGGCATACCACCATTGAAGAGAACGGGCTGCTTTGCAACTGCGGAAACCGCGGCTGCCTGGAGACCCTGACCGGCGGCACGGCGATCGCGCGCATCGCCCGGGAAGCCGCCCGCGGGAACGCGCGCACCCTGCTGGCTGAGATCCAGCCCGTGGAAAATATCACCGCGGTGGACGTGGCGAATGCCGCCCGAGGCGGCGACCTGGTCGCGCAGCGGATCCTCATCGCCGCGGGCGACCATCTGGGCATCGCCATCGCCAGCCTTGTCAACCTGTTCAATCCAAATGTGATCGTGGTCGGCGGCGGCGTGGCGCAGATCGGCGATCTGTTCCTCGAGCCGGTCCGCAAGGCCGTGCAAAAGCGGAGTCTTCCCGCCGCGGCGCAAGCCGTGCGTATAACCACAGCCCTGCTTGGCAGGCGCTCTTCAGGAATGGGCGCGGTGGTCCAGGCGCTGTCCAGCGCGCTGCATGAAATAGCCGCGTGAATGGCATGGCGAGAGTATAATAAGGTCACCATACCCATCACGAAACGGAGGAATGTACCATGGCAAGCGTCACTTACAAGAACGTCGTCAAGAAATTTGGCGAACTGGCGGCAGTTGACAACGTCAACTTTCACGTGGAAGACAAGGAATTCCTTGTCCTGGTCGGGCCGTCCGGCTGCGGCAAGACGACCGCGCTGCGCCTGCTGGCAGGCCTGGAGGAGATCACCAGCGGCGAGATCCTCATCGGAGACCGGGTGGTGAACGATATCGCGCCCAAGGACCGCGATATTGCCATGGTCTTCCAGTCCTATGCCCTCTATCCCCATCTTTCCGTGTACGAGAACATGGCCTTCGGCCTGAAATTAAAGAAGACTCCCAAAGACGAAATCAATCGGAGGGTAAACCAGGCCGCGGAAGTGCTCGGCATCACCGAACTGCTCCAGCGCAAACCGCGCCAACTTTCGGGCGGACAGCGCCAGCGCGTCGCGGTAGGACGCGCCATCGTCCGCGAGCCCAAAGTCTTCCTGTTCGACGAGCCGCTTTCGAACCTGGACGCCAAGTTGAGAGTCCAGACGCGGGCCGAGATCAGCAAACTCCACCAGCGCCTGCAGACGACGTTCATCTACGTCACGCACGACCAGGT
>DKTP01000170.1 GCA_002473085.1 Anaerolineales bacterium UBA7227
CCCACCGCGTCCGCCCGCCGCGTCCGCCCGCCGTGTCCGCCCGCCGTGTCCGCCCACCGCGTCCGCCCAGGGCAGACACATAGGTCTGCCCCTACCGTATTTTATATCCGAACCGTCGCAGCCACTCTTCATCGTTCCGCCAGTCCTTTAACACCTTCACGCGCAGTTCCAGGAAAACGCGCCGCCCGCCCATCGCTTCGATCTCCGCGCGCGCCGCGGAGCCGATGGACTTGAGCATCTTCCCGCCCTCGCCGATGACGATCCCCTTTTGCGAATCGCGCTCCACGAAGAGCGTCGCGGCGATGTACGCCATGCCGTTCTCGCGCTCCTTGAACTCGTCAATGCGGACGGCGACTCCGTGCGGCACTTCGTCGCGCAACTTCAACAGCGCGGCTTCGCGGACCAGGTCGGCGGCAATCTCCTTCTCGTACAGGTCGGTGACCTGCTCCGCGTCGAACTCGGGTTCGTGGACGGGCAGGAACGAGACGAGCAGACTTAACAATTCCGCGAGACCGTCGCCGCGCGTGGCGGACAACATCACGACCTCCGCTTCGCGCGGGACGAGGGCCGCGTACGCCTCCCGACGCGCGTCCAACGCCTCGGCGGGGACCAGGTCTATTTTGTTGCAACCCAGCGCCAGCGGAGTTCGACGCGGCAGGAGGGACGCGATCCGCTCGTCGTCTTCGGAGGGCGCGGTCGTCAGGTCCGTCAACCAGAGGACCGCGTCCACGCCGTCCAGCGCGGCGCGTGCTTCCTGGTTCAGGAATTCGCCCAGTTTGTGACGCGGCGCGTGGAGGCCGGGTGTGTCCACGAAGACGATCTGGTACGAGTCGGTCGTGAGAATCCCCAGCTGACGGCGGCGCGTGGTCTGCGGACGCGGCGAAACGGCCGCGACCTTTTGCCCCAGCAGGGCGTTGATCAGCGTGGACTTGCCCGCGTTTGGGCGGCCAAGCACGGCGATGAAACCAGAGCGGAAGTCAGTCATCAGTAATCAGTCATCAGTAATCAGTAATCAGTAATCAGTGTCCAGTGATCAGTGTTTAGTGAACAGCGGATGGAGCCGCTAGAAGTCGTCGTCTCCGCCCGCCGCGTCCCCGCCGAGATCGGGCATGGCCGCTTCGATCTCCTCGGGGCTTTGTCCCGATTCGAGCCGGTCCACCACGTCGTCGAATTCGGGAGGCAGGTCTTCGCCCATCTCGCGTCCCATTTTCCGCATCATGCGCCCGAGGGCTTTGGGATCGTCGTCGAGACCTTCGAGGCCGCCGAGTTCGCTTTCCATGCTGTCCATGCGCGACTCCTCGGAGCGGGCAATGCGGACGCGCGTCATCCGCCGGCGCGTGTTCACGCTCCCGCAGTGGGAGCAGGGCGCGGGCTTCTTCCCGTATTCGCTGTAGGTCAGAAAAATCTCGAAACGCTGTTTGCAGTCGTTGCAGATGAAATCGTAAGTTGGCATGACTCAATTTTAACCCGGTTCGGGATTTATTGGGCGGTCTGGTACAATTCGCCCATGCCTCCCGAACACCGCTTCGACCTGCCTCATCCGCGTCCGCTGCTCATCGTCATCTCCGGGCCGTCGGGCGTGGGCAAAGACACCGTCATCCAGCGCATGAAAGAGCGCGAACTGCCGTTCCATTTCGTCGTCACCGCCACCACGCGTCCCCAGCGTTACAACGAAGTCAACCTGCGGGATTACATATTCGTTTCGAAGGAAGAATTCGCCCGCATGATCGAAGCCGACGAGTTGATCGAATACGCCATCGTCTATGGCGATTACAAGGGCATCCCCAAGACGCAGGTGCGCGAAGTCCTCGCCAAAGGCCGGGACGTGATCCTGCGCATTGACGTGCAGGGCGCGGAGACCGTCCGCAAACTCGCCCCCGAAGCCCTGCTCATCTTCCTCGCCGCCGAAACCGAGGAGGAACTCGTCCGCCGCCTCGAAACCCGCAAAACCGAAACGCCCGAAGAACTCAAACTCCGCATCGCCACCGCCCGCAAGGAACTCCAGCGCATCGAGGCCTTCGACTACGTGATCGTCAACCGCGACTACCAACTCGACTCCACCGTGGACGTCATCCGCGCCATCATCGAAGCGGAACATCACCGCGTGAAACCGCGCCAGGTGACGTTGTGAGACTCCTGTGAACGAACCCCCCGCCTCCTTCCCCGACGTTCAACCGGGCGCGCCGCCCCCCGGCCCCATCTCCCTTCGACTCCCGTCCGCGCCGCCGCGCGTCGCCTACGTCATCCTCGGGCTGACGATCTTCGTCTACCTGCTGCAACTCGGCACGAAATTCATCACGGGCTACGACCTGCCGCTCATGCTGGGCGCCAAATCTGGCGAGCTCATCCGCGCGGGACAGGTCTGGCGGCTGATCACTCCCGTCCTCCTGCACGGTTCGCTCTGGCACATCGGCTTCAATATGTACGCGCTCTTCGCCCTGGGCTCCGGGCTGGAACGCCGCTTCGGGCATTTTCGCTTCCTGGCGTTGTACCTGCTGGCGGGGTTCGCGGGCAACGTGTTGTCGTTCCTGTTCACCAACGCGGTCTCCATCGGCGCGTCCACTTCCATTTTCGGGTTGATCGCCGCCGAGGGAGTTTTTCTCTACCAGAATCGCAAATTGTTCGGCGCGGAGGCGAAACGCGCCATCGGCAACGTGGTCGCTGTGGCGGCCGTCAACCTTTTCATCGGGTTTTCCAGCGGCGGGATGATAGACAACTGGGGGCATATCGGCGGGCTGTTCGGCGGGCTGATCTTCGCCTGGTTCGGCGGTCCGCTTTGGGGCGTGGATGGAGTTTATCCCCTGCTCCGCCTCGTGGACCAGCGCGCCAGGCGGGACGCGTTCATCGGCGCCGCCGTTACGCTGGTCATCTTCGGGGGCTTGGCGCTTCTCGGAATGGCCTCGATCATCGCGCCGAAATAACAAAAAACCAGGTTCCTGCGGGAAACCTGGTTTTTGATTCTTCAGGCGCTGTGCGCCAGCCGCGGGTCGAGGGCGTCGCGCAGACCGTCGCCCAGCAGGTTAAAGGACAGCACCGTCACCATAATGGCGAAGCCGGGCAAAAAGACCAGGTGCGGCGCGGTGAAGACCTGGTTGCGTTCCGAGCCGAGCATGGAGCCCCACTCTGGCATGGGAGGCTGCGCGCCGAGACCGAGGAAGGAGAGCGCGGCCGCGTCGAGGATGGCGGTGGCGATGCCGAGCGTCCCCTGCACGATGAGCGGCGTCATCGCGTTGGGGAGGATGCGGCGGAATAAAATGTCGAAGTTGGAGCCGCCCAGGGCGCGCGTGGCCGAGACGTAGTCCATTTCGCGGACCGAGAGGACGGAGGCGCGCACGACGCGCGCGTAGGAGGGAATCGAAACGATGCCGATCGCCAGCAGGGCATTTGTCAGGCCGGGACCGAGGACGGTCACGATGGCGATCGCCAGCAGGAGCGAGGGAAACGCCAGCAGCACGTCCATGACGCGCATGATGAGGTTGTCCACCCATCCGCCAAAGTAGCCGCCCAGCGCGCCTAGGATGGTCCCGATGATGATGGCGAACGTGACGGTGGACAGGCCGATCCACAGGCTGACGCGCGTGCCGTACAGCAGGCGGCTGAACTCATCGCGCACGTTGCCGTCAATGCCGGCGATGTGCTGGGGCTGGTCTTCGGGGCAGCCGAGCAGGTGGATGCAGGGGGCCTGCCGCTGCTTGACCGGCTCCACGCCGATCAACACCTGGAGGGGGTCGTAGGGCGCGAGCCATTGGGCGGTGAGAGCGATGAAGATCAGAATCCCCAGAATGATCATCCCCATCACCGCCGAGCGGCGGCGGAAGAGGCGTTTCCAGGTGATCCGCCACAGGCTGACCGATTTGATGGACAAGCCCTCGGTGTCGAGGGTCGCGACTTCGTTATCCTGGGTCATGTTCAATTCCTAGTTCAGGCGGATGCGAGGATCGAGATAAGCATAGGAAATATCCACGATGAGGTTGAGAAGCACAAAGAAGACCGCGATCACGACCGTAAATGCCTGCACAATGCCGTAGTCGCGGGCGGTGATGGCCTCATAGAGGGTGCGTCCCACGCCGGAGAGGCCGAAGATGGTCTCGGTGAGGACCGCGCCGCCGAGCAGGCTGCCGAGCGAGAGTCCGATCACGGTCACCAGCGGCAGGAGCGAGTTGCGGAAGGCGTGTTTGAGGACGACGGTTCGGTAGGATAATCCTTTGGCGCGGGCGGTGCGGATGTAGTCCTGGCCGAGGACGTCGAGCATGGAGGAGCGCGCCATGCGGGCGATCAGCGCCATCGGGATGGTTCCCAGCGCTGCCGCCGGCAGGATCATGTGCTGGAGCGCGTCTTTGAGCAATGTCCAGTTGCCGGTTAAAAGGGCGTTCAGGATGTTCATGCGGCCGATGAAATCGAAGAGGCCAGCCAGAAAACTTCCCTTGGCGAAATTCCAGCCCCATACTTCGGTGAGAGTGGGACTGGGGATACCCGGGCTGATCCTGCCGGAGGGAGGCAGCCAGAATGGCGTGTCTTTGAGCAATAAGGAGAAAATGTAGGCGAGCATCAAACCCAGCCAGAAGACCGGCATGGAAACGCCGATGTTCGCCCATACCATGGTCGCTACGTCCACCCACGAGTTGTGTTTGACGGCCGAAATAATACCAAGAGGAATGCCAACAATGACGGCAATGATCAGGGCGGCGAAACTCAGTTCCACAGTGGTGGGCAGGCGTTCGGCCAGCAGGCGCGTCACCGGCATACCAAAACGGAAGGATTGTCCAAATTCGCCGCTGCCAATTTCTTTGAGATAAATTCCAAATTGAGTCAGGATCGGCTGATCCAGGCCTTTTTCCCTGATGAAACGTTCACAAACCGCGTCTGTGGCCTTTTCGCCGAGAATGGCGCGGCACGGATCGCCGGGGATGACGCGCGCCATGGAAAAAGTGACCAGCAGGATGCCGAACAGGACCGGGATGGAGGTGATAATACGGCGCAGAATATACTGGAACATGTCTCGGCTTGCTCCGTTTCAGCATACGGGATGGCGGAGAACCGCCATCCCGTATGAATGACAAGGTGGAAGCGACGGTCTAGCCGCCGGGTTTCTTCATCAGGCCCCAGAGCAGATCGTAGTACTCCCACAGGTTGGTGTTGCCAACGTGGAAGGGCGAGCCGATGTTCAGGCCCATGTTGAAGGTAGCCACCACGTCGTAGGCGTCGAAGGTCGAGCCGTCGTGGAATTTGATGTCCTTGCGCAGGGTGCAGGTCCAGACGGTCAGGTCGGCGTTCGGCGTGCAGGATTCGGCCAACACGGGTTCCACGGCGGTGCCGTTGATCTCGTAGCCGTACAGCGATTGCATCACCTGTTCGCAGGCGCGCAGGGACTCGCCGTCGGTCTCATCCGGGCAGAACATGCTGATGGGTTCGGCGTTCTGCATCCAGACGAAGATGTCGCGGCCGCCCGGATCGGTGACGGCAAACATCTCGCTGGTCAGCGGGCTGGCCTGCGGGTTGACCACGTCGGCGCGGTAAGCGACCGCGGAACCGCCGTGCGCGATCGGGACCATCGGAACCAGTTCGCGGATGGCGTTGTTCGCCTGGGAGTAGACCGGGGCGGCTTCAACAGGATCGGCAATGGTGGCGCCCTGGGCGATCGGCTCGTAGATTTCGGCGGGAATCTTGCCGAACTGCTGGCTGGCCTGGCCGAAGTGATAGTCCAGGAAGTTGGTGATGTGCGGATAGTCCGCGCCCCAACCGAGCAGGTACAGGCCGTCGAGTCGGCCGGAACCGGATTCTTCGATGAACGCGCCGGATTCCATCACGACGATCTCGGCGTCAATGTTCAGGTTGGCTTTGAGCTGCGCCTGAATATCCTGGGCCACGCTGCCCACCTGGGGCAGGTAGCCGCGCACCACGTCGCGGTAATACAGTTTGGTCTTGAAGCCATCCGGGAAGCCGGCTTCAGACAGCAAGGCCTTGGCGGCCTCCACGTCAAAGTCATACCACGCCTCGCCATCGCAAGCGTTCGGGATGGTGCAAGGGGTGAAGTGGCTGGCGACCTCGGAGCCGGTCGGATAGAACGTGTCCACGATGCGCTGGCGGTCGATGCCCATACCGATCGCCTGGCGGACCTTCACATTGTCGAACGGCGCGAAGGTGTTGGTCATGCCGACGTAGAAGACGTTCAACGCCGGGCGCAGGGCCAGGTGCAGATTCGCGTCGTCCTGGATCGTGGCGAAGTCGTCGGGGCCGGGGTTGTCGAAGCCGTCAATCGTGCCGGCCTGCAGTTCCAGCAGGCGGGCCGCGGATTCAGTTGACCAGCGGAAGACCAGCGTCTTGGCCTTGGCGGCCTCGCCCCAGTAATCGGGGTTGGCGACGAAGGTGATGCTGTCGCCGCGTTTCCATTCCTGAACCATGTAGGGGCCGGTGCCGATCGGCTTCTCGAGTCCCTCGCTGGTGCGGGCGCTTTCGCCGGCGGTCGCTTCAACCCACTCTTCGGGATAGATGGCGAACGGGCTGAAGGCGATCTTCGAAAGGAAGGCCGGATCCGACTTGCACATCGTGAAAGTCACGGTGTTTTCATCGGTGGCCTCAATGGACTTGAAAAAGCCGGTATAGCCATTGCCGCATTCCGCAACCGACAAAGAGCCGCGCTCATATGTCGCGATCGGGATGTCGGGAATGGGGGTTGGCTCGACCGGCGCGTCGGTGGCCGGCGCGTCGGTGGCGGGCGCCTGGGCGCTCGGCGCCTGGGTGGCCGGCGAAGACGGTTTCGGGCCGCAGGCCGCCAGGATCATGCTGGCAAGCGCGAGCATCGTAAGCAAAACAAACAGTTTCTTGTTCACAGAGTTCTCCTCCAAGAGAATTTAGCAAAGTGACGAACAACGTTGTACAGCGGCATTATGGAACTTTCGATGGCGCCTCCTTTCAGAATTGTCTTACAAAATGATGGCGGAATTATACAGCAAAATCCATTTCAATACATGGGCAAAGGCAGGCCCGCGCCGTTCAATTTGACTTCCCCCGGCTCGCGCGTCCACACGCCGGGGATGACCGTCCCGCAATGCGGACATTTCCCCTCCCCCGTGATCCGGTACGCGCGCACCCGGTAGCCGCGTCGCTCGACGACCGGCCGATTGCACCCCGGGCAGAACGTGTCCTCGTACTCGCCCACGCGTCCGGGCAAATTCCCCGCGTAGACGAAATGCAGCCCGGCCTCGCGTCCGATATCCGCCGCGCGCCGGAGCGTGGCCGCGTCGGTGTCGCCGTTCCCGGTCATCTTGTAATCCCGATGGAAGGCCGTCACGTGCCAGGGGATGTCGGGAGAGAGACCCGCGAGGAAGCGCGCCGCCTCCCAAAGTTCCGCGTTCGAATCGTTGAAGCCGGGGACGACGAGCGTCACCACCTCCGTCCAAATCCCCATCTCGTGGACGCGTTGGATCCCGTCCAGGATGTTTTGGAGAACGCCGCCCAACTGGCGGTAATTTTTATCGTTCATGGACTTCAAGTCCACTTTGTACGCGTCGAGATACGGACGCAGATACTCCATCACTTCGGGCGTGTTATTTCCGTTCGAGACGTAGGCGCATTTCAAGCCCGCGGCCTTCGCCTCCTTGAAGATCGCCGCCGCCCACTCGCTGGTGATGAGCGGCTCGTTATATGAAGAGACGATCGCCGAGGCGCGCGCCTGCCGCGCCGCTTCTGCCATCTGCTGAGGGGAAATTTTGCGGATCAATTCAATTGAAGAGGCTGACGCGGGATCGCGCATGGCCTGGGATGTAAAATGATTCTGGCAGAATCCGCAGTGAAAATCGCATCCCAGCATCCCAAACGTCAGCGCGGTTTCGCCGGGCGTCACATGCGAAAACGGTTTCTTCTCGATGGGATCGGCCTGTAGCGCCGCCACATAACCGAACGGCACGCGTAACTCGCCTGCCTCGTTGAACCGAACCTGGCAGACCCCGCGCATTCCGGGCTTGATCAAACACCGATGCCCGCACGCGAGACAGCGCACTGCGCCTTTTTCCGCGCCCGTGTAGACCTCCCCCTTCCGCGTCAACCTATCCAACACATCCGCGATACTACTCATGGCAACCAACCGGTATAATACGCCTCATGTTCAGTCTCGTCATCCAGGCCGGCGGACAGTCCTCCCGCATGGGACAGGACAAAGCCCTCAAGCCGTTTCTGGGACGTCCGCTCATTCGATATGTGATTGACCGGCTCGCGTCCCTCGCGGACGAGATCATCGTGACGACGAACCGTCCCGACGACTACGCCTTCCTCGACCTGCGCCTCGTTCCTGACCTCGCGCCGGGCCGCGGCTCCCTCGGCGGACTCTACACCGCGCTGGCCTCCGCGACGCGTCCCATCGTGGGCGTCGTCGCGTGCGACATGCCGTTCGCCAGCGCGGCGCTCCTCGAAACCGCGACGCGGCTCCTCGTCGAGGAGGCGGCGGACGTGGTCATCGCCAAAACGGAGGAGGGCTACGAACCCTTCCACGCGGTCTATCGCCGCGCGGTATGCGTCCCGGCCATCCAGTCTGCCATCGAAGCGGATAAGTGGAAGGTTATCTCCTGGTTTCCGGCGGTGAAAGTCCGCGAGTTGACTCCCGCCGAGGTATCCGCCGCGGATCCCGAGGGACGCGCCTTCCGCAACGTGAACACGCCCGAGGAGTTTGTCGAAGCCGAGCGGCTGGCGAAATTATCGGACGACCAGAACCGGGCAGGGCGCGTGTGAGATCACCTTCTGGCTGGTGCTGCCGAGCAGCGCGCCGGCCAGCCGTCCGAGGCCGCGCGAACCGATCACGATCACGTCGCTTTTGCGCGTGTTGGCTACGGTGACGATGGCTTCCGCGGGGGAACCTTCGAGCAATTCAGATTGCAGTTTGCCGGGAATTTCTCCCACGTTTGCGAGCGCGATATCCAGCACTGCCCGCGCGTCTTTAAAGCGGGCGTCGATGACGTACTGTATGTAGGGATCGCCAATGTAAGGCGGGATGAGGTCGTAGACCACCACGATGCACAGTTCGGCCGACTTCATCTCGCGTGCCAAAGCGCCCGCCATTTGAGCGGCGCGCGAGCCGTGTTCAGAACCGTCAACGGCAAGAAGAATTTTATCGAACATGGCAGCTCCTTTCTGTGCGGTACAATTTCAGTATACTGGACTTTCGCCCATAATTCAAATTTTTTCGTTCAGGAGACCGTCCCATGCCCCTCGACTTGAACCTCGTTCGCCGGCAATTCCCCTCGCTCGACCGCCCTGCCGTCTTCTTCGACAATCCCGGCGGGACGCAGATCGCGCGCCAGAGTTTGGAGCGCATCAACAAGTACCTGCTGGAAACCAACGCCAACCACGAAGGCGCGTTCGAGACCAGCCAGAAGTCGGACGCGATGCTGGACGAGGCGCACGCCGCGATGGCCGATTTTCTCAACGCGGCGCGGCCCGAGGAGATCGTCTTCGGCAATAACATGACGACGCTGACCCTGCACATTTCGCGTTCGCTGGCGCGGACTCTTTCCGCGGGCGACGAGATCGTGGTGACGCGTCTCGACCACGACGCGAACATCTCGCCCTGGCTGCTCGTCGCCGAGGACAGGGGCTGCAAGGTCACGTGGATTGACTTCGACATGGAGGACTGCACGCTGAAGCTGGACGAGTTCCAGCAGGCGATGGAGCGCAAGCCGAAGATCGTCGCGTTCGGATACGCCTCCAACGCGGTGGGGACGATCAACCCCGCGCGGAGGCTCACGAAGATGGCAAAGGAGGCGGGCGCGCTGGTCTACATTGACGCGGTGCAGTACGCGCCGCACGGTCCGATTGACGTGCAGGACATCGGCTGCGATTTCCTCGTGTGCAGCAGTTATAAATTCTTCGGTCCGCACGCGGCCGCGCTCTACGGACGTTACGACCTGCTCGAAGAATTGAAGGCCTACAAAGTGCGTCCCGCCTCGAACAATCCCCCCGGCAAATTCGAGACCGGGACGCAGAACCACGAGGGCATCGCGGGAGCGCTGGGCGCGCTCGAATATTTCGAGTGGCTGGGGAATCAGTTCGGCGGCGCGGCCGCAGAAAGTCTGCGCGAGAGCGGGTTTTCGGGGCGGCGACTCGCCCTCAAGCAGGCGATGACGGCTATCCGCTCGTACGAATACGAGATGAGCCGCGCCCTGCTGGTGGCTGTCGCGTCCGTGCCGGGGACGCGCATCTACGGCATCACCGACAGCAAAAGCCTCGACCAGCGCGTCCCGACGGTCTCGTTTACGCTGGAGGGGAAACATCCGCGTGCGGTGGCCGAGGCGTTAGGCAGGGAAGGCTTCTACGTCTGGGACGGCAACTACTACGCGCTGGCGGTGACGGAACGTCTCGGCGTGGAGGCCTCGGGCGGGATGGTGCGCGTCGGCGCGGCGCACTACAACACGATGGACGAAGTCAGCCGCCTGCAGGAGACGCTCGCGAAGATCGCGCGATAGCCGAATGTTATAATCCCGCCCATGTTCAACGATATTCAAAGCGTCATCGAGGCAAAGATCCGCTCCTACTGCGCGGCGGAGGGGATTCCGCTTGCGCCGCTCAAGTGGACGGCGATCCCGTACAGCGGCGAGTGGGGCATCTCCACTTCGTTTTTCCAGACCGCGGCGGACGAGGCGCGCGCGGGGCGCGCGGGGAAACCCGTCCCGGCGCGGGCGCAGGAGTTGGCCGAGCAGGTTCGAGGTCAGATGGGAAGCGTGGAGGGAGTCAGCCGCGTGGACGCGGTGAAGGGCTACCTTAACGTCTATTTCGAGACGTCCGATTACGCGCGGCGGGTGGTGGATTCCGTCCTCGCCTCCCGCGCGGACTTTGGGCGGGGCGCGGCCAGGGGGGAGCGGGTCATGGTCGAGTACGCCCAGCCGAACACGCATCACTCGTTCCACATTGGACATTATCGCAACACGATCCTGGGCGAGGCGCTGGCGCGGCTGACGGAGTTCGCGGGCTTCGAGACGATCCGCGCCTCGTATCCCGGCGACCTGGGCCTGGGCGTCATCACGGTGATGTGGGCTTACGACAGGTTTTATAAAGGGCAGGAACCCGCGGGCGTGCACGAGCGCGGACAATGGCTGCTGAAAATTTACGTCGAGGCCACGGCGCGGCTGGAGAAAAAGGAAAACGAAACGCCCGAAGAGACCGCGCTCCGCGAGCAGTATGAAGCCGAGCGCCGCGAGATGTATCGCAAATACGACGCGGGCGATCCGTACGTGCGCGAACTCTGGCGCGTGACGCGCGAGTGGAGCCTGGAGGAACTGCGCGAGATCCTGCGCATGTTGGACGTGAAAATAGACGTGTGGTTCTTCGAGAGCGAAGTAGACGGACCGTCCAAAGCCATCGTGGAGGAGTTGATCGCCCGAGGCATCGCCGACGACGAACGTCCGCAGGGCGGCGCGGTCATCGTGAAGATTGACGAGAAACTCGGTCTCAAAAAAGAAAAGTACCGCACGAACGTCATCCTGCGCTCGGACGGGACCACGCTTTACCTGACGAAGGACATCGCGCTGGCGAAAGTGAAATTCGAGCAGTATCACGTGGACCGTTCCATTTATGTGGTGGACGTGCGCCAGTCTCTGCATTTGCAACAGGCGTTCGCGATCTTGAGATTGTGGGGCTTTCCGCAGGCGGAGAAGTGCTATCACCTCGGCTACGGTTTCGTCAGCCTGCCCGAGGGAGCCATGTCGGCGCGGCGCGGACGCGTGACGCTGTTCAAAGACGTGGCGGACGAAGCCGTGCGGCGCGTGCTGGCGGTGGAATCGGAGAAGGCTCCCGAGATGAGCGACGCCGAGCGGAGGCAGGTCGCCGAGCAGGTCGGGCTGGGCGCGCTGGCCTATTCCATGCTCTCGGTGGACAACAACAAGGACATCGTCTTCGACATGGACGCGGCGCTCTCGTTCGACGGGCGCACGGGACCGTACATCCAGAACGCGCACGTGCGAGCCAACAGCATTTTGAAGAAGGCGCAGGCGGCGGGATACGAGGCGCGGGCCACGGGACGCGCCTTCGATTATGAGTTGACGAAGCACGAGATCGAGCTCATCGAGCAGCTCTCGAAATTCCCCGCGGCGGTGGAACAGGCTGCGAACGAGTACCGTCCGCTGGTGATGGCGGCGTACGCGTACGATTTGGCGAACGCCTTCCACTCGTTCTATCACGCGGCGCCGGTCTTGCAGGTGGAGGAGGCCGGGGTGCGCGAGTCCCGCCTGCAATTGGTGGCGGCGTCCAAACAGGTCATCGCCAACGCGCTGAAATTGCTGGATATTCAGTCGCCGGATGTGATGTAACCCGCCGCGCCCCCTCCATTTCCCATTGGAGAGGACGCCGAATGAGGTAGAAAATGGACTTTATCGGAAATAACGCCGGTATTTTTTCTGCCGCGAATGACGCGAATTTCACGAAAAATTACGGAAAATTCGCGCGCATTCGTGAAATTCGCGGCGGGGAATTTTATTTCCGAAAGAATCAAAGATGATGCAAAGACAGGCTGAAAGTCACCTTGCTTTTAGCCTGTTTTTATTTAGAATCATGTCGCGCCGGGTAAAAACGAAGCGGCTCAAAACTCAAGCCGGGCCGCCCGGACACTGTCCCCGACGCGGCTGAAACGATAGGAGCAAACCTATGCCAATCAAAACTCTCATCATGGGCGCGGCGGGACGCGACTTCCACAACTTCAACACGTTCTTCCGCGGCAACAAGGACTACGAGGTCGTGGCCTTCACCGCCACGCAGATCCCCGACATCGAGGGACGCGTCTACCCGACCGAGCTGGCGGGCGCGCAGTATCCGAAGGGAATCCCCATCCGCGCGGAGGAAGAACTGCTCGACCTGATCAAGCAGTATGGCGTGGAGCAGGTCGTGTTCGCGTACAGCGACGTGCCGCACGAGTACGTGATGCACAAGGCCAGCATGGTCAACGCCGCGGGCGCGGACTTCCGCATCATGGGGACGAAGTACACGCAGATCAAGTCCACGAAGCCGGTCGTCTCGATCAGCGCGGTTCGGACGGGGGCCGGTAAAAGTCAGACCACGCGGCGGGTGGCGCTCATCCTGAAAGAGATGGGATACAAAGTCGCGGCCATCCGTCACCCGATGCCATACGGGAATTTGGTCGCGCAGGAAGTCCAGCGCTACGCCAGTTACGACGACCTCGACGAGTACGAATGCACCATCGAGGAGCGCGAGGAATACGAGCCGCACATTGACATCGGCGTCATCATCTACGCGGGCGTGGACTACGAGAAGATCGTCCGCCGCGCCGAGCAGGAAGCCGACATCATTCTTTGGGACGGCGGCAACAACGACTTCCCGTTCTACGTCCCCGATTACCAGATCGTCGTGGCGGACCCGCACCGTCCCGGCCACGAGACGGCCTACTATCCCGGCGAGACCAACGTCCGCATGGCGGACGCGTTCGTGCTGAACAAGGTGGACACGGCCAACCCCGACGCGGTGATCGCGGTGCGCGAGTCGCTGCGCAGGCTGAACCCGGCCGCGGTCCAGATCGAGGCGGCCTCCCCGCTCTTCGTGGACGACCCCGCCGCGATCCAGGGCAAGCGCGTCCTCGTCGTGGAGGACGGTCCCACCCTGACGCACGGCGAGATGGCCTACGGCGCAGGATACGTCGCCGCCCGCCGCTTCGGCGCGAAAGAGATTGTGGACCCGCGTCCGTTCGCGGTCAAGTCCATCGCGGCCACGTACGCCAAGTACCCGAAGACGGGACCCATCCTGCCCGCCATGGGCTACGGCGAAGCGCAGACGCGCGACCTCGAGGCCACCATCAACGCCTCGGACGTGGACATGGTCGTCATCGGCACGCCGATCGACCTGACGCGCGTCGTCAAGATCAACAAGCCGCACCAGCGCGTCCGCTACGAACTTCAGGAGATCGGCCAGCCGACGTTGACGGACCTCCTGATGAAGAAGTTCGGGAAAAAGAAGTAAGAGAGTAGAGAACAGAGAGTAGTGAGAAGTCGGCTTGTCGTGAGGCAGGCCGACTTTTTTCAGGCGCGCTTTCTGATTTATAATATGTCCGCTTGGTTTCAGTCACATGGAAGGACGCAGCGCAGAGGCCTCATGAAATCACGTTGGGAGATACATCGGGGGACCCGTATTTTCTATTTCGACCTGTCGCATTTCGGCCTGGACGACGAAGGGGTCATCGCGGAATGCGACGAGGCGGACGCCGTCGTCATGGCGGAGCCGTCACATTCGGTCTTGATCCTGAACGACGTGCGCGGCTCGGTCGGTTCTGTAGATGTGATCAAATATTTGCAGGTGAGCGCGGAGCGGTCTAGCCCGTTCATCGCGAAGGCCGCCGTGGTGGGCGTTACGGGATCGTCCCGGCTTCTTCTTCAACTGGTCAATCGGTTTTCCAAGATTCCCATCGTGCCTTTCGACGATATCGAGGACGCCAAAAACTGGCTGGTCGAAAACCGGGCGGCCGAGTAGCAGGCGCGAATCCCGCTCGCTCGATTATGCCTCCGCAGACGACGGAGGCATATTGATTCGGCTTGTTAAGTTGTTTCCTGAACACGCGTGCTATAATCGCTCCAACCCACTGAACGCTGATTATTGAGCGCCGGAATGTCTTTCGCCCACCTCCACGTCCACACCAACTATTCGCTTCTTGACGGCTTCTCGAACATTCAGAAGCTGACGGCGCGCGTCAAAGAGATGAACATGCCCGCGGTCGCCATCACGGACCACGGGACGATGTTCGGCGTGATCGAATTCTTCAACGCGGCGAAAAACGCGGGCGTCAAACCCATCATCGGCATCGAAGCCTACATGGCGGCGCGCACGATGAAAGACCGCGACTCCAAACTGGACCGCAGTTCCTCCCACCTCCTCTTGCTGGCGGAGAACGAGACGGGCTATAAAAACCTGCTCAAGATCGCGTCCGCCGCGCAGCTGGAGGGGATGTACTACTATCCCCGCATAGACCACGACTTCCTCGCCGCGCACGCCGAAGGGCTGATCGCCACCTCGGGCTGTATGGCCGCCGAGATCCCCGAAGCCATCCTGCGCGAAAATCCCGAAGAGGCAGTCCGCCGCATCAACTGGTATTACGACGTCTTCGGTCCCGACCGCTTCTTCCTCGAACTGCAACAGCACGACATCCCCGAAATCCTCGAACTGAACCGCAAACTCGTCGAACTCGGCGCGCGCTACAGCGCGAAATTTGTCGCCACCAACGACGTCCACTATATCGAGCCGGAGGATTATCAATACCAGGACATCCTGCTCGCCATCCAGACCAACGCGCGCCTCGACGACAAAGAACGCATGAGGATGTCCGACTCGTCCTACTACCTCCGCGCGCCCGAGGAGATGAGCCGCATCTTCGCGGAAGTCCCCGAGGCGATCAGCAACACGCTGCTCATCGCCGAACGCTGCAATGTGGACTTGTCTTTCAAGGAATATCACCTGCCCGAATTCCCCGTCCCGGAGGGATTCACCGCGCCGACCTACCTCCGCTCCCTCTGCGACGAGGGGCTGGGTCGCCGCTACGGGAGCCGGTCAACCGACGCGCGGGTTCGCGAACGACTCGAATACGAGCTGGGCGTCATCCACAAAATGGGATTCGACGCCTACTTCCTCATCGTCTGGGACTTGTGCCGTCACGCCCGCGAGACGAACATCTGGTACAACGCGCGCGGCTCCGCGGCGGGATCCATCGTGGCCTACGCGCTCGACATCACCCTCGTGGACCCGCTGGCGCATGACCTGCTCTTCGAGCGCTTCCTCAACCCGGGCCGCCGCGAAATGCCCGACATTGATCTCGACTTCCGCGACGACCGCCGCGCCGAGATGCTCGAATATTGCGCCCGCAAATACGGCGACGACAAAGTGGCGCAGATCATCACCTTCGGCACAATGGGGACGAAAGCCTCGCTGCGCGACGTGGCGCGCGTCAAAGGCATCGAACTCAGCGCGGTGGACAAGGTCGCCAAACTCGTCCCGTTCGTTTCGGGACGCAACACCACCATGGCCGACGCGCTGGCCGTCCCCGATTTCAAGAAGATCTACGATACCGACCCGCAGATGCGCGAGTTGATCGACATCGCCGCGAAAATGGAAGGGACGGTGCGCAACGCCGGCACGCACGCCGCGGGCGTGGTCATCAGCGACAAACCGCTGACCGAATATCTCCCGCTGCACCGTCCCACCTCCAACTCCGAAGAGACGCCCATCAAGACCGTCACCCAATTCGAGATGGGCATCCTCTCCTCGCTCGGCATGTTGAAAGTGGACTTCCTCGGACTCATCACGCTCACCGTCATGGCGAAAGCCTGCGACCTGATCAACAAACGTCACGGTAAGGAATTCAACCTGCGGAACATCCCGCTCGACGACCCGAAGTCCTTCGAGTTGATGGGCGCGGGCAACACCGCCGGCCTCTTCCAGGTGGAAGGCGGCGGGATGACGCGTTACATGGTACAGATGAAACCGCAGACGGTGGAACACGTCATCGCGATGGTGGCGTTATACCGTCCCGGCCCGATGGCCTTCATCCCCGATTACATCGCGCGCATGCACGGCGAAGCCGAGGTGGAATATCGCCACGAGGCGCTGCGTCCCATTTACGAATCCACTTACGGCATCCCCGTCTATCAGGAACAGTTGATGCGCGCCGCCGTCGAATTGGGCGGTTACACTCCCTCCGAGTCGGACGAACTGCGCTCGGCCATCTCGAAGAAAAAAGCCGACAAGATCGCCATGCACCGCGCAAAATTCGTCAAAGGCGCGCTGGAAAAAGGGATGGAGAAATCCATCGCCGAAGCCATCTACCACGACTGGGAGGAGTTCGCGCGCTACGGCTTCAACCGCAGTCACGCCGCAGACTACGGCGTCATCGCGGTCGAGACCGCCTACCTCAAGGCGCACTACCCTGTCGAATACATGACCGCGCTGCTCTCCGCCTCCAAAAGCCAGACCGAAAAAGTGGCCTACTACGTGGCGGACGCGCGCTCGATGGGCGTCCCCGTCCTCGCGCCCGACGTCAACGCCTCGGGCTGGGACTTCGAGATCGAAGACCGCGCCGAAGGTCCCGCCATCCGCTTCGGGCTGGGCGCGGTGAAAAACGTCGGCGAGGCGGCGGTGAATTTGCTCGCCGAAGCGCGCAAAAAGGACGGCGCCTTCAAAGACCTGAACGACCTCGCCGCCCGCGTGGACTTGCGCGCCGTCGGCAAACGCTCCCTCGAATTCCTCATCAAAGTCGGCGCGCTGGACGCCTTCGGCAACCGCGCCGCGCTCATCGCGGGCATGGAACGCCTCATCGCCGTCTCCAGCGCGCACTTCCGCGCCGCCGACGCGGGACAGATGAGTCTCTTCGGCGCGGACTCCGGCGCGGTCGAACAGATCCGCCTGCCCGACGTGAAAGACGTGGACCGCCGCGACGCCCTCAACTGGGAGCGCGAACTCATCGGCATGTACATCTCCGACCACCCGCTCACGCCCTACCAGAAAACGCTCGCCCAACTCGTCAGCTACTTCTCCGCGCAGCTCGGCGAAGCCAGCCACGAAGAACGCGTGCGCGTGGCGGGCAGCGTCGAATCCATCCGCCCCTACACCACCAAAAGCGGCAAACCGATGGGCTTCGTCGCCATCGAAGACATCCAGGGCGTGATCGAACTCGTCCTCTTCCCAAAGACGTGGGAACGTTTCCAGTCCATCCTCACGCAGGGCAAGATCGTCCTCGTCGAAGGCAAAGTGGACGCCACCAACACCCCGCCGAAAATCCTCGTGGACAACATCCGCACCGAATTTTCGATGACCGTCCCCGCGGACGATTCCCCTCCTGCGACTCTCAAACCGCGCGGCGTATCCGAATCCCCCCGACGCGTCGAATCATTCCCGACGCCGAAAGCGGCCTCCGTCCAAAAAGCGACTCAGCCGCCCAAGCCGACTTCCGCCCGCTCCGCGTTCGCGGTCGCGGAATCCAAGCCCTCCTACCCTGTCGGTCGAACTGCCAATTTGTCCAATGACGACGACACGCCTCCTCCGCCCGAAAACTTCCCCGCAGGCTGGGACGACGAATGGCAGCCCTCGTTCGACGAGGCCGCCATCGCCGCGCGTCCGCAGCCGAAATCGGCAGGTCGGGATAATATCTCGACCTACGCGCCGCCGCAAACGCTCGAGCCAGTCATGCGCGCGCCGGAGGAGATTCCGTTCAAGGAAACAGAACCCGCTTCGCGGTCAGGAATGGAAGCGGCAGGTCTAAGTGGGGCTGACAATCCGACTTATATCCCCGACGTCCCGCCTCCCGTCCTGCCATCCATCTATGTTCCCCTCGCGGAGACCGAGGAGCGCGAGCGTCCGCCGCAGCAGATCACGATCGTCCTGCGTCCCAGCCCGGATAACGCCGTGGACAAACGCCGCATCAAGACGATCTACGGCACGCTGATCTCTTTCCACGGGCGCGACCGCTTCTCGTTCCAGATCTTCGAGAACGGCAAGGGACACCTGATTGATTTCCCCAACGATACGACGCGTATCTGCCCCGAACTTTTGGCGCGCCTGAGAAAAGTGGCGGACGAAGAGAACTGGCGCATCGAGCCGATCCTGCTGCAATAGGACGGATGCGGCTGGCTTTAAGATTTTCCCGTTGACGCCGGAAAAGGAATCCAACATGAAAAAACTCTTCGCGCTCTTCGCCCTGATGACTTTGTTCGCGCAAGCCTGCGCGCCGTCCGCGCCCGCGCCGACGACCGCGCTCGTCAAGCCCGCCAGCGCCACGGACACCGCCACAGCCGGGGCTGACGCGGAGGAGGACACCGCCGCGCGTCTGGAAAGACTCGGCGGCGAGCCCTGCCCCGACAGCGAATTCACCTGCGTCACGCTCGCAGTCCCGTACGATCACTTCAACCCCAGCGGCGGGACGTTGGATGTTGTGTTCGGCGTCCTGCCCGCGAGCGGCGTGCGCAAAGGCATGCTCGTCGTCGCCACAGGCGGGCCCGGCGCGTCGGGCCTGCTCAGCGCGGACAACTATGTCTCGTCGTACGACCCCTCCATCCCCGAATACTTTGACGTCGTCTTCTTCGACCAGCGCGGCGTGGGACTTTCGGGCGGATTGCAATGCGCCGCCGCGGCCGCCGCC
>DKTP01000004.1:0-14867 GCA_002473085.1 Anaerolineales bacterium UBA7227
GTTTAGAGATAGGTTCTAAAGCGTCGAAAAGGGTATTCAGTCTTGTTCGCATGGTCCCTCGGCTCCTCAGCGTCCGAATGTATGATTTTGGCAAACCAGCGGTCTTAATTCCAGGCCTGTACCAGGCTCAAGTGAAGGAAGGAATCGTCGAAATAATTTATTCCCAGCGCCAGGGGCGTATTATCCCGGGCATAAAAGGCAACTTGCAATTCCAAAACGGTTCGATAGGGGTCGCCTCCCAACAGTTCATGCGTTTCTTTTCCGATCACCCTCGAGTGGATGTCGGTGATGGCAAATCCGATCTTCTGGCGGCAGTATCGAAGAAAGATATCGCGGATATGGAGCATACCGTCAATGGATTCCATGGGCTCGTGTAAAAGGGAGAAAGGAGTGAAGTTGTTCGCCAGGATCGCCGGCTTCCCGTCGGCGAGAAAAAGCCTCCGCATGAAAAGGAGATCGTCGCCCGGCTGCAGGGCCAGCGCGAGGGCCTCCTTCTCGGAGGCGGACCTTTTTTCGATCATAATGGGCTGAATGGTGGGTTTGTAGCCGTTACTGATTATGAGTTCAGCCAGATCCCATAAATTGCCGGAATGGGCAGAGACTTCGCGCACGCGCGCGTTGACGTAGGTCCCGTCTCCCTGTTTACGAATGATTAAACCGTTGATTGCCAGTTTTGCCAGCGCGGTGCGCACGGTCGCGCGGCTGACCCCCAGTTCGTCAGACAACTCGATCTCCGAAGGCATGCGGCTGCCAGCGGGATAGAGGCCTTCCCGCAGGCGCTCCAGGAGGATTTCGTCAACTTGATCTGCAACCGTTTTCGATTGAAGAATGTGCATGAAAATCCAATTTGTTCGATGATAATCGTCTGACGTTTTCTGTTATATCACAAATCGCGCGCTCTGGATAGTGTCGTTTTGCACAATCCGTGTGAATATTGGACTTTCAGAAATAGCGTCGGAATCTCTGTATCTGCCGCGCAAGACGTGAATCTCACGAAAAACCATGGAAAGTTCGCGCTCATTCGTGAAATTCACGGCCGGGTATCTTATTTCCGAAGGAGTCTTATGCAATATCCCAGTTGTTTGGGGCGATGTGTTTTGATATGGCGGGAGCGCCGCGGCGCGGGCCTTTCCTCGGCGGCCGCGCGCCGCGGCAAGGGAAGTTACAGACCGCGTTCGCCGCGGATGTACGGCGTGCCGAGCGCGGCCGGCGCGCCGAGACGTTTGCGCATGGCCTCGCGTGAGCCGATGATCAGGACGATAATGGTGAACGCGTAGGGAATCATCTGTAGGAAGAAACTCCAATAGGGATTAAGGTAGAACGGGTTGGGACCGCCAAACAAAACGGCAGGGCCCTGGATGTCGAGAATGAGCCTGCGGAGCGCGCCGAAAGCGTACGATCCGACCACCGCCCGGAACGGGTCCCACTGCGCGAAGATGACGAGGCCGACCGCGATCCAGCCCTGACCGCTGGTGGTCATCTCGCTGAACCAGCCGGGCGCGACCGCCAGGCTAATCGTCGCCCCGGCCAAGCCGGCCAACATGCCGCCGACGAAGACGTAAAGATAGCGGGTGAGGTAGACGTTGATCCCGAGCGCGTCGGCCGCGGCGGGATGTTCTCCCACCGCGCGCAGGTGCATCCCGGGCCGCGTGTGGTTGATGTAATACCAGGCCAGCGGCGCGAAGATATAGCCGATGTAGACCATCACGCTTTGACTTGTAAAGAAGATCGGGCCGAGCAGGGGGATCTGCGAAAGCAACGGGATGGAAAAGTTGGGGAGCAGAGAGATCGCGCCGGCTTTGCTCAGTCCCTCGCCCAGCACCAGGCTGATGCCGGAGCCGAGGAAGGTGAGAGCCAGCCCGCTCACGACCTGATCCGCTTGCAGCGTGATGACGATGTAGGCGTGCACCTGGCTGAGAAGCCCGGCCGCGAACATGGCGACCAGCGCTCCCAGCCACGGATTCCCGGTTGAGACGGCCACGCTGTAGGCGCTCATCGCGCCGACCAGCATCATGCCCTCCACGCCGAGGTTCATCACGCCGGAGCGTTCGGCAAAGATCTCGCCCAGGGTGGCGAATAAAAGGACGGTTCCCGTGCCGACGCCTGCCGCAAGGATGATGATCGGATCCATGTTCTATGCCTCCTCGCGCGTGATGCTGACGCGATAACGCAGTAAAAAGTCGCTGGCGATCAGACAGACCAGGATAACGCCCTGGATCATTTTCGGCACCCCGGAAGGCTGGATTTCGCGTCCCGCGAGCAACAGGGCGCCGAACAGGATCGAGACGAAGATCGCGGCGATCGGATTTAACTTCGACAGCCACGCCACGATGATGCCGGTGAAGCCGTACCCTGCCGCGATGGGCGTGGTCTGCAGGCGGTGGATCACGCCCGTGACTTCGGACATCCCGCCGAGGCCCGCCAGCGCGCCCGAGAGCATCATCACCAGGATCGTGTTGCGCGTGATGTTGATGCCCGCGTATTGCGCGGCCTGCGGATTGTCGCCGATCAGGCGGATCTCGTATCCCCAGCGGCTTCGATAAATGACGAACCAGATAATTACGGCGGCGACGATGCCCAGAACCAGCCCAAAGTGAGTGGTGAGGCCGCTAAACAGCGGAATTTTCTGGGAGTAATCCAAAAGCCGCGGCAGCCAGGCGTTTTGCGGGAATTTGGGGCTCATCTGGAACCCCCCTTCGGTCCAGACCGCGAACACCCAGAAGTTCACCCACGCGATGGCGATGTAGTTCATCATCAACGTGCTGATGATCTCGTTGACGCGGAATTTCGCCTTGAGGTAGCCGGGGATGAGGCCCCAGAGCGCGCCGCAGACCATCCCCGCCAGGATCATAACGGGGATGAATATCCACGGAGACGTTTCGGCTGGCAGGACCGGGGCGAGGACGATCGCGCTGGCGCCCCATGCGCCCATAATGAACTGTCCCTCCGCGCCGATGTTCCATTGTTTCATGCGGAAAGCCACCGAGCAGGCCAGCGTGGTCAGAAGAATGGGCGTGGCCTTCACGATGGTATCGGACAGAACGCCAAGGCTGCCGAAGGATGCCTTGGCGATGTGCAGATAGGATCTGACCGCGTCCCCGCCTGCAAAGGTAATCAGAATCCCTCCGAGGACGAGGGCGATCACGATCGCGCCCACCGAAACGGCGGCCGGGTACCACCTGGGCGGTTCGTCCAGGCGCGGTTCGATGTGCAGGCGCAGGGCGCGTTTGCGCGTCGAGGTCGAAGGGGCTGTGGTCATGTTGTCACGCTCCTGCCTTGATTTTTTCGAGCGGCGTGCCGGTCATCATCAGGCCGATCGTATCCACCATTTCCTGTTCGGCTTCGCCGTGGACGGTCATCTCTCCCATGATGCGCCCCTCGTAGATCACTAAGATGCGGTCGCTCAACCAGAGCAGTTCTTCCAATTCTTCCGAGATCAGGAGGATGCCGGCTCCCGCTTCGCGCTGGGCCAGCAGCAGCCGGTGGACGCCCTCGATCGCGCCCACGTCCAGCCCGCGCGTGGGTTGGACCGCGACGAGGAAGGACGGCTCCCCCGAAATTTCGCGGGCGAGGATGACGCGTTGCAGGTTTCCGCCCGAAAGAAGCCGCACGGGCGTCTCCACGTTCGGCACGACGATATCGTACGCCTGTTTCAGTTCCTGGGCAAAATGGGTGGCCTGTTTCATGTCCAGCACCCCGCGATGCGAGATCGGCTCCTGGCGATATTTTTTCATGATGACGTTGTCGGTCACGCTCAGGTTGGGCGAGGAGCCGACGTGCGTGCGATCCTCCGGGACATGGGCCAGGCCGCGGCGGATTCCGAACAGCGCGGAGCGGTTGCCCACCGACTCGCCATCCAGCCAGACTTCGCCGCGGGTGCAGCGCCGCAGTCCGCTGATCACCTGCGAGAGTTCGCGCTGACCGTTGCCGGCTACGCCGGCCATGCCCACGATCTCGCCGCGGCGGACGGTCATCGAAACCCCGCGTAGGGCCGGCAATCCCTTGTCGTTTTCGGCGTGGACGTCCCTGACATCCAGCACGACTTTCCCTTCCGGCATGGGCTTCTTCTCGGTGCGAAAAAGCACCAGCCGTCCCACCATGAGTTTTGCCAGTTCCTGTGTGGTGACGCCTTTCGCGGAAATGCCCGCGGCCGTCACTTTCCCGCGTCGCAGGACGGTGATGCGGTCCGCGATGGCGGTTACTTCATTCAATTTATGACTGATGAAAACAATGGACTTGCCTTTTTCCACCATGGAACGTAACGTGAGGAACAACCCCTCGATCTCCTGCGGCGCAAGCACTGCGGTCGGCTCGTCCATGATGAGGGTATTCGCGCCGCGATAGAGCATCTTTAAAATTTCCACGCGCTGCTGCTCGCCCACAGAGAGCTGCCAGATCTTGGCGCGCGGGTCCACTTTCAGGCCGAAGCGTTCTCCCACCTCCGCCACTTTGTCGTCGTAATCTCGCAGTCGCATGTTGAATTTCGGGTCGTCGAGGCCGAGCAGGATATTTTCTGTCACCGTTTGCGAACGCACCAGCATGAAGTGCTGGTGGACCATGCCGATTCCTGCTTTGATGGCGTCGCGCGGCGACGAAAATGCGACCGGCTCGCCTTTGACCAGGATGGAGCCGCCGTCTGCGCGGTAAAGCCCCGCCAGGACGTTCATCAACGTGCTTTTGCCCGCGCCGTTCTCTCCAAGCAGGGCATGGATTTCTCCGTATCTCAGCTGAAAGTCCACGCAGTCGTTGGCGAGCACGCCGGGAAAGCGCTTGGTCACGCCTTTCATGTCAACCATGAGGGGCGGTTCGGAGGATGCGATGACGGGGTTTTCTTCCATGTGACTCTCCGGGGAGGGGATCGGGTGGACAGAGGCCAGACATCTCAGGATGTCTGGCCTCCTGTTCAACTAAAACTTACGGATTGAGGCTGGGCAGTTCGGCGGTGACGCCTTCAGCCCACCAGTACATGCAGTACTTGCATTCGAGTCCGGGGGCTCCGGGCGGGAACTGATCGAGGTCAGCTTGGACCATCTTCTCGCCGGCCGGGACAATCACGTTGCCTTTGTTGTCCTTGATCTCTCCGGCGAAGACGTCGAAGCGGGTGAACTCGCCGGCCAGCATGGCGGCCAGCGTGTCTTTCACCATCTGGAGTTCAGCCGCGGGCAGGTCTTGCATGCCCTTGGTCAGCGACTGGCCTTCCATGAGGCCCCAGATTCCGAGCGCGCCGGTATCGGCGTCAAAGTATTCCCAGCCGGGTACGTAGGTGCCGGCGCGGACGCCCTCGGTGATGCTGGCGTAGACGGGTCCCCAGTTCCAGTAGATGGTGGTGAGGCAGCGCTCCACCTTGCAGGAGCCGATGTAGTCATAGGTGATGCCCCACGTGCCTTTTTCCTGCGCCACGTCCGCCACCGCGGGGGTGTCGGCGCCGGTCAGGACGACGTGCGCGCCCGCGTCGAAGAGCGACGCGGCGGCTTCTTTTTCGATCACCGGGTCGTGCCAGGTGTTGATCCAGCGCACGTCCATGGTGCATTCAGGGCAGGTTTTCTTCGCGCCGAGCATGAAGGCGTTGCCGAGGCGGAGTTCCTCGGGGATCGGGAAGGTAGCCATGTAGCCAAGTTTCGGATTGCCGTCCAGTTTGGCGCGCGAGCCGGCCAACATGCCGGCCAGGTACTTCATGTCTTCCATCGCGCCGAAGAGGTTGCCGAAGTTTTTGCCGTTGGCCTTGTAGCCGCTGGCGTGGATGAACATGATGTCCGGGAACTCGCCTGCGACCGTTTCCGTCGGGTCCATGTAGCCGAAGGACGTGGTGAAGATCAGGTTGAAGCCCTTGCGAGCCAGGGAGCGAATGACCTGTTCGGAGTCCGCGCCTTCAGGGACGTTTTCGACGTAGGCGGTGTGGACGTCCTTGACGTGCTCCTGGACGTACACGAGACCCTCGTAGTGCGCTTGTGAGTAGCCGCCGTCGTCGTGCGGGCCGATCAGCACCATGGCCACGTTGAACTTGCCCTTTTCAATATCGGGGATTTGCAGGCCTCCGACCGTCTCGGGCTTGGAACCGCAGGCGGAGAGGACCATGACAGCGATCACCATAAGTAAGGCGATCTTGGAAAGAGTTGAGCGCATAGGATACTCCTCCTAGAGTATGAAATGAGAGTGTCAACCAGCGTACTGCCGAACGATTCGTGAGCCGCGCGCCTCCTTTCATTTTTTTCTTGCGAACAACTTACTCCGGCTTGCCGATTCTAGCCTGAACGCACAAAATGGACAAGACGAGGATGTCACCGCTGGGGGCGGATAATGTCACTGCGCGCAGGCGAACCGGGAACGCATCGCCTCCGCCGCGGCAGACTGCTCCGCGCCGGGCGGCGTTTCGCGCGCGATGCGCGCCCAGAGCGAACACAACATCGGCGCCATGTAATCCTTCGAGACGCGGAACGCCTCGACCGACAAATCCTGCGCCCGCGTCCAATCGCCGGTGTGGGCGTAGGCTTCGATGAAGACGAAGCGCTCCACCGGGTCGTTGGGATGATCGTCCAGCGCGAATGCGGTCTCGCCGAGCTGGACGACCGCCTCCCAATCCTTTTGCTGACGGGCGAGGTCGGCCCGCTCGAAATAATAACACCACCCGCGCGCCGGTTCGCTTCCGTAGACTGCGGGCGGGGTCGCGGTTTCCCCGGGCGTGATCCACGCCGACGAGGAGAGCGCGGCGGACTCGCGCATCAATGTCTCCGCGGGGATGAAGCGGTTGACCGTGTCAATGTCGGGGTCGAGCAGGCGCAGGCAGCCCGGCGGCGCGAAGTAAAACGCGACGATTTGCGAAGTGTTCCCCTCGAACTTGCTCGACAGGTAATCGTAATGGATGGGGATGTCTTTCTCGAGGGCGGGGAGCGAACCGCCAATGCGCGAGGCGGGATACAGCAAGAGATAGCGCGTCACGTCGCTGCGGTTGTCGGGATCGTAGGTCCAGTTCAGCGCGGCGCTCAGGGAATTGTCCGCGTTGAAGTTGAAGACGCGCGCGTCCACGGGCGGGAGGCTGCCGGTTGCGGCGGGGGAGAGGAAGGCGCGGTCGTTGAGGAGAACCGTCGTGTCGGGAGTCAGGCCGGGCGCGCGCCAGGTCATCTGCCAGAAGAGCGCGGCCTGGCGATTCCACTCGAGGCGATAATCGTTCATCCAAAAGGACTGCCGTCCCGCGCACAGGGCGATCAATATCCCGGCCAGCGCGAATTTCCAGCGCGCGGCAGGGATGAATTCGAGCAGTCCCGCCCAGAGCAGGCTGACGCCGAGCATGAACGGCAAAGTGAACCGGCTGGTGGGATGCGCCAGCGAGGGCGGAAAATCGATCAGCCAGAACGGCCAGCCCGCGAAGAAGAGCGCGAGAAGCCCGAGCGCGAGAGCGGAAAGCGGGAAGAGACGGGACGGGGCCGCGCCTTCGACATCTGACTTTCGCAGCGAGCCGTACGCGAGGATAAATACCAAAATGATGACCGCGGCAACCATGAGCGTCGCGCGCCAGCCGTCGTACGCGGGGACGGGGAGTTGGAAAACCTGTCCGAGTGCCGCGCCGCTCACAGTCCAGAAAGAGGCGAGGACGAGTTGGACGAGCCGCGCGAGAGTCCCGAAGAAGTCGGTCTTCATGTCGCCGAGGAGACTCGTCGAATAGACCTGGTTGTTGAAGATGAACATGCGCGAGAGGACGGCCGCCAACCAGAGGCCGAGGTAGGGCAGGGCGCGGCTCAGCGCGGCGCGCGGCGCATGGGGCGCGTTGCGCGAGCGGACGGCGAAATAAATGACGAAAGGACGGACGAGTTCGAGGAAGAAAAAATACTCCATCATCCACAGGTTGAGCGCGGAGAGCGCCAGCGCGAGGCCGGTGAAGAGACGGGCGCGGCGCGGGTCGTCGAGGGCGCGCAGCGTGAAGTAGATGGAGGCGAGGAAGAAATTGAGGACGATGAAGAAGTGCGCGTAGAGGAAGGCGCTCCATTGCTGGTTGAAGCCGGGATAGACCAGAAAGAAGAACGCGGCGATGAGCGCGAAGGCTTCGCGCCCGGGCCAGACGCGCTTGAAGACTTTCCAGGCGAGGATGCCCGTGAGCGCGCGCAGGAGCAGCGCGTAAACCTGCCAGTAGATTGGGACGTGCGGAAGGATCGCGCCGTCTATTTGATAAAGCAGCCCCCAGACGGGACGATTGGTGGAGAAGTACCGCGTCGTCGCCTCGGGCCCCAATTGATAGCGGATCCACGACATGGGCAGGTCGTCCCAGTAAAAGCCGAGGGACGGGAGCGCCAGCCCATACGCGAGGACGGCGGCGACGAGGAGGGCAACGGCAGGATGGATGCGTTTCATGCGTGTCCGATGGCCGGTCGCCGGACAGCCCCGCGGCCGCGCGGCCGCGAGACTGCCCGACTGTTGATTGTTTGACGTTCGGCTACGGCACAATCCAGGTTCCGGTCTCGCCTTTGAGGGCGCGGCCGATGTTTTCGGGGTTGGTGATGAGCGCTTTGCCGTTGGGCATGGCTTCGAGATACCAGACGATGGCCTGGATCTTCGGCGCCATCGAGCCTTTGGCAAAGTGCGTCCCTTCGGCGAGGTAGGCTTTGGCTTCGGCGAGCGTCAACGTGTCGAGCCATTTCTGGTCGGGCTTGCCGAAGTTGACGGCGACTTTTTCCACGGCAGTGGAGATGAGGAAGAGGTCGGCCTTGATGAGTTGCGCCAGCAGCGAGGAGGCGAAGTCTTTGTCGATGACCGCGGCGACGCCTTTCAGGTCGCCGTCCGCGTCGCGGATGACGGGGATGCCGCCGCCTCCGACGGTGACGACGACCGTCCCCGCCTTGAGGAGGGTCTCCACCGCTTCGAGTTCCACGACCTCCTTCGGGAGCGGCGAGGCGACGACCCGCCTCCAGCCGCGGCCCGCGTCCTCCCTGACCGACCAGCCGAGTTCCGCGGCGCGGCGGTCCGCTTCGGCTTTGTCCATGAACGAGCCGATCGGTTTGGACGGCTCGCGGAAGGCTTTGTCGTCCGCGTCCACCGCGACTTGAGTCACGACGGTCGCCACCGATTTGTCGATCCCGCGGCGACGCAGTTCGTTTTGCAGGGTCTGCTGGAGGGCGTAGCCGATGGCGCCCTGCGAATCCGCGCCGCAGACTTCGAGCGGGACTTCGTGCATACCCTCGACCTTCGCGGCGATCTCCGAGCGGCGGAGGATGAACCCGACCTGGGGCCCGTTGCCGTGACCGATGGCGACGTCCCAGCCCGCTTCGAGCATGTCCGCGATGTGGTAGGTGGTTTCCTTCGCGGCGAGATATTGACTCTCGACGGTCACGTTCTTATCGTCTTTGATGAGCGAGTTTCCGCCGATGGCGATGACAGCAAGTTTGGTCATGGATTCTCCTAGCTCATCGTCAACGCCATGACGGCTTTCTGCGCGTGGAGGCGGTTTTCGGCTTCGTCGAAGACGACCGAGTTGGGACCGTCCAGCACGGCGCTGGTCACTTCGATGTCGCGGTCGGCGGGAAGCGGATGCATGTAGATGGCGTCCTTCCGCGCGACTTTGAGTTTGGCGTCGTCCATGATCCAGTTCTTGAAGGAGTCCTGGAGTTTTTTGCCCTCGCCCTTGTCGGTGGTGGTCAACAGCGGGCCCCAGGACTTGGCGTAGATGACGTCCGCGTCTTTGCAGGCCTCGGTCATGCCGTCGGCGCTGTCAATGATCTCGAAGGCCGTCCCCGCGATTTTGGCCTGTTCCTTCGCCTGCTCGACGATGTCGGGCATGAGTTCGAAGCCGGGCGGATAGGCCAGGGTCACGTCCATGCCGAAGCGGGGCATCTGGAGGATCAGGGATTGGGGAACGGAGATCGGCTTGAGGTAGGATGCCGCGTACGCCCACGAGACGACGATCTTCTTTTTGCGGAGGTCGCGTCCCTTTTTCTCCATGATGGTCATCAAGTCGGCGAGACACTGGAACGGGTGGTAGATGTCGCACTGCATGTTGAGGACCGGCGCGCGGCTGGACTTGGCGACCGCGTTGAGGTACTTGTTGCCGTCGCCGAAGTCGCAGTGACGGATGGCGATGCCGTCGAAGTAGCGTCCGAAGATCTCGCCGATTTCCACCGGCGTGTCGCCGTGCGAGATTTGCGTAGTGTTGCTGTCAATGAACGCGCCGTGCCCGCCGAGCTGGGCCATGCCCGCTTCGAACGATCCGCGCGTGCGCGTGGACGAGAAGAAGAACAGCATGGCGAGGACTTTATCGCGCAGGTAGGCGTGCGGTTCGCCGAGGGCGCGCTTGCGTTTCAAGTCCCACGCCACGTCTAGAACGGTTTCGACTTCTTCCTTGGTGAAATCGAGGTCGCCGATAAAGTCTCGGCCGCGAAAATTGGTTTGCATGATTTTGACTCCTCTTTGTTAGTTGCCTGGTTTGTTAGTTGGCTGGTTTGTTAGTTGGCTGGTTTGCTAGTTATCTAGTTGACTGGTTGGCTGGTTATCGGTGTTTGCTCAAATAGGTTATCAAGCCGTTGATGAGTTTTTTTGTTTCTACGCTCAGGTCATATGCCTTTCTAATTTCCTCGTCGGTGATGTAGCCCGCGTCCAGGGCAAGGTACAACTGGGATTGGACTTCTCCAGCCGAGCGGCGAGCCATTTTGAGAAAGCGGACAAACTCTGTGTTGTATCCTGCTTCGAATCCTTCTGCGATGTTGTGCATTACGGAGCTTGCCGCTCGTTGAATTTGATCTCGTAAGCCGAAGTCTCGTGAAAATCCTTCCTTGCGCGTCAATTGATACACATAACCTGCAAGTTCTCGCGCCTTCTTCCACGAATCGAGTTCCTCGAAGTTCTTGATCGTCGCCATTCGGCCGCCTCAATCATCACTCGTCCAAACGAACTAGCCAACTAGCCAACTAGCAAACCAGCCAACTAGCCAACTAGCCAACTAACCACCAATCAGGCTTGGCAGGATCGCGTAGAACTCGGTGGCTTTGACCATATCCTCCAGCGAGACGGAGTCGCGCACGGTGTGGGCGGTCTCTTCGTCGCCGGGGCCGAATCCAATCGAAGGGATGCCCGCCTTGCCGGCCCAGTAAATGCCGTTCGTGGAGAAATTCCACTTGCCGCTGGGCGCGTCGGGCAGACCGATGGCCGCGCGCGCTTCCTGTCCAGCCTTCACGAGCGGATGATCCTCCTCGTACGCCCAGGCCGGGAAGTATTTATCCACCGGGAAGACGAAGCCCGTGTAGGACGGCTCGTCATAGAACAGTTCCTCGACCTTGACCGTGTCCTTGAACTCGGGCGGGATCAGATCCTCGACCTGCTTTTTGACCGCTTCTTTGGTCTCGCCGAAGGTCATGCGGCGGTCAATGAAGATGACGGCTTCGTCGGGGACGGCGTTGATCGAGGGCGTCTGGACTTTCATATCACTGACCGTGATCTTGCCGTGACCGAGGAATTCATGGTCGCCCAGTTTCGGCTCCAGGTCGCGGATACCGGCGATGACGGGCAGCAGCTTGTAAATGGCGTTGTCGCCCAGATGGTTGGAGGCCGCGTGAGCGCTCCGTCCCTTGGCCGTGACCTTCATTTCAAGGCGGCCTTTGTGCCCGCGATAAACGTTCATCTTGGTCGGCTCGCCGATGACGACGTAATCGGGTTTCACCTTCGGGTCAACTTCAACGAAAGTGTTAGGCGCGATGCCGTCGCACCACTCTTCCATGTTGCCGAAGTAGTAGGCGGTGTAACCTTCGAGCAGTCCCAGATCGCGGGCGATCGCCAGCCCGTAGACCATGCCGGGCGTGGAGCCTTTCTCGTCGCAGGCGCCGCGCGCGTACAGGACGCCGTCCTCCACTTTGCCGACGAACGGGTCCCACTGCCACTCGTGCGGGTCGCCCACGCCGACGGTGTCAATGTGCGAGTCGTAGACGATGACCTTCGGGCCGTTCCCGATGCGTCCGACGGTGTTGCCCATCTTGTCGAAGCGGACCTCGTCGAAGCCGAGTTTGGTCATCTCCGCCTGGATGCGCTCGCCCACGTCCTTGATCTGACTCTCCATGCTGGGGATGGCGACGATCTCGCGCATGAAGTTGACGATGTTCTCGCGGTTCTCGTCCACTTTTTTCTTGATTTCCTGAGCCTTTGTCATTGAATGCCTCCAGTTTATGAATTTTTGATCCGTCTTACAATGTGGAAATTGAAATAGCCGGGGATGAAATATGACAACGCGTGGTCGATTACCAGACCGGACGCGTTGAACACCTGGGAGTTGAAATGCAGCAGCACGTCGCCGCGCTGAATTTGAAGCGTGCGCGCCACGTCGGGCGAGGCGTCAATGGCGCTGACCGCGGCGCGCGAACTGACGGGCGGGTCGGCGCGGCCCAGCAGAAAGTCCAGCACCGAGCCGCTGAACGATTCGGGGAGGTCGTCGGCGTGCAGGACCGTCTCGGGGAGCGTGTCCACCAGAAAGGCCACGGGACGCGCGTCGGCCTGCATCACGCGTCGGACGCGCGTCAGATGGCTGGCCAGCGGAACGTTCAGGGCCGCGGCGAGTTCCTTGTCGGCGAAGATCCGCTCCACCCGCAGGTCGCCCACCGTGACGGCGAGGTTCATCCGCCGCGCCATCGTATCCAGGCTTTCCAGCGCTTCGAGCCCGCTTTCCATGACGGGGATGTTTCGCACCACGTACGTCCCCGAACCCTGCCGCCTGCGGATCAGCCCCTGCGTCTCGAACGAGCGCATGGCCTCGCGCAAAGTGGCGCGGCTCACGCCCAACTGCTTTGCCAGTTCCGGCTCCGAAGGCAGGCGTTGACCGTTGGGCGCGCGCGCGATCAACCCTGAAAGTTCGGCCGTTAAACGTTGGAAGGGGAAATGCGGCATGGCGCCTCTGTTATTCCGTCAGCGGGATGAATTTGAAATTCGTCACGTCCACCAGGCCGAGGTCCGAGATCCGCAGTTCGGGGATGACGACCAAACCCAGCAGGCTCAATTGCATGTTCGGGTTATTCAATTCGCAGCCGCAGTTGACGAAACTTTCCAGCACGGACGCGGCCTTCCGCGCCACGACTTCCGCGCGCTCGCTGGACATCAGCCCCGCGATCTGGAGTTCGACCTGGGCGTGGACCTTCCCCTCGATGACGACCACCTGCCCGCCTCCGCTGCGCGCGAGACTGTTGGCGGCCGCGGCCATCGAGGCGTCGTCCGTCCCGACGACGATCATCTGGTGGCTGTCGTGCGCGACGGTGGACGCGATCGCGCACTTGCGCGTGAGCCCGAACCCGCTGACGAGTCCCAGCGTGACGCCGCCCGTGCCTTTGTGCCGCTCCACCAGCGCCACTTTGGCGATGTCGCGGGCCGCGTCCGCTTTTAATTGACCGTCGGTCACGGGCATTTCGATTTTCAAATGTTTCGTCGGCGCCTGGTTCTCGATGACGCCGATCACGTTCGCGGTGACTTTTTTCGCATCGCCCGCGGCCTTTAGAATGAAATCGTCCGCTTTCAATTCGCGCTTCAAGTTGACCGAGTTGGTCGCCCACTTTGGGTAGGACGCGGCGGGGAGTTCCACCGTCCATTTGCCGTTCTGGGCGATGACCTCGCCTTTGGCGATCACGATGTCGGGATGGAAATCGCGCAGGTCTTCCACGATGAGGATGTCGGCCCAGCGCCCCGGGGCGATCATGCCCAGGTCCCGCGTCAAGCCGAAATGCTCGGCGGTGTTGAGGGTGCACATCTGGATGGCGGTCATCGGGTCGAGGCCCTCGGCGATGGCGTGACGGAGGACGCGGTCCATGTGGCCGTCCTGCGAAATGGTCTGCGCGTGGGAATCGTCCGTGCAGAGGATGAAGCGGCGCGAATGTAGTTTGTGTTTGGTGATGGCTTTCGCCTGCGCCGCCACGTCGTGCCAGGCGGAGCCGTAACGGAGCATGGCTTTCATGCCCTGCCGCACGCGGGCCATGGCGTCTTCGAGACGCGTCCCCTCGTGGTCGTCTTCGGGACCGCCCGCGACGTATCCGTGAAACGGCAGGCCGAGGTCGGGCGAGGCGTAATGCCCGCCGATCGTCTTGCCTGCGGCGCGGGTGGCGGCCATTTCCGCCAGCATTTTGGGATCGCCCGCCGCCACGCCGGGGAAGTTCATCATCTCGCCGAGGCCGATCACCCGGGGCCAGGTCATCGCTTCGGCCACGTCGTCGGGACTGATGCTCGCGCCCGGCGTCTCGAGTCCCGGCGCGGACGGGACGCACGACGGCATCTGCACCCAGACGTGGATGGGCTGTTTGGCGGCTTCGTCTGCCATCAACTTGACGCCTTTCAACCCGAAGACGTTGGCGATCTCGTGCGGGTCAATGAACATGCCGGTCGTGCCGCGCGGCGCGACGGCGCGCACAAACTCCGTCACTGTGACCATCCCCGATTCGACGTGCATGTGACCGTCGAGCAGGCCGGGGACGAGGTACTTGCCGCCCGCGTCGATGACGACCGTGTCTTTCCCGACAGTGTGGCTGGCGTCCGCGCCGACGAAGGCGACGCGTCCGTTGACGACGGCGACGTCCGTGCCGCCGATGATCTCGCCCGACTGGACGCAGACCCACTGTCCGTGGCGGATGACGAGATCCGCGTGGGCGCGTCCCATGGCGACGTCAATGAGAGAGCGGGTGAGTTTGGTGGAAGCAGGCATAAATTTCTCCGTATCTGCGCTTAACTTCTCAATACATTTACAAAAACAATTCCGAACACGAGCGCCATGAACGCCATAACGGGCGAGAATAAAAGCCACGCCATTGTTCTATTCTTCTTGTAAAGCGCGGAAACAGCGCCAAAGTGCAGGAGCGGCAAAACAAGAATTGTTCTTGCGGCAGGATAGCCGCTAAAGTAATACACAAACGGCAGAAACAGAA
>DKTP01000004.1:14943-34015 GCA_002473085.1 Anaerolineales bacterium UBA7227
TCCCCCGCCGTCAGCGCCCAAACTTTGCTTTTTACAAGCCCGAAAACGGAAAGAGCCAACGACAATATAACGCTTGCCCAAAGTCCGTAGATTGGAAAAACGCTCATTGCCGCCACCCTCGAATTTCTTAACTCGTCAACAACTTCTTCGCCGCTTGGTTGTGACGCTCGATGATCTTGCCTTCGTCCGCCGTCGCCAACTGCCCTTCCTTGACGATGAATTTCCCGCCGACGACGGTGTAATCCACGCGGACGGGTTGACCGAACACTACGGCGGAGACAGGATCGTGCATCCCTGCAAATTCGAGGCGGTTAAGGTCCACCGCGAAGAAGTCCGCGCATTTGCCGATTTCGAGCGAGCCGATGTCGTTCCGTCCGAGCACCGCCGCGCCGCCGCGCGTGCCGAGGTAAAGCGCCTCGCGTCCCGTCATCAATTTGCGGTTGGGATCGTTGGAAAGCGAGAAGCCTGTGATCCCCTCTTTGACGCGGGAAAGCAGCATCGCCTGGCGGACCTCCGCCAGCAGGTGCGAGCCGTCGTTAGAGGCGGAGCCGTCCACGCCGATGCCGACGTTGACTCCCGCCTGGCGATATTCCTTGATGGGCGCGATGCCCGAAGCCAGCCGCATGTTCGAGTGGGGACAGTGCGCCACGCCGCAGTTGTGTTCCGCGAAGACTTTGATCTCCGCGTCGTTGACCCAGATGGCGTGCGCGAACCAGACGTCTCCGCCGACCCAGTCCACCTCCTGCATGTAGCCGACGGGACGGTGACCGAACATCTGCATGCAGAACTGCTCTTCGTCCTCGGTCTCGGCGAGGTGGGTGTGGAGATGGACGCCGTATTCCCGCGCCAGTTTCGCGGACTCTTTCATCAGGTCGGTCGTGACGGAGAACGGCGAACACGGCGCCAGGACGATCTGCGTCATCGCGCCGGGTTTGGGGTCGTGATATTTTTGGATCAGCCGCTGGGAATCTTTCAGGATGGAGTCTTCGCTGTCCACGACGGAGTCGGGCGGGAGTCCGCCGTCTTTTTCGCTCAAACTCATCGAGCCGCGCGAGGCGTGCAGGCGGAGTCCGATCTCGGAGGCCGCGGCAATTTCATCGTCGAGGCGCGAACCGTTGGGGAAGAGATAGAGATGGTCGGAGGCGGTGGTACATCCAGAGAGGGCGAGTTCGCTCAGCGCGGTCTGCGTCGAGACGAAGATGTCTTCGGGCGTGAGCCGCGCCCAGATGGGATAGAGCGTCTTCAGCCAGTTGAACAGGTTGGCGTCCTGCGCGGCGGGGACGGCGCGGGTGAGCGTCTGGTAGAAGTGATGGTGCGTGTTGACGAGTCCTGGCAGCAGCACATGCCCGCGCAGGTCGAGGACTTCGTCGGCGGTCTGGTTTCGCAATTCGGAGACGGGCGCGACTTCCTCGATGAACCCGCCGCGAATGAAAAGACCGCCATCGGGAATTTCCCGCTGGCGGTCATCCATCGTGACAAGATACGCGTTTTTGATGAGAAGTGTGTTCATGGTCAATTTGCCCAGTTGTCTGACAAATTTTCCATAGTGTAGCAAAAAAAGAGACGACTGTCAAATTAAATCTTTCGGCATCCTCCCGTCGGTGATAAGATTGGCTCATTGAATTCCCAACAAAGGAGCATACATGGACATCACGACATTTACGCAATCGCTTCAGACCGCGCAGACCGACGCGGTCCTTGTGGACGTGACGGAGGACGCGTCCGCGCTGACGGGCGCGGCGGGCGCGCTCGACCAGGCGCTTGGCGGCGCCCTCCGCGACCTGCTTCAGACGGGCGACTTCCGCGGCAAGCCGAACGAGACGGCGCTGCTCTACACGCGCGGGGCGATCCCCGCGCCGCGCGTCATCGCCGTTGGACTCGGCAAAGCGGACGAGGTCACTCCCGACCGAATCCGACAGGCGGCCGCGGCGGGGATGAAGAAAGCGCGCGACATGGGATGCAGGACTGTGGCCGCGTCGCTTTTCGGCGCGGAGACGGGGCGCGTCGCCGCGGACCTCGCGGCGCGGTCGTTGACCGAGGGCGCGCTGCTCGGCCTCTACCGCTGGCGCGTCAACCATACCGAACCCGCGGAGCGCGCCGACCCTGAGAGTCTGTCGCTGGCGGCCGATCCCGCGCAGGTTCAGGAAGCGGAAGCGGGCATTCGCGCGGGCGAGGCCGTCGCCGCGGGAATCAACCGTGCCCGCGACCTCGTCAACCAGGCGCCGAATGTGATGACGCCCTCCGGCCTGGGCGCGGCCGCCGAAGCGATGTCGAAAGAGGCGGGGGTGCGGTGCGTCGTCCACGATCTGGAGTGGATCCGCGATCAGAGGATGAACGCGTTCCTGGCGGTGGGGCAGGGGTCGGCCAATCCGCCGAGGTTCATCGAGATGGAATATCGCGGCTCTGAGGCCGCGCCGATCGTCTTCGTCGGCAAGGGCGTCACGTTTGACTCGGGCGGAATCAGCATCAAGCCCGGCGAGGGGATGGAAGACATGCGCAGCGACATGGCCGGCGCGGCGGCGGTGATCGGCGCGCTGGAAGCGATCGCCAAAATGAAACTGCCCGTCCATGTGGTGGGGCTGATCGCGGCCACCGAAAACCTGCCCAGCGGGACGGCGTATCGCCCCGCGGACGTGATCGTCTCTCGAAAAGGTACGACCATCGAGGTCGTCAACACCGACGCGGAGGGACGCATGACCCTCGCCGACGCGCTGGATTACGCGTCCGAATTCAAGCCGCAGGCCGTGATCGACCTCGCCACGTTGACGGGCGCGTGCGTCGTCGCGCTCGGCGAGAACGTGGCCGCGGGCTACTTCTGCAACGACGAGTCGCTGGCGCAAAAAGTGGAGGAGGCGGCCAAATCTTCCGCCGAGAAATTGTGGCGGCTGCCGCTCTATCCCGATTACCACGAGAGAATTAAGACCGACTACGCCGACATCAAGAACACGGGCAACCGCTTCGGCGGCGTGGGGACCAGCGCGGCCTTCCTCGAAGTGTTCACGTCATACCCGTGGGCGCATTGGGACATTGCGGGCATGGCGCAGGATAAGACCGGCGCGAGCCCGCTCCAGCCGTTTTCGCATCCCGCGTACTCCGCCCGCGGCGCGACGGGATTCGGCGTGAGGGCGCTGGTGAGCCTCGCGCAGAATTGGAAATCGCGCGGAGGATGAATTTGACGGATCACAAACCCGAGGCGTTCATTGCCCAATTCGAATCCCGCCTTCCCGCCGCGCTGCGGAAGACGCTGCGGCGGCTCGATTCTCCCTTTGCCATTCAGCAATATCTCGACTCGATGCCCTACGTCGGCGAGGAGCGCGACCGATCTCCGTTGAACGTGATGCTCGACAATCAAAGTCACTGCCTCGACGGGGGATTCCTGGCCGCGCTCTGCCTGTGGCGGATCGGATTCCGCCCGCTTCTCATTGACATCGTGCCGTATCCCGGCGAGGACGACGACCACGTCCTCGCGCTGTATCAGATTGAAGGACGCTGGGGCGCGCTGGCGAAGTCCAACTATGTCAATTTGGGATTCCGCGAACCTGTCTATAAGTCCCTGCGCGAACTGGCGATGACCTACTTCGAGCATTACGTCAGTATCACCCAGCGGAAGGTCTTGCGCGGCTACACGCGTCCGCTCGACGCGTCGCGCTACACCCGTCTCAACTGGGCGTGGGACGAGGAGGGCGCGAACGTCTTGTACTACAAACACTTCTACGGACGCCCGGCCGTCCCGCTTGTGACTCGCAGCATGGCCGCCCGGCTCAGCCGCGTTACGGATAGGAACTACGCCTCCGAAACTTTGTTCACCAACCTGGATGAGTCGTTCGGGAATCGTCCCGACAGCAAATAGCGGATCGTTTTTAGGCGTCCCGTTTCTTTTTCGTCTCTTGCCGCGTTCTTTACCATCTCTTTACGTTGACCTGCTATCCTTTGGGCGTAATCAGGACCAAAACCTGAAATTTCACTCGAAGGAGTATCAACATGAAAAAGACGCTTTTGATCGTCATGGTCGCAGTTTTGGCGCTCGGCGCCTTCGGCGTCGGCGCGGTGTCGGCGCAGGGCGGCAACCCGCCCGCGAATCCGTATGGCTACGGACGCGGCCCGATGATGGGCGGCGGACGCGGCGGCTACGGTCCCATGCGCGATTACGTGGAAAAGGCCCTCGCCTCCAAACTCGGCCTGACCGAGGCGCAAGTGGAGCAGGAACTGACCGTCAAGCCGATGTACCAGGTCGCGCTCGACCACGGCGTGCAGCAGGCGGACCTCGCGGCCTTCATGGCGGACATCCACAAGACGGCCTCCGCGGCCGCCGTCAAGGATGGCGTCATCACGCAGGCGCAGGCCGATGCCATGCTTCAGCGCATGGCGCAGACTGGCTTCAACTTCGGCAATTGCACGATGGGCGGCGGCTACGGACGCGGCGCCGGGATGATGGGCGGACGCTGGCAGAATCAGAATCCGTAAGCGGCCAGCAGCGCGCGCAACGGAGTCGGGTGGACGAGTTTCGTCCGCCCGACTTTTGTTTTGGCGGCCGCGGCGCGGGATTCGGATTCGCGTTGCAGGCGATTTTCCGACCTGCTTCGCTGGGGTTTGCAACGGAGGTATACTTTATTTCCCGGTCCCCTGGCGCTTTGGGATGGAACGCGATGAACGCGGATCGGCGCGGTCACGTTCTCGAATTGTACGAAGAAATGGCTCCTTGTTCCGCGCAGTCCGCGCCCTGTTTGTCAGGCGGCTGGTTTATTTTCACATTTCTACGTCAGCACAGGAGATTTATCATGGAACAACGTCTCGATTACAAACAAGCCTCGCCGCGCGCCTTTCAGGCCATGCTTCAAATGGAGCATGAAGTTCACAAAAGCGGACTGGAAGAATCCCTGCTGGAACTGGTCAAATCCCGCGCCTCGCAGATCAACGGCTGCGCCTGGTGCCTGGACATGCACACCAAAGACGCCCGCGCCCGCGGCGAGACCGAACAGCGTCTCTACCTGCTTTCCGTCTGGCGCGAGTCGCCGTGTTACACGGAGCGCGAACGCGCCGCGCTGGCCTGGACGGAGGCGCTCACCCAGCTTTCCGCCACGCACGACGTGCCGGATGAAGTGTACGAGCAGGCGCGCGCCCAATTCAGCGAAAAGGAGCTGGTGGATCTAACGCTGGCGATCATCGCCATCAACGGTTGGAATCGGCTCAACGTCGCCTTCCGCTCTACGGTCGGGGATTACGTCAGTCCGCATGCGGCGGAGTAGCGGCGCGGGATGCGGGCCGGCGCCTTCCGCGCGGCCCGCATCCGCATTGATCGCCGCGGACGTCGGCCAAGTTCAACCGTGTTATAATTTTTTGCATCGAAAACGAAGCAGGGGCCCCTTCCGTCATCCTCGATCCGATCCCGACGGAGGCGACGGCCTCTGCGCTTGCGGAGCAGCTCATGGATAATCGAAAAAGCGATTTTATCGCGGCGCTAAATCTTGTCCGTCGCATTTCGGCGCTTGTGGGAATTGTTCTGATTGCGGCGGGAGAATTTATGATGGTTGCCGCTCCCGTAGTCGACCATAAAACTCCAACCGGCCTCTGGATCTCGATTTTGGGGATTCTGATTCTGCTGGCGGCGTTGTTTCTTAAGACCAGTCCCGCGGCGGAGGCGAAACTTTCCCAATTTAAAATGACCCGGAAAGCTTTTGGACTCCTTCTATCGCTACTCCTGTGCGGATTGACGATCTTTGCGTTTGTGCTGTTCCGAAAATACGGCAATCAAAATTTTATCCCCGTTATTTTGACCTGGCTTGCCAGCGGCCTCATGTACCTTCTCGCTTTCGGGGACATGCGCTTATCCGGCTTGGACCTTCGCGCCTGGTTGAAAAAATACAGGATCGAACTTATCCTGCTCGGCCTGGCCGTCGTGATTGGCGCCGTTTTGCGGTTTTACCAATTGGGGGACGTTCCCGGGGTGATCGACGGCGACGAGGGCTTGATCGGGTTGAACGCGCAATTGACCGCGGATGGAGACCTGTCCAGCCCCTTCTCGTTATGGGAAAACTTCGGCTCCCTGTATCTTCAGCTGGTCAATTGGATGTTCGGTCTGTTTGGGGCGTCCGCGTTCTCGCTCCGCATTTTGCCCGCGATCAGCGGAACGCTGGCGATCCCGGCGTTGTATTTGCTGGCGCGGCAGATTGCCGGTCCCCGCATCGCGGTCATCGCGGCATTTCTTCTCTCCGCCTCTCACGCGCACATCCACTTTAGCCACATTGGGTCGGTGGGATACATTCACGATACCTGGATCATCCCGCTGGAATTATATTTTCTACTGCGCGGCATCGAGAAACGCAATTCTTTTCTGATGGCCGCCGGCGGCCTTTTGCTGGCTTTCCACTACAGGCTGTATCTGACCTCTCAATTCGTCACCGGCCTGGTCGCTCTCTACATGTTGTTCCTGTTTCTGTGGCATCGGCCGCGGTTTAAGGCTGCCTGGAAACAGATGTTAACGTTCTGGGGCGGCTTTCTTGTGATGATGGCGCCTCAAATGCGCTATATCATCCGCAACCCCAATGAAATGGTGAACCGTCTCATGCAGGACGGCACCTTCCAATCCGGCTGGCTCCAGCAAAGGATGGCGGACACCGGGCAGTCGGCTTTCCAGATCCTCGCCGACCGCGTGCTGCATTCTTTCCTGTCCCTGATCTACTATCCCGCCATTGATTTTTACGGCGCAAACTTCCCGTTGCTGAGCGTTTTTTCGGCGATCTTCTTTCTGATCGGCCTCGGACTGATCCTCAACCGCGTCAAGTCTCCGTCGTATCTGCTGTTGAACTGGTATTTCTGGGCCGGCACCTTTTCCATCGGACTGTTTTCCATCCCCGCCAGCGCTGATTCCTACCGGATGCTCATCGTCCTGCCCGCCGCGTTCGTGATCGCAGCCATCGGCATAGACAAACTTCTGGAAGTGGCCGGCTTCCAGTGGGAGACGCTGCCGCGGTCCTATGCGGTCGCGGCCGTCGTGATCCTCGCGGGGACGTCCTTCCTGAATGTCCGTATATATTATTCGGATTTTGCCGGCAAATGTCGTTACGGCGGGAACCTCGAAGGAAGATTCGCCTCCTATCTTGGCAGTTACGTCAGGACGGTTGACGAGAATTCCGACGTTTATCTCTTGAGCGACGCCATCTATTTCTATGGCTCGCATGGCTCGACGGATTTTTTGAGCGGCCGAAGGAAAATCGTCAATTACAGCGAGCCAATGGACGCTTATCGCGTGCAATATGGCGAGACCCTCATCGCCAGCCCCAACCGGATAGACGAGTTGCTTGCCTGGGCCTCTATCCATCGCGGCGGCCAGCTGACCACCATCCGGGATTGCCAAAACGTGATCCTGGTCGCATACAAACTGCCCGAGAAACTCTTTGAACCCTGAAGAATATGAACTCATGTACCGGGTGGAAGACGCCCATTGGTGGTATCGGGGGATGCAGGTCCTCACGGAGACCCTGCTGGACCGCTGGCCGACTCGGGCGGCGCGGAACCTCATTCTGGACGCGGGATGCGGCGCTGGCTCCGCGCTGACCGGGTACCTGTCCCGCCGCGGCGACGCGGTCGGCGTGGACCTTTCCCCGCTCGCGACGGGCTTCTCCCGGCGACGCGGCGCGCGGCGCCTGGCGCAGGCCTCGGTCCTCGCCCTTCCGTTTGCGGCCTCCACATTCGACCTGGTCGTCAGTCTTGATGTCTTGTACGAGGCCTCGGTCCTCGACGACCGGCTTGCCGTGCGCGAATTCGTTCGCACGTTGAAGCCGGGCGGCGTCCTGTTGATGCGCCTCCCCGCCTACGACTGGCTGCGAGGCCGTCACGACAGGGTCGTCCACACCGCGCGGCGATACCGCCGAAGCCAGGTCATTGCGATGCTGCGCGAAAGCGGGCTGGCTGTGGACTTCGCCTCTTACGCCAATATGTTCCTGTTTCCCTTTGCGCTGATAAAGCGCTCGTTTGAGAAGATGTCCGCAGGCTCGCGCCCAGCTTCCGATTTGGAATTTTCCCTCGGAGCGTTGAACCATTTGCTTCAATGGATTCTTTCCGCCGAAGCTGCCCTCATTTCCCGATTTCCCCTGCCCTTTGGCTTAAGCGTGTTTGCCGTTGCCCGCAAGCGCTCCTGACGCATGATGGACCCGCCCCGAAAAATATCCAGCGTTAGCGCAGTCTTTCCCGCCTACAACGACGGCGGCACCATCGCCAGCATGGTTTTGACCGCCCTGATTGCCCTGCCGCAAGTCACGGACGATTTCGAAGTTATCGTGACCGACGACGGCAGCAGCGATTACACGCTTGACGTTTTGCGGAAAATGGAAGGTTTCATCCCGCAGTTGCGCGTCTTCCGCCATCCGCGGAACATCGGCTACGGCGCCGCGCTCCAGACCGGCTTCAACGCCGCCGTCAAAGACTGGGTCTTCTACACCGACGGCGACGCGCAATACAACCCGCTGGAATTGACGAATCTTATCGCGGCCCTCACGGACGACGTGGACATCGTCAACGGCTACAAGATCTCCCGCAACGATCCGCTCCATCGAAAGGTGATCGGGCGCGTTTATCATCACCTGGTCAGTTTCATTTTCGGCATTCGCCTGCGCGACGTGGATTGCGACTTCCGCCTCATCCGCCGCCGCGTTCTCATGGAGGCGAACCTGGAAAGCCGTAACGGCGCGATCTGTCTGGAACTGGTCAAAAAGTTGCAGGATCGGGGCTGCGGTTTTGTCGAGGTACCCGTGCGCCATTTCCATCGTCAATACGGGCGCTCGCAATTTTTCAACTTCAGAAGAATCTTCCGGGTGATTCGCCAGTTATTCATCCTCTACTGGAGGCTGGCGATCAAAAAAGAACACTTGAAAGAAAATGATACGTCGTGAAATTCAGGAAGCGTTTAACGGAAAACGGGCGCTGGTCACCGGCGGCTGCGGGTTTGTCGGCAGCGCTTTGACGCGCGCCCTCCTGGACGCGCAGGCCGACGTGCATGTGGCGGACGCCATGCTGCCGGGGACGGGCGCGAATCCGTTCAACCTCGCGGACGTGGGCGCGCGCATTGCCTTCACCCAGGCCGACATGCGCGACGACGCGGCGATGAAACGCCTGCTTCACGACAAAGACTTTGTGTTCAACCTGGCCGGGCTGTCCAGTCACGTCGGCGGGATGCGCGACCCGGCTGGCGATCTCGAAGTGAACGCCCTCGCCCAGCTCCGGCTCCTCGAAGCCTGCCGCGCCGTCAACCCCGGCGCCAGGATCGTCTTTGCCGGCACGCGCCAGGTCTACGGACGCGCGGCGCGTCTGCCGGTCGCGGAAACGGCCCCCGTCTCCCCGGTGGACTACAACGGCGTAAGCAAACTGGCCGGCGAACTCTACCATTTTCTCGCCCATCGCATTTACGGCCTCTGGACAACCACGCTGCGGATGACCAACACCTACGGGCCGCGCATGCGGGCGCGGGACGCCCGCCAGACGTTCCTTGGTCACTGGCTGCGCCTCCTCCTGACTGGCAGGCGCATCCCCATTTTTGGACGCGGCGACCAGCTCCGCGATTTTAATTACGTGGAGGATGTGGCAGACGCGTTTCTGCTTTGCGCTTCCAACCCCGTCGCAAAAGGAAAAACCTACAACCTCGGCGCGGCTCCGATCCGCCTGACGGAACTGGCCGAATTGCTGATAGCCCTGAATGGAGGCGGCTCCTACTCTCTGATCCCCTTTCCCCCGGAGCGGGCGGCCATCGAAATCGGGAATTACGCCGGGGACTACTCCCTCATCCAAAAGGAACTAGGCTGGGAACCCTCGGTCTCCCTCGCAGATGGGCTGAGCCGCAGCCTTGAATTCTACCGCGCCAACCAGGCGCATTATTGGTGACATGCAGGAAATTCCCCTCATCGACCTGGCTGCTCAATACCGCTCCATCGGGACCGAAATCGGCGCGGCGGTGGAGGGCGTCCTCGCGCGCGGCAACTTCATCCTGGGCGAGGAGACTTCGGCCTTCGAGGAGGAATTCTCCGCGTATTGCGGCGTCGCGCATGGGGTCGGCGCGGCGAGCGGGACGGACGCCATCTTCCTGGCTTTGCGCGCCTGCGGCATCGGGGCTGGCGACGAAGTCATCACCTCCGCGCACACCGCGGTCGCGACCGTCGCCGCGATCGAATTGGCCGGCGCGCGCCCGGTTCTGGCGGATGTGGACCCGCGGACCTTCACCCTCGATCCGCGGCAGATCGAAGACAAGGTCACGGCCCGGACGCGCGCCGTCATCCCCGTCCACCTCTACGGCTGCCCCGCCGACCTGACGCCCATCCTCGAGATCGCCGACCGGCGCGGCCTCGTCGTCATCGAGGATTGCGCCCAGGCGCACGGCGCGGCCTACCGCGGCCGAAAAGTCGGCGGCTGGGGACGGACCGCGGCCTTCAGCTTTTATCCCACTAAGAACCTCGGCGCGGGCGGCGACGCGGGGATGCTCCTCACCGACGACGCGGCCTTGGCGGAAAAGACGCGGCTGCTCCGTCAATATGGATGGAGGCAAAGATACATCAGCGAAATCAAAGGGGTCAACAGCCGCCTGGACGAGATTCAAGCGGCCATCTTGCGGGTAAAACTCAAATATCTGGACCGATGGAATCAAAGACGGCGGGCGATTGCCGCGCGCTATCGCGCGCTCCTCGCCGAAAACGGCCTCGGCCTGCCGATCGTCCCTGAGACGGCGCGGCACGTTTTCCACCAATTTGTGATCCGCAGCCGCCAGCGGGACGAACTGCGCCGCTACCTGGCCGAAAGACGCGTCCACACCGCCATCCACTATCCCGTCCCGATTCATCTTCAACCCGCCTTTAGCGGACTCGGCTGCCGCGCGGGAGATTTCCCGATCGCCGAGGAACTTGCAGGTCAAATCCTTTCCCTGCCGATCTATCCAGAACTGACCGACGAAGCGGTGGAGAGAGTCTGCGAATTGATTCGGGAATTTCAATCGAAAATGTAGATTGGATTGCCATCCTGATTTACGCGTATGTTTTGCAGCAGTTATAATTCCTTCGTTTCACCATGCGGAGTCGTTGAATGTCATCCGAAACCAAATCCATCCTCCTGTTTCTACTTTCCGCCATCCTTCTCTTCCTCGGCTTCGACCGCAACTTCCTGCGCCTCGTCCCGGCAAAGGCTTTTGCCGACTTCGACAAGGGAAGCGAGAGCCTCGTCATCGGCCGCCTCGTCTGGACGCGCCAGCATGGCTTCTTCGTCGACGGCGCGTTGCTCGGCACGGGCGACGCGCCCACGCCTTTCCTCGGCGACGCGGGACGCGACCGTCAGTATGAAACTTATCTCGCTGACGGCGAATTTCAAACCTATGCGGTCTATAAATCCCAAAGCGGCGGACAAGCCTGGCTCTTCAGCGCGCTCGATTCGCTCAGCCCGTTTTCCGCGTCCACAAACCTCCGTCTCTTCCGCGCCCTGACCGCGGCTCTCTTCGCGCTCACGCTTGCCGCGCTCATTCTTTGGTTCCATGGTCAATTCGGATTCGTCCCTGCGCTCTTTGTCCTCTTCACCAGCCTCATTTCCTATTGGTTGACGATCTATGGTCGTAACCTTTTCTACTTTGTTTGGGACTGTTTCCTCCCGATGGTCGCCGCTCTCTTTCTGCTCGACTCTGAATCCCGCCGCGCTTCGTGGAGCGGCCCCCGCTTCTATCTGACCGTCGGCCTGCTCCTCTTTCTCAAAGGCTTCCTCAGCGGGTACGACTTCCTCCTCCCCCCTATGGGGATGGTCGCCGTCGCGCTCGTTTACTACGCCCTCAAAGATAAATGGGGATTCTGGAAATTTACGCGTCGCCTCTTGCTGACGGGACTCGCCTGCGCGGTCGGGATTACCGCCTCGTTTGGGCTTCTCGCCGCGCAGATCGGCTCGGTGACCGGCCGATTCTCGGACGGCATCCTCCACATCGTCAACACCATGGGACGGCGGACATTCGGCACGCCGCTCGATCCGTCTCAATCCGATTTATACGCGCAGGGACAACATGCCAATCTGCTTCAAGTCATCTCCCTCCAATTGAACAAGACCGCTCTCTTTGCCGGCATCAGCTTTCTCCGCATATTCATTGTTTTCGCGGTCGCCACAGTCATCGTGGCGCTTATCCTTTACTTCCGCCGCGCTAAACTGGGGGATGTCTCCGCCATCCACGCTTTGCTTATTACCGTCTGGGTTTCGTTCGCCTCGCCGTTTGCCTGGCTGGTCATCTTCAAAGCGCACGCCTACTATCATCCCTTCACCACGCCCATCATCTGGCACATGCCGACTATGTTCTTCGGCTATGCTGTGTGCGGACTTCTCCTTGTTCTCCCGTTCCGCAATAAAAAAGAATCAGGAAGTTCAGCTTCCTGATTCCCTGCTTCTACGGTTACTCTTTTGCACAGGTTATGCCGACGTTGAGAGCGTCCCTTATGCAAAGGGAGAGATACGTTCTCTAACGCGCTTTTGCAAGATGTCCGTATTGCTTTTCTCTATCCCGTCTTAATCTTCATGTTCGCCATGCCGCTAAACGTCGCCGCGCACCACTTGTCCTTGTCAATCTGGACCCACGCGCCCTCGGAATACAAAAGCGCCGACGTCACCACGGTTCCCTTCTTCAATCTATCCACGATGCTGTAGTGGATACCGGGACCGCTTCGCACGTTCAGTTCCTCGGCTGTCACCTCGAACTTCATGGAGGGCAGCGCCACCGAACCGGGCATACCTGGGTCCGGCGCGGTCTGTCCTGCGAGATAAGGCAGGGGATCCATGTAGCCCTTATAAGCGTCGGTCTGATTCGAGCCGCGCAGCCCAAAGTGCAGGTGCGGACCGGTACTCGCTCCCGTGTTGTTGCTAAATCCGATCACCGCGCCCGCCTCCACGGTCTGTCCCGCCGACACGCTGGTTTGCATCAGGTGGGCGTAATACGTGTAGTAGACCGTCGCGCCGTCCGTGTGCTTCAACTTCACGTAATTTCCATAGCCTCCATTTTCAAAAGAGACCTTGTCCACCGTGCCTTTGGCCGCCGCCTTTACCGGCGTCCCATTCGAGACCCCGATATCCAGGCCGTTGTGACCGGGAAAACCCCATTGAGCGTAGAGCGACGGATTCTCGCCGAACTTCTGCGTGATCGGCCCGCTGACCGGGTAGATAAGTGTGATTGCCATGGAAGACTCCTCTCTGGGTTGAATGACGCAACTATAGCACAATGTATAATGACGGACAATGCCGAGACGACTCGCCTGCCTGCTCTTCCTCTGGACTTTGACCGCCTGCGCCTCCACCCCTGACCTCGCGCCGGCCGCGCCGGCCCGGCCTGTTTCCACGCCCCGGCCGCGTACTGCCGCGCCCGTCCCTTCGCCCGTCCCTTCGCCCGTCCCCACGCCGACTTTGACCTATCGTCAGGCGATCTTTCCCTACACCGTCGAAGGACTCCGCCAGCGCGGTTACCAAAGCGGCAGCGTGACCGTCGTCGGCCTCATCGAAGAGACGAAAGACTTCGCCAGTTACCTCATCGAATACCCCTCCGACGGGCTGAACATCCGCGGCGTGATGCAGATCCCTACGCGCGGCGAACCGCCCTGGCCCGTCATCGTGATGAATCATGGATGGTTTTCGCGTTCCGTCTTCCGCTCTGGAGACGGAACCGCCCGCGCCGCCGAATACCTGAACACGCGCGGCTACCTCACCATTGCCCCCGACTATCGGAGTTGGGGAACGTCCGATGTCGGCCCCAGCCTCTTCTACTCCGGCCTCGCCATTGACGTGGTCAACCTGCTTCTCGCCATCCCGTCCATCCCGCAGGCGGACGCGGCCCGCGTCGGGTTGTGGGGACACAGCATGGGCGGCGCGGTGACGATGAAAGCGCTGACGATCGTCGGGGAGAATCCCTCGATGGGGGCGGACCCGGCTCATCCGCTGGTCCGCGCCGCGGTCCTGTATTCCACCGTCAGCGCGGACCAGGCCGACGCGTTGACGCGGTGGGGCCCGGGCTGTTTCGGCGACATCCTGGCGGGCGAATCCCGCATGGATTGCAATTCCTCCGACGCGCTTCTCTCCGATCTGCCCGCCGAGGTTTTGGCGGCTTATTCCCGCGCGGCCGGCGATCCTGACATGCCGAAACTCGTCTCACCGATCAACTATCTCGAATACGTGACCGTCCCCGTGCAGATCAACTATGGCGCATGGGATGGCGAGGAACTTTCAGGCACGCCGCCTGAGTGGTCTGTTAAATTGGCCCAGGCGTTCCTCGACGCGGGAAAGCCCGTGAAACTGATCGCGTACGAAGAACAGCGTCATTCCTTCGTCAACGAGGCCTGGTACCGCTTCATGGAAAACGCGGCGAAGTTCTTCGACCAATACGTGAAAAATTAAGTGGGGTCCCTTGCAAAAGCGCGCGGGATATGCTTTAAAACGAGGGAACCTTCGCGGCCTTCGCGATGAGAATCTGCAAAGAGACTGTTTCCTGCGTACACAGATTACGTGGATGGAACCATTAAAAATCCGCGCTTGTCTGTGCAATCCGCCAAATCCGTATACAAAAGAAACGCTCTGCATGACGTCAAATTTCTCCTTGACCAATTCCGCGTAAGAGGTATAAAATTCAGCCATCTTATCCAGAAAGGAGGCACGCCACAAATGAAAAGCGTCTTAGTTGTCGTCAGCCACGTTCTTTACGCGCCTCCTGTACGGGAAGAATCCGCTTAACCCTCCCTGGGCTTGGTTTCCTTTCCGCAGGCGCGCAACCCTGCGGATTTTTTGTTTAACGCGGGGAAAGTTAACCAGAACCCGAAAAATCCATTTTCGGAAACGATTCACAAGGTAGAAACAATGAGCAAGAATCAACTCCTCGAGTTCATCGAAGAACTCGACGACACACAGACAGACGATGTCGAACAACCCGTCGGCGCGCGGGTTTCCAAAAAGCGCCAGTCGGGGCGGCGCGAGAAGGAGGCGCGGCTCTTTATCCGCGCGCAGGAGTTCGCCCGCGATTTCCAGTTTACTTACAAAGCGGCGCGCTTCGAGGAGGCCTGGCTGCTGGATTCGCTGAACGACCTGGCTGAACACGGCTGGATCAGCGACGTGCTCCGCAAAGCCAAAGTCGGCAAGGAAGCCTCGGTCTATCTATGCAGGCCGGGTCCTGCCGCGGCTAAGTCGAAATTCGTGGCCGCCAAGGTTTACCGTCCGCGCACGCTCCGCAGTTTGAAGAACGACCAGCAGTATCGCGACGGCCGCGCCGACCTCGACGGCGACGGTCACGTCGTCTTTAAGGAGGCCGAAGTCCACGCCATCGCCAGGCGGAACACTTTTGGCGAGGAACTCCGTCACCAGTCGTGGATCGCGCACGAGTTCCGCGCCCTGGAGATTCTCTTCAAAGCGGGCGCCGACCTGCCGCGTCCCTACGCGCGGGCAGGGAACGTCATCGTGATGGACTTCGTGGGCGACGCGCTCGGGTCCGCGCCGACCCTCAACGAGGTCCGGTTGGAAGCGGGCGAAGCGCGGCCGCTCTTCGAGCGCGCGATGCGCAACGTCGAGATCCTGCTCTCGCATGGATTCGTCCACGGCGACTTGTCGGCGTACAACATCCTGTACTGGGAGGGCGACATCCGCCTGATTGATTTCCCGCAGGCGGTCTCGCCGAAGGACAACCGCAACTCATTTCGCATCTTCTCGCGAGACGTGTCGCGGCTGTGCGGATATTTCGCCAAACAGGGCGTGGACTCGGATCCGTGCCAGATCGCGGCCGACCTGTGGGCGCGGCACGGATTCAAGTCGAAAGAGGAACCCCATCCGCTCCAGGCGTGATCCGTGTACGAGCGCGCAGCTACGGGTTCAGCGCTTTGTTCAGCAGCGTTTCGCCGATGGATTTTATAAGCGGGGCGTTGTTTTCTTCCAGCAGGATGACGAGGACGAGCCGCGTTCCCTGCCAGTCGGGAAGCGTCCCCGCGGCGAACCAGGTGAAGGACTTTTCCCCTTCGCTGGACTTCGCCGCGTACTCCCAGAACGGCTGATTCTGGACTCCCAGCGACTCGGCGGCTGTGTTGGCCTTCGCCTCGTCCATGACCCGGAGCGGTTCGCCGCTGGCCGGGAGAATGACCCAGCCCTGGGTCGGCGTGTCCACCGCCAGGGCGATGCGCGGCGCGGGACGGACTCCGCCGTTGCTGAGCGGCGCGTAGGCCAGCGCCATTTGCAGGGGGCTGACGCGCAGATTGTTCAGCTGGCCGGGTTTTGCAGGCGCGCCGACCGGCATTTGCAGGTCGGGCGCGGCGTAGAAGCCGAGTTGCCTGAAGAACGCGATTTTGCGCGCGTCCTCGGGGATGGACGCGCTTCCGAATTGCGCGGCCAGCAGGGGGTTCGGGAAGGAGGCAGGCGGATAACTTCCCTGCGCGGCGCGGTTGAGCAGGGGCGCGCGCGGGTCGGCTTGCAGGGCTGCGCCGCTCTCGTCGAGCAGGTTGGGATCGTAGGCGGGATGCGAGGCCATCGTCAGAATTTCGCCGCTTTGGGCGTTGAGCAGGATGATCGCCCCGGCGCGGTCGCCGAGGAGCGCGTCGGCGGCGCGTTGCAGGCGCAGGTCGAGACTGAGGCGCACGTCGAGGCCGGGCGGGGGGGAGCCGTAGAGCAGGTGATTCCACCAGATGAGGCTGGACGGGTTGCCGCGCAGGCCGCGCAGGTAGTTGTCGAGGCTGGCCTCCATTCCGGCCTGCCCGTAGACGGGGTGCGTGTATCCAGTGAGCGGGGACGCGTCGATGTAAATGTAATCGCGGCTGTACTGGTTTTCGATCTGTCTGGTGATGGCGATGGGCTGGTTTTCGCGGTCGAGGATGGAGCCGCGGCGCACGTAACGGTCGGCGATGGAGCGGCGGGCGTTGTCGGTGCGCGTCAGCAGGTCGGGGCCGCGGACGACGGCCCACCATCCGCTGGCGAGGGAGGCGGCGCCGAATCCCAGCAGGAAGAGGGCGGCGAGCAGGGTGTAGGGACGGTGGTCGGCGAGGGGCGCGGGTTCGTTTTCGCGGCTGTCGACGCGCAGGAGGAGGGCGAGCGCGAGGAAGGCCGTCAGCAGGGACGAGCCTCCGTAGGAGACGAACGGCAGGGTGACGCCCGTCAGCGGGAGCAGGCGCAGGTTGCCGCCGATGATGAGCAGGCTTTGTACGCCGATGTAGGCGGTCAGCCCGCCGGCGAGGAGGCGTTGGAAGCGGTCGGGGGCCAGGAGGGCGGCGCGCAGTCCGCGGACGACGAGGAGTCCGAATAACGCCAGCAGGCCGATGGAGCCGAGTAGGCCGGTCTCTTCGGCGATGGCGGTGTAGATGAAGTCGGAGATGGAGACGGGGACGAGGCCCGGCGAGCCGAGGCCGGGGCCGCGGCCGAAGGTCCCGCCGTTGGCGATGGCCAGCAGCGACTGGACGACCTGGAAAGAGCGCCCGCTGGGATCGTTCCAGGGGGTGAGCCAGGCGTCGAGGCGCAGGCGGATGATGTCCACGAAATAGTAGCCGATCAGCGCGGCGAGGCTCAATCCGACGGCGGTGACGAGGAGGACGCGCCGGTCGCCGGTGGCGAGAAAGAGAACGATGGTGTATAGCAGGAGGAAGATGGAGGCCGTGCCGAGGTCGCGCTGGACGAGGAGGATGAGCAGGGAGAGGCCGGTCAGCGCGGCGGTGGGGACGAGGAGCGGGATGGAGAGCGCGCGCCGCAGGGAGCGCGGCGCGGGGCCGCTCTGGAGCGTTTCAACGGGCAGGCGGTCGGCGAGATAGGCCGCGAGGTAGATGACGAGCAGAAGCTTGAGCGGCTCGGAGGGTTGCAGGTAGACGTCCGCGCCGCCGATCCACAGACGCGGCCCCGCGCCGGATGGGTTCGAGCCGAAAGCCAGCGTGAGCGCAGTGAGCAGGATTCCGCCGAGGAGGGTCAGGTATTTGTAGCGGCGGAGGCGCGTCAGGTCGGCGGGGAGATGGAGCGCGAGCAGAAACGCGACGGCGGATACGACCAGCCAGACGGTCTGGCGCGCGCCAAAGTATGGGTCGAGCCGCCAGATGGCGAGGAGTCCCCAGCCGCAGAGGAGGAAGGCGGAAGGCAGGATGAAAGGATCGAGGTCGGGGAGGCGGCGCGCGGTCACGCGCGAGGCGAGCAGGTAGAGCGCCAGCCAGACGGCGAAGCCGATCCAATGTCCCCAGCGCAGGTCGGCGCCCCAGGCGCGCTCGCGCACGGCCGGGGAGAGGGTCAGGATGACCGAGAAGAGGAAGAGGAATGCGGCCGCAAACGGGAACAGGCGGCGCGGCAGGTTGAGGTGGGTCACGGTGGGATGCGTTTTCCGACTGGCGGTTTCGGTCTTTCTTTGACGGAGGGCGGGAGGCGCCGGGACGGCGAAGCGGCGCGCGGGTCTTTTGCCGTCAAAGCCGCGTGGTGGGCGAGGTCTCTGCGGGCGCGCCGATGCCGACGATGATGGCGGTGTGTCCGCATTCGATCTGGTCGCCGGTGGTGAGGACGGCGGGGATGGGCAGCGGCAGTTGGTTTAGGCGCGTGCCGTTGGTGGAGCCAAGGTCTTCCACCCACCATTGTCCATGATGGTAACTTAACCGGGCGTGGCGCGCCGATACGGCGTCGTCGTCCAGGGCAATTTCGCAGGCTGGATCGCGTCCGATCAGCAGTTCGGCCTGGCGTACGATGCGCCGCGAGACGTTTCCTCCGGCGCGTTGGATGGCGAGGTCGAGCATGGGGGCTTTTTGGACAGACAGGCCGAGACCTTGCGCGCGCAGGTCTTTCCAGAGCGTGAGCAGCATCCACCCTAAAAAGGCGTATAGGCAGGCCGCGAGGACAAGCCGCAGAACGAGGACGAGAATGCCGCTCATGTTTTGGCGTTGCGACGGTCGAATGCGGGTTTTAAAATGGCCGTCGCATGATCGTTCGGCGTCTGGGATTCGAGCGGGCCGGTGTCTTTTAAGTCTGGACGGGCGGGCGGGTTGTCCTGGCCGAAAACGAGGGTGACGCCCGCCAGCGAGACGACGTCGCCCGGATAAAGGATGGACTGGCTGGCGCGCTGCCCGTTCACGAAAGTTCCCCCCGTCGAATTCAG
>DKTP01000136.1 GCA_002473085.1 Anaerolineales bacterium UBA7227
CCTGATCGGCAACAACTATGTCTCCTGCTCGCCGTTCCGCGTGCCGATCGCGAGACTCGCGGCGGCGCACGCGGCGTTGAAACATCGCCCTGAGCCTGTGAAGAAGAAGACGGCGAAGAAGAAGCCCGCCGCGAAGAAGATGGCGAAGGCGAAGAAGAAGTAGCGAAAATCCAGAACCCAGGTTTCTCATAGGAACCTGGGTTCTGCGTAATAACGGCCTCGGGACAAAATGTCCGCGAGGCCGTTGGGATGGGGATGAATTGAGACCGTCAAGTCACGGCTACATTGGCAGGGATGCGCTGGAACATAAACTCCTCCATCCTCGCAGATTGGCTGGCGTGTTCAATTGTCATGCTCACTACGCGGCCTTCCAGATCCAGGTCGAGATAAATGTTCTCGTTCAATTCTTTGGTCTCGACAGGCGGGTTGGGTGAGAATTCCACCAGCGCGGTGTCGGTATCTTCGAAGTATTTGATTCGCATGGCTTACTCCTTAAAGTCACGGTCAAAAAAAGCATTGTGGACGGTTTCACCATCTTCCAGTAGGATAACGCGCAAGGCTCGGTTGCCCATTTCAGAGATACGCGCCCAACGGCGAATTCTTCCGTCAGTTTGTATTTCTTCGCGCAAAGGATGGCGAATGACGCGTTCAATCCACTCTTCCAGGATGGTGGCGCGGTCTGGTCGTTGGCGAGTGAATTGAAAATATTGCGTTGTTTTCATTGCCTTTTGACAAGGATACAGCCTAATTACTATTTCGACAAGGGAATTTTCTCCCGCCGTCACGGCTTTCTCGAATTAATGTCAGATAGACCCATTGAACTGCAAAGCCCGCTATAATTCCAGTGGACAACTTCACAATGATCACATCCACTCCACGAGAATCTTTACTAGACCTCCTGAGCGGACGCCGCCAAACGGACGTCCCCGCCTTTAGCGGGCTGCTCCACGTCACCGCGGCGGGACTGGCCCACGAGGGACTCGCCTGGCGCGAAGTCCATCACGACGCTGAAAAGATGGCGCGCGCCGCGGCGAGTACCTTCAAACTGACGGGTCTGCCCTCGGTCACATTGCCGCTGGATTTCACCGCTCCCGCCGAGATGCTGGGCGCGGAACTGGTCTTTTACGCGGAGGACGAATTTCAGTTTCCGCAGGTGAAAAGGCCGCTGGTCGAAAGCGCGAGAGAAATATCGAATCTGGAAAGCGGCGCGGGCCGGCTGCCGATCATCCTGGAGGCGATCCGCCTCGCAAAAGAAGACGTCGGCCGCGCAGCCGTCATTTCGGGACTGCTCCCCGGGCCGTACACTTTGCTGCTTTATTTGTGCAATCCCGCGAAATTATTTACCGAGATGAAGAAAGACGCCCAGCCAGTCATCGAGGCGCTTTTTCATCTCTCCGCTTTCCTTGCTAGAATTGGCCGGGCCTACCGCGAGGCGGGCGCGGACTTTGTGACCGTCCACGAGATGGGCGGCTCGCCGGGCTTCCTCGGGCCGACGCGGTACGCGCAATTCGTCCACCCCGTGCTGCGGGAACTGATCGCGGGATTGCCCGCGCCGCGCGTCCTCTCCGTGTGCGGGGACGCGACCCGCTCGCTGGATTTGCTGGACGAGACCGGCGCGGAGGCCGTCTCGCTCGACCAGACGGTGGACCTGTCGGCGGCGCGCGCCTCCCTGAAGCGGACGCTGCTCTTCGGCAACCTCGATCCCGTGCGGACGCTCTGGAGGGGGGACGAGGCCGCGGTCCGGGAGGCCGCTCGAAGGTCGCGCGAGGCGGGCGTGGACGCTCTCTGGCCGGGCTGCGATCTCGTCCTCCAAACGCCGCTGGAAAATCTCCGCGCGCTGTAAAAATTCCTTCCCCCAGATCGTCAATTCATCCCTGGCAGGAGCCGATAATTTTTAACGCCACGGCGCCAGGCCGCCAGGACTCAAGATTTCTTTGTGGCTTCGTGTCTTTGTGTAGCCAGCCAGTTTGGCCCTCTCCCCCCTGTTCTCCGTTCTCTACTCTCTATCCGCTTCTGCTTGGTATAATTCCGCCACTTCAATTTTCGGAGCAGGAATGACCCCCAAATTATCAGGCAACCAGATCCGCCAGACCTTCATTGACTTTTTCGTCGAACATGGACACACCGCCGTCCCGTCCATGTCGCTCGTCCCGGGCGGCGATTCGACGCTTCTCTTCACCAACTCGGGCATGGTGCAGTTCAAGGATGTCTTCCTCGGAAAAGACAGGAAGCCCTACACCCGCGCCGTCGACTCGCAGAAGTGTATGCGCGTGGCGGGCAAACACAACGACCTCGAAGACGTGGGCCGCGACGATACGCATCACACCTTCTTTGAAATGCTCGGCAACTGGTCGTTCGGCGACTATTATAAAAAGGAAGCCATCGCCTGGTCGTGGCAATTGCTCACCGAGGTTTGGGGTTTGCCCAAGGATAAAATCTACGCCACCTGTTTCAAGGACGATCAGGGCGACATCCCGCAGGACGATGAAGCCGCGGACGCGTGGAGGAGCCAGCCGGGCATCAACCCCGATCACGTCCTTTTCTTTGGGCGCAAAGATAATTTCTGGCAAATGGCCGAGACGGGACCATGCGGGCCGTGTTCGGAGATTCATCTGGACCGCGGCGAGGAGTTCGACAACCTGCGCGGCAAGCCGCATCGCTGCGGCGTGAACGGCGAATGTACGCGCTTCCTCGAACTCTGGAACAACGTCTTCATCCAATATAACCGCTTCGAGGACGGACGTCTTGAGCCGCTCCCCGCCAAACACGTGGACACGGGCATGGGCTTCGAGCGCATCGTCTCTGTGCTGCAGGGCGTGGACTCGAACTATAAAACCGACCTCTTCACCGGTTCGCTCGAAGCGCTGCGCGGCCTCACCGGTCACAGCGAGGCGCAAATGCTGGCGGACTTCACGCCCTATCGCGTCATCGCGGACCACGTCCGCTCGGCGGCTTTTCTCATCGCGGACGGCGTCGTCCCGGGCAACGCGGGCCGCAACTACGTCACCCGCATGTTGATCCGCCGCGCGGCACGCTTCGGGACGAAGATCGGCCTGCGCGAACCGTTCCTCGCGAAAGTAGCCGAGGCCGTCATCGCGCAGTACGGCGATTTCTATCCCGAACTTCAAAAGAGCAGGAATTCGATCCTGGATTATCTGACTCGGGAAGAGATCCGCTTCGCGCGGACGCTCGAGGCGGGTACGGCCCATCTGGAGTCTCTTTTGCTCAAATTGAGCGCCCAGCAAACCGCCGTCCAATGGGCAATCGAGGCTGGCGATCCGTCCGAGAAACATGCCGACCGGTTGAAGTCCGCGCGCGTTTTGGACGGACACGACGCGTTCGAACTCTACGCTACTTACGGCCTCCCGTTTGAAATCTCCCGCGACATCGCCCGCGAACACGACCTCGACGTGGACGAAAAGGGATTCGTCGAAGCGCGGGAGGAGCACAGCAAGGCCTCGGGCGGCGGCAAGGCCATGGGCAAACTCGGCGGGGAGGATTCGGAATACTTCGCCGGCATCTTGAAAGACCTGCAGGCCAAAGGCAAACTCGGGAAGGACGGCGTCGAATACGACCCGTACAATTCCCTGCGCGTTGAGGGAGAAGTCCTCGCCCTGGTTGTGGACGGCGTCTCAAAGGAGACCGCCGAGCTCGACGATCAGGTCGAAGTGATCCTGCCCAAGACAGGCTTTTACATCGAAGCGGGCGGGCAGGTGAACGACACGGGTTTTATTCGTCGTCTCTCTTCGCCTTCTGGGGGAGATGGTTGGGAGATCGAAGTCTCCGCCATGCGACGCCCGGCCGCGGGCGTGATCACGCATGTGGGGACGGTCATTTCGGGACGCCCGAAGGTGGGCGACAAAGCCGCGGCCGAGGTGGACGCGGCGCGGCGTCACGACATCATGCGAAATCACACCGCCACGCACCTGCTCCACAAGGCGTTGCAGGAGACGCTGGGCGACCAGGCGAAGCAGGCCGGTTCGCTCGTCGCGCCGACGCATCTGCGCTTCGACTTTAACCATCCGGTCGCGATGACGCCCGAACAGGTGGAGCGCGTCGAGCGGATGGTCAACGAGGCGGTCGCGGCCGACTTGCTCGTTCAAAAGGAGACCAAGTCCCTGGACGAGGCGAAGAAGGAAGGCGCGATGGCGCTCTTCGGCGAGAAGTACGGCGAGACCGTCCGCACGATCTCGATCATGGAAGACGATCACGACAAATATTCCTACGAACTGTGCGGCGGCACGCATCTCGAGCGCACGTCCGACGTCGGCGCGTTCGTCATCGTCAGCGAGGGATCGGTGGCCGCGAACGTCCGCCGCATCGAGGCCGTGACGGGCCGCGGCGCGTACCGGCTGATGGCTCAGCGCAACAAGGCGCTCAACCAGGCGGCGGGCGCGTTGAAGGTCGCTGTGGATGAAGTCCCCGCGAAGGTGGAGGATTTGCAGGACGAGGTCTCGGAGTTGAAGAAGGAACTTGCTAAACTGCGCGCGCGGCAGGCCCTCGCCGCGTTCGACCTGCAACTTTCCAATGTCCAGACCGTGAAGGACGTGCACGTCCTGGCGGTGGACATCCCGGATTCCAACGCCGAGGCGCTGCGGATGCTGGCCGATAAATTCCGCGAGAAATATCCCGTCGGCGGCGCGGTGGTGCTGTCCACGGGCAACATTCTGGCGGGAGGATCCACCGTCATCGCGGTGGTGACCGAAGACCTCGTCAAACGGGGGATCAAGGCTGGGGATTTGATCGCCAGTCTGGGCGGCAAAGGCGGCGGACGTCCCAACATGGCGCAGGGAAGCCTGCCCCGCGAGCAGATTCGGGAGGCGTTCTCCAAACTGGCGAAGGCGCTGTCCGAAAAATTGAAGTGAGGCGCTGGGGGCGAAAGAACTTCCCGCGTTTGAGACAGGAATCCGAAAGTTCTACTTTCGGATTTTTTTTCGAAGTAGAACTTCGGGATTCCTTTTTTTTCGAAGTAGAACTTCGGGATTCCTTTTTTTTCGAAGTAGAACTTCGGGATTCCTTTTTTTTTCGAAGTAGAACTTCGGGATTCCTGTTGAAACTTCGAGATTCCAGAAAATCAGAGAACCGACGATGAATTCAGGGGATGGGGTTTTTCAGGATGATTCCGCCAAACGGCCCCAAGGCGCAGATGCCGTCGGCGGCGCGGTCGTTCTCGTTCAACTTGAAGAGGCAGTCCCCGTCCGCGCAGGGGAATTGGACTGGGGCGCTGTCGAAGTTGAGCAGGATGTGGACCCGCTCGTCTCCCGAAACTCTGGCGTACCCGAGGACGTTCGACGGGAGAGATTCGATCAAGTTCAGCGAACCAGCATGGAGCGCTGTTTCTCGCGAGCGAAGTTTCAGCAGCCCGCGGACGGCGTTCCACTGCGAGGCCTCGTCCCCGATTTGCGCGGCCGCGTTGACCTCCCGATGATTCGGGTGGACGGGCAGCCACGTCTTTTTGGCGGAGGAGAATCCCGCCTCCCGCGTCGCGTCCCACTGCATCGGCGTCCGCGCTTCGTCGCGGTTGATGGTCAGCCCGAGCAGATCGAAGACGAAGCGCGGGATGTATTTGTATTTGTGGGGGACCGGGTCGAGCGCCGAGGCGAAGGGCATGGTCAGGTCGGTCATGCCGATCTCCTCGCCGTAGTACATGCAGGGGACGCCGCGCGCGGTGAGTTGGAACATGGCGAGCAGCTTTGCCTTGCGGACGTCGCCGCCGAGCCGGGTCATGCTGCGGCGCCGGTCGTGGTTGCTGAAGACGTAGACCGGCATGAACGGGTCGGGGTAGGCCGCTTCAAGGTCCAGGAGGAGGCGGCGGAAGTAGTCGGCGTCGAAGCGGAAGTTCAGCATCGCGAAGTCGAAGACGAGAGTCAGGCCGTCGTTGCGCGTCCCGCCGAGGTATTTGCGGATCGTTTCCCGGCTTCCGCTCACCTCGCCGAGGGAGAGTCTTTCGCCGAACTCGTCGCAAACGGCGCGGAATTCCCTGGCGAACTCGAAACTTTCGGGCAGGTTGAGATTGTATTTTGCCTGCTGGAAAAATCCCGAGGGGTCGTTTTCGGTGGGGATGAACCGAGGCGAGAACGGGTTGTCGCGGAACGCTTCGTCTTTGTAGATGGCGTTGAACACGTCGAGGCGGAATCCGTCCACGCCTTTGGCGAGCCAGAAGCGGACGGTGTCGAGCATGATCCGCTTCACTTCGGGGTTGCGGTAATTCAGGTCGGGCTGGAAGGACAGGAAACTCGCCCAGTAATACTGCCCGCGCTCGGGGGCGTAATACCAGCCGCTGCCGCCGGGCAGACTGTTCCAATTGGTCGGTTTGTCGCGCCAGATGTACCAGTCCGCTTTGGGATTGTCGCGCGAGGCGCGCGATTCCCTGAACCAGGGATGCTCGTCCGAAGTGTGATTCATCACCATGTCGAAGACGATCCGCATCCCGCGTTTGTGGACTTCTTCGATGAGTTCCAGCGCGTCGTCGAGCGTTCCGTATTCGGGGGCGACGTTTCGGTAGTCGGAAATGTCGTAGCCGAAGTCGCGCTGCGGCGACGTGAAGAACGGCGAGAGCCAGACGGACTCGAAACCCAACTCCTTGACGTAATCCAGTTTTTGAATCACGCCGCGCAGGTCGCCGACGCCGTCGCCGTTGGAGTCGAAGAACGAGCGGGGATAGATTTGATAGATGGTCGTTTTGTGGTACCAGGGCGTCATAAATAGACTCCTTCGGAAATAAAATTCCTGGCCGCGAATTTCACGAATGCGCGCGAATTTTCCATGATTTTTCGTGAAATTCTCGTCCTTCGCGGCCGAAACAGAGATGCCGACGTTAAATCAATTGTAGCCGATTTCCAATACGCCAGTTTCATTTATAATCCCTGTCAGTTCAAAGGAGACAAGATGAAAAACTTACGTAAACTTCTCGTCACAATTCCAGTCCTGGTCTTCATCCTTGCGTGCCAGGCAGTGACTCGTCCGTTCGATCAGGCCAAGAACACAGCCAGCGCTGCCGCCGCGTTCGCGACGCAGGCGGGATCGTTTGTGACGCAGGCTTCGGGATTCGCGACGGAGATCGCCCCGTTCGAGACGCTCATGCCGAATCCCTCGGCCATGCCGGAACTTCCCAGCGGCAACCCGCTCGATCCCAAGTCGCCTCCGCTTTCGGAGTGGAAGGGCATTCCCATCATGCCGCAGGCCAGCGCGGGCGAGGAACTCGAAGGCATGTATACGTTCAAGGTCGCGGCGGACTCTAAGGAGATCCAGGATTACTACGACAAGCAATTGACCGACCTCGGCTGGGAATCCTCCTTCTCGATGCCGGTCGCCGGGACCTCGATGTTCCTCTTCACAAAAGGCGACCAGGTGTTGACGATCACCGTCATGCCCTCCGACGCCGGAGGCGCCATCGTCATGTTGACGCTGACGTAACCGAAGCCGCTCGTGAAGACCCGCCTCATCGCGCTCGAATCGCACGACGACCTCGTTTCGGTCATGGACAAAATGTCCTGGGCCAAGACGCCGCGCGTCCTGCTCATCTGGCCGAAAGGAGAACGCCTCGCGCTCCGTCCGCTCGACCTGCGGATGCTCCAACGGCGGGCGCGTTCGCTCGGCGCGGACCTCGGGCTGGTGACGCGCGACCCGCGTGTCCGACGCGAGGCCGCCGCGCTCGGGCTGCCGGTCTTCAACTCTCCCCGCTCGGCTCAATCCGACGACTGGCCGGATTCCGCTCTCCCGAAGTTCGACCGTCCCCGGATGCCTCCCGCCGAACTGCGCGCCCTGCGCGAGGAGACGCGTCCGCCGCGCGCCCGCTGGAGCGAGACTCCCGCCGCGCGCGCGGGCTTCTTCGCGCTGGGCGTTTTCGCCGTCCTCCTCCTGGCGTCGCTGTTCCTGCCGAAGGCCGCGATCCGCCTCTCGCCCGAAACCAAAACGCAGCGGCTGACCATCTCCGTCAGCGCGGACCCCGCGTTGAAATCCGTCTTCATCACCGGCGGAATCCCCGCGCGCGAGGCGACGCGCGAAACGTCGGGGAGTTTCGAGATCGCCTCGACCGGCGAGACCGCCGTCCCTGAGACCGAAGCGAAGGGCGTCGCCCGCTTCCGCAATTTGACCACGTCCGGGATCCGCATCCCGCTCGGGACGGTCGTCTCCACTCTCGGCGCGGCGCCCGTCCGATTCAGGACCACGCAGGAGGCCTCCATCGCCGCGGGCGCGGGGCGGACGGTGGACGTCCCCATGGAGGCCATCGGCGCGGGCGCGCGCGGCAACCTCGAGACGGACATGGCGCAGTTCGTGGAAGGCCCGCTGGGACTCTCGCTCGCGGTGACCAATCCCGCGCCCACCACGGGCGGGACGGAGCGCGTGACGGCCGCGCCCAGCGCGCAGGACCGGGCGCGCCTGCGTTCCATGCTGATGGAGAATTTGCGGACGCAGGCGAAACTGGAAATGCTGGCCGCGCTGCCGCGCGAGAGTTTGGTCTTTCCCGATACGATCCGCGAACTGGCCGTGTTGGACGAGACTTACTCGCCGCCCGCGGGCGGGACCGGCGCGAGGCTCGCGCTGACGATGCGCGTGAGATTCTCGGCGCGTTACGCCTCGGGCGACGACCTGTCCGCGCTGGCGGCGCTCGCGCTCAACGCCGCGCTCGAAAGCGGATTCTCGCCCGCGTCCGCCCAGCCGAAGTTGACCTTGTTCGTCAACCCCTCCACCGACGCCGACGGTCGGACGCATTTCTCCCTGCAAATGGAACGGCCAATCGTCCGCGCCATTGATCCGCGCCGCGTCCCGTACCTCGTGCAGGGACTCCGCGTGGAATCGGCGCTCGCCCGCCTGTCGGAGTCGTTTGCGCTTGCCGCGCCGCCGCAGATCGAACTATCCCCGCGCTGGTGGCCGTGGCTGCCTCTCGTTCCCTTCCGCGTGGACGTGGCGATTCAATGAGTGAAATCTTTTTTAAACACAAAGGACATGAAGTACGCAAAGGGAAAAGCGCTTCCATTATTGCAGCGGTTTTCTTAGTGACCTTCGCGTCCTTTGCGGTTAAATCTTTTCGAGAGACGCATTTATGAGAATCCTCGCAGTGGACCACGGCGAAAAGCGCATCGGACTCGCCCTCAGCGACCCGACCGCGACCATCGCCTCCCCGTTGACGGTCATCGCGCACGTCTCGCGCGCGGTAGACGCGGCGCAGGTGGCCGCGCTCGCAGTTGAACACCAAGCGGGACTCATCCTCGTCGGCCAATCCTTCGACGAAGACGGCAACCCCAACGCGGCGGGACGATCCGCGGCGCGCTTCGCCGAAGCCCTGCGCGCACAAACCGACACCCCTGTCCAGATGTGGGACGAGTCCCTCAGCACGCACGACGCCCGCGCCAGCCGTCTCGCGCTCGGAGTCTCGCGCAAGAAACGCGCCGGTCATCACGACGCGCTCGCCGCAACCGTGATATTGCAATCGTACCTGGAAGAAGCAAGCAGGTAAACGCCATTCATCATTCATAATTTCCCCCATGCGCCGCCTCATCCCCATTCTCCTCGCCCTCATCTTCCTCTGCGCCATCATTTCCGTCTTCGTCCTCATCCCGATTCAGGTCGAGCGAAACTACGGCCCGCCCTCGCCGCGACTCTCCCTCGGTCAACGCTACCAATTTGCCCTGCGCCTCTTCTGGCACGACGGCCTGCTCACCGCGCCGTCCAACTCGCCCAGCCAGTTCTTCACCGTCGGTGAGGGCGAGTCCCCCATCGCCGTCGCGGACCGCCTCGCGTCCACGGGCATCATCCTCGACGCCCGCGCCTTCCTCGACTACCTCGTC
>DKTP01000115.1 GCA_002473085.1 Anaerolineales bacterium UBA7227
ACCCTCTACGCCCAGTGGACCATCAACTCCTACACCGTCACCTTCAAAGCCAACGGCGGTACCGGCTCAATGAGCAACCAGACTGGAGACTACAATACCACCGCTCCGTTGACGCTCAACGTCTTCACGCGCACAGGTCACACCTTCACTGGCTGGAATACCCAAGCCAATGGCGGCGGTATTCCTTATGCCAACGGCGCCAACTACACTTTCATCGCGAACATCACCCTCTACGCCCAATGGAGCGTCAACTCCTACACGGTCACCTTCGACGCCAACGGCGGTAGCGATCCCGACCCGACATCCAAGTCCGTGACCTTCGGCGAGCCCTACGGCGAACTCGCCACGACTAGCCGCGCGGGCTTCGTCTTCAACGGTTGGTTCACCGCGGCTTCCGGCGGGACTGAAGTCACCGCGGCTACCATCGTCTCCAACGCGGCCGACCACACCCTCTACGCCCAGTGGGACGAGATCGACGCGATCACCGTCACCGGCATCACAGTCAGCAATAAAGTTTACGACGGCAATACAAACGCTGCGTTCGACGCCAGTGGATATGTATTGGTTGGCGTGACCGGCGGCGACATCGTTACGCTGGATACGACCGGCGCGTCCGCGGCCTTCGACAACAAAAACGCCGGCGCCGCGAAAGTCGTGACCCTGTCTGGCCTGAGCCTCGGCGGCAAAGACGCGCACAAGTACACGCTGACCCCGCCGACCCTCTCCGCCGACATCGCCGCCAAAGACCTGACCGTCTCCGCGACTGCCAGCAACAAGCCCTACGACGGCTCCACCGCCGCCCTGGCGACGCTCTCCACTGACGCCCTGGCCGGGGACGCCGTCACGGCCACATTCACAGCGGCAGACTTCGACACCGCGGACGTCGGCGCCGGCAAGACCGTCACCGTGACCGGCATCGCCATCGAAGGCGCAGACGCGGGCAACTACAACCTGCTCAACGTCACGGCTGCCGCCACCGCCGACATCACCGCCGGCGAGATCACCGTCACCGCAGACGACCAGACCAAGGTCGCCAACCAGCCCGATCCTGTATTCACCTACACCGCCAGCGGCTTCGCGGGGACCGACGCCTTCGTGACCCCGCCAACCTGCAGCGTGCCTGCCGCGCACACCGTGCCGGGAGAGTACGATATCGTCTGCAGCGGCGGCGACCCGGGAGCCAACTACGTGGTCACATCCTACGTCAACGGCAAATTCACGGTCACAGCCATTCAGATTCAGAAGAGGACGTTCCGCTCCAGCGGCGCCCAGGATGGATGGATCCTCGAATCCGCCGAGAACGGCAACAAGGGCTGGACGATAAATAAAGCGGCGACAACCCTCCGCATCGGCGACGAGGCGGACCGCAAGCAGTATCGCTCCATCCTGTCCTTTGCCACCGGCGCAACCCTGCCCGACAATGCCGTCATCGTCAAGGTCACGCTCAAGGTCCGTCAACAGAGCGTCACCGGAAGCGGGAATCCCCTGACGATATTCCAGGGCATCATGGTGGACATCCGCAAGGGCGCGTTCGGCGCGACATCGCTTCAAATCACCGACTGGCAGACCAAAGCCAGCAAGACGATGGGGCCTTTCAAGACGGCCGCCACAAGCGGGTGGTTCACGTTCAACCTGAACCCATCCAAGGCCTTCATCAACAAACTGGGGACCAGCGGCGGAGTGACGCAAATCCGTCTGCGCTTCAAGCTGGACGATAACAATAACTCGGTCGCCAACTACCTCAGCCTGTTCAGCGGCAACGCGCCCTTTGCATCGCGCCCGCAACTGATCGTGGAATACTACATCCCGTAGTCGCCGCGCAGCCCCCTCCCAACCAAACAGCCCCCCGGTCTTCGAGATCGGGGGGCTGATCTTTCATCCTGCCGGCGCCGCGTCCGCGTCGGGACGATGCCGTTCCGCATCCGCGCGGGTGAACACGGCGGGATGCTCGACGCGCCGGCAGGCAAATCCGTGGGCGCCCAGAAATTTCAGAAATTCCCGCTCGGAAGTTATCATGGCTGCCCCTCCTCCACCGCGTTCGCGGCGATGACGCGCGCGTACCATTCGCCCGAATCTTTCACCATACGCTCCTGCGTCTCGTAGTCCACGCGGACGATGCCGAAACGTTTGGAGTATCCATGCCCCCACTCAAAGTTGTCGAGCAGGGACCAGACGAAGTAGCCGCGCACGTCCACGCCGTCCTGCATGGCGAGGCGGGTCTGGATGAAGTGATTCTTCAGGTAGTCGAGCCGGCGCGGGTCGTGGACTTTCCCGTCCGCGCTCACTTCATCTTTGAAGGCCGCGCCGTTCTCGGTAATATAGATGGGCGGCAGGCGATAGTCCCGGTTGATCCGGTTGAGCAGGCGGCGCAGGGCGGACGCGCAGACTTCCCAGCCCATCTCGGTGTACTCCGCGCCGGGGACGGGGTTGACGTTCCCCTCGGCGCCGACGAGGTTGCGCGAGTAAAAGTTGATTCCGACATAATCAAGTTCCTGCGCGATCAAGGCCATGTCGCCGCTTCGGATCTCCGGCATGGCGCCGCCGAGCAAGTCGTAGACGGCGGGCGGATAATATCCCTTGAAGACGGCGTCGAGGAAAAGCGCTTCGCCGCGCTGCCAGGCCAGTTCCGCCGCGGCAAGGTCGGCGGGAGAATCGGAGGCGGGATCGGACGTCCACAAATTGAGGACGATCCCCGCGTCGACATCCGGCCGGGCGGCGCGGACGGCCTGCACGGCCAGCCCGTGCGCGACCATCAGGTTGTGCGCGACCTGATAGGCGACGCGCGGGTCCTGGATGCCCGGGGCGTGTTCGCCCATCAGGTTGCCGTCGAAGGCCGCGACGGCCGGCTCGTTGAAGGTCGTCCAATATCGGACGCGGTCGCCGAGACGTTTGACCATCAACGCGGCGTAGTCCGCGAAGGCGTGACAGACGTCGCGGTTCGTCCAGCCGCCCTCGTCCTGTAAAGCCTGGGGCAGGTCCCAATGATAGAGCGTCAGGAAGGGTTCGATGTTCGCGGCGCAGAGCGCGTCCACGAGACGGTCGTAGAAGTCGAGGCCGCGCGGTTCGAGGCGGCCGCGTCCGCATGGAAGGACGCGCGGCCAGGAGGTCGAGAAGCGATACGCTTTGAGTCCGAGGCGGCGCATCAGCGCGACGTCTTCCCGCCAGCGGCGATAATGGTCGCAGGCGACGTCGCCCGTCGAGTTGTCTTCGATCTTTCCCGGCGTGTGGCTGAAGCGATCCCAGATGGATTCGCCCTTGCCGTCCGCGTCCCACGCGCCTTCGATCTGGTAGGACGCGGTGGCCGCGCCCCAAAGAAAGTTGTGAGGGAATGTATGCGTCATCGAATCGGATTCCTTTTGTCAAAAGCAGTGTAGCGCCGCTCGAAGGCATGATATATGCCATGCGAGACAAAGTCAAGTCAATTCCGACTCGGGGGAAGCGCATTCATAAAATTCTGCCAGGCAAGTTCATCGAACCGCGAAGCCCGCGAAGATCGCCAAGAAATCCAATGAGACTTTGCGGCCTTGGCATCCTTCGCGGTAGATTTCGCCGTCGGCGCTTCCCTACCGTACATGGTAGGAATCGTCGGGCTTTTTTTATCGCGAATGGCGCGAATAACGCGAATTTCTCGGCTGAAAAAACAAAATTTCGCGCCATTCGCCCACACTTGCACCTGGCGCAAGTGCAGGTGTTCGCGGCATTCGCGATGGGGGTTGTACGGTAGAGAGTCGGCGCTAAAATTTTTTGGCTTTGAGAAGACCACACCGGAGGCCGTGCCGCTTTTCAGCGGGGACATACCAAAGTACAATCCCCCCATCATTACCCATTGAAGGCGAAAAATGAATTTTTCCGATTACCAAAAACGCTCCCGCGCCACCGCGCAATACCCGTCCATCGGACACGCCGTCGTCTATCCCACGCTTGGACTCGTCAACGAGGCGGGCGAAGTGGCGGGCAAGATCAAAAAAGTGTTCCGCGATAAAAACGGCGAGATCGGCGCGGAAGCACGCGCCGCGCTGACCTCCGAACTGGGCGACGTGCTGTGGTACCTCGCGCAGGTCTGCACCGAACTGGACATCTCCCTCGACGACGTCGCCGAATCCAACCTCGCCAAACTGCTCGACCGTCAACAACGCGGAAAGATCAAGGGAGACGGGGATAATCGTTAAAAGTTTCACGTGCGGCGTTTCACGTTTCAAGCCGCGTGAAACCTGGAACATGAAACTTGAAACCCAAATAAACTCTAATCAAACTCAAACATCAATTCAGCCGCGTTGTTTGGTAGAATCGTCCGAGACAGTTCTTGTCGCGAATAAAAATTGGAGAACTTATGGCTGGCATGGAACGATTTACACAACGGGCGCGCCGCGTTTTAAGTCTCGCTCACAGCGAAGCCGAACGCGCCCGTCAGCACAACATTGGCACCGAACACCTCCTGCTCGGCCTCGCGGATGAAGACGGCGGGGTGGCGGGACGCGTGCTGCGGGAACTCGGACTGGAAACCTCGCGCGTTCGCGAAATGGTCGAGCGCGTTTCCCCGCCCGGACGGTTCGCGGGCAACAAAATTGACCTCGCCCCCGATACGCAGCAAGTCCTCGAATTTGCGGTGGACGAAGCCGGCCGCCTCGGGCATCACTACATCGGCACCGAACACATCCTGCTGGCGCTCGTCCGCATGGACAACGCGGCCATGGACGTGCTGCGCCGCCTCGGCGTAACGCCCGACCAGATCCGCCGGCAGACCCGCCGCGTCCTCAACGAGTCGGCGTCCGCGCCGACTCCGGCCGGGCCGGCCCAACCCACGCGTCCCGGCCAACCCGGGCAGAAGACTCCCCTGGTGGACCAACTCGCCACCGACCTGACGAGCAAAGCCGAAGAGAAAAAACTCGACCCCGTCATCGGGCGGCAGATGGAAATCGAGCGCGTCATCCAGATCCTGGCGCGCCGCACCAAGAACAATCCTGCCCTCATCGGCGAGCCGGGCGTCGGCAAGAC
>DKTP01000138.1:0-3098 GCA_002473085.1 Anaerolineales bacterium UBA7227
ACCTGTGTACGTGTGTACCTGTCTACCTCCCCTACTTCCCCAACCTCTTCCTCAACGCCACCGTCAACGCGGGGACGAACACAAACAGATCGCCCACCACGCCATACCTTGCCTGCGTGAAGATGGGCGCTTCGGCGTCCTTGTTGATGGCGACGATCAGTTTGGCGTTCCTCATTCCAACCAAGTGCTGGATCGCGCCAGAGATTCCCGCCGCGATGTACAGATCGGGGGCGACGACTTTACCCGTCTGGCCGACCTGGTGGGCGTAGGTGATGTAGCCGCCGTCCACTGCGGCGCGCGAGGCGCCGACCGCGCCGCCGAGCAGGGACGCCAATTCACCGATCAACTCGAAACCTTTCTGCGCGGTGGCTTTTTCGTCCAGGCCGAGCGCGGGATTGTTGCTCACGCCGCGTCCGCCCGATACGATGACCGCCGCGTCGCCGATGTTGACCGCGGCCTCGGTGGCCGAGTATCCCTCCACCGTGGACTTCGCGTCCGCTTTGGCCTCGGCTTTGGTCAAAGCGCCAGCGCGTCCCGACTCCCGCGCGGGCTTGGGGAAGGCGCGTCCGCGCAGGGTGATCAATTGCGGCCTGGCCTCGCAGACGGCTTTCTCCAACACCTTGCCCTCGTAGATCGGACGCGTCACGGTCACTTTGTCGCCGTCCACGCTGAGCGCGGAGACGTCGGTCAACACGCCGCTGTTCAGGTCCACGGCGCACATGGCGGAAAGTTCGCGGGTGCGCGCCGTCGTCGGAAACAGGATCAGGTCGGGGGTCGAAGAAGACGCGAGCGCCGAGAGGGTGGACGCGAACGGTTCGGCGCGATAGTCCGCCAGGGACGCGTCGTCCACAACGATGACTTCGTCCGCGCCGTATTCGAACGCGGCTTGCGCGGCCGCGTCCACGCCCGAACCCAGCACAACCGCCGTCACCGCGCCGAAAGTTTTTCCGAGGCCGAGCGCCTCCCACGAAGCCGCCTGGACTTCGCCTTTGAAATGGTCAATGTAAACCCAGGTTTTCATAGGATTTTCTCCGCCAGAATTTTTTCGGCCAGCGCGTCGGCGATGGCTTCGGGAGTTTCGCCCGTGATGATCTCGCAGACGGTTTCGCGCACGGGCGGATTCGAAATCTCGATTCGTTTCACGGCCGCGGCGGGCGCGCTCATCCCGAGGTCGCCCAGCGACCAGACGGGGATCTCCGCCTTCGACGCTTTGCGGATTCCCATGAACGACGGGTAGCGCGGTTCGCCGATGCTTTGGACGATGCTCAACACCGCGGGCAGGTTCGCCTTGACGGTCTGACGCCCCTCCTCGAGGACGCGTTCCACCGTCACGCTTCCCGCGTCGACCTTGATCTGGCCGACCCAACCGAGCATGGGCCACCCGAGGACGCGCGCCGTCTGCGGCGGGGTGACGCCCGCGCCGTTGTCGAGCGTCTGCCGCCCGAACATGACCATGTCCGCGCCGCCGATCTTGACGATGGCCGCGGCGAGGACGCGCGCCGCCCCGACGCTGTCAATGTTCTCGAGCGCGGGGTCCGAGACGAGGACGGCTTCGTCCGCGCCCATGGCGAGCGCGTGCTTGAGCGCCTCCCTGGCGGATTCGGGACCGATGCACAGCGCGGTCACCGTCCCGCCGTTGGCTTCCTTTTGCTGGAGCGCGCCTTCGACCGCGTACTCGTCGAACGGGTTGATGACCAGCGGCGCGTCCCCCCATGTGACCTGCCCGTTCTCGGTCACTTTCACTTTCGCTTCCGAGTCTGGGACTTGTTTGATGCAGGCGATGATTTTCAATGCGACCTCCGTGAGGGTTTTGGATTTACGATTTTAGATTGAGGATTTGCAATTACCAAGTGTCTTCCACAAGTTTTCTATGAGATTTTCTCGCTGCTTTGAAATAGGTTTGTTCTTCTGAACTCAATTCATCTGGAAGGTTTGCGTTTATCTTTTCTAATGCTTGCTGGCAAAAATTACAGATGCCTGCTTCATTTACATCTAGAGGTTTGAAAAAGGTCACAAGATGTTTGCGCCCAAAAAACTTTTTTGAGACACTGGGTAAATAGCCTGTAGATTGGCAGATCGCGCATTGAACTATCCACTTTCTGATTCGCGGATCATCCACATGCCATTCAATATTGGTTGCTTCGGTTGGAGTATTTCTTGGTTTTCGCATGACTACAATTTTATTTCGAGACAGAACCTTGAACTTGAAACTTGGAACCTGAAACTTGAAACTATTGCATCGTTGTCTGGCTCAAAATCTTTCCTGTCTGCAAATCCAACTCGCAGGAGTGACCGTCGAGGGTGTAGGTGGACAAAGTCAGGCCGTCGTCGTTCAGGCGGACGCGGGAGTAGAGCGTGTCGGGGGTTGGTTTTTCGGCTTGCCACGCGGTCTTTCCGTTCAGTTGAACGAAATAGAGATTGGACTCCGCGCGCGGGAATCCCTTCGGGTCTTCCAGCATGACCGTCCCCGCGATCAACTGGACGATTTTCTCCACTTTGGTGTGAAGAGGCGTGATGTCCATGCTTTACGCCTGCCATTCCTTTTCGTCGTACGCGGGCGGCTCGCAACGCAGCGGCTTGTCGACGCGCGTCCCGAGCGCGTACCCAGCCTGGATGAGCGTCTGCACTTCGCTGGAGCCTTCGTAGATGACCGCGCCCTTCGAGTTGCGGAGGTAGCGCTCCACGTCGTATTCGTCGCTGAAGCCGTACGCCCCGTGGATCTGGACCGCCTCCGCCGCCGCGCTGAAGGAGGCCTCCGTGGCGAATTTCTTGGCGTAGGAGGTCTCGCGCGTGCAGTGTTTTCCGAGGTTCTTCAGCCAGCCCGCTTGCAGGTACAGCAGGCGGGCGATCTCGTAATCCTGCGACATTTTCGCGATCTTTTCCTGGATGAGTTGACGTTCGGCGATCGGCTTGCCGAACGTCTTGCGCGTCTTCGCGTACGAGACGCTGGCCTCGAGACAGGCGCGGATGAGGCCCGTCGCGCCCGAGGCGACGGTGTAGCGTCCGTGATCGAAGGCGGACATGGTGACTTTGAAGCCTTCGCCCTCCTCGCCGATGCGGTTCGCGGCGGGGACTTTCACGTCGGTGAAGGAGATCCA
>DKTP01000138.1:3201-3907 GCA_002473085.1 Anaerolineales bacterium UBA7227
GCAGCCCGTCGCGCCGGCGCGCACGCCGAGTTTGCCCTTGATGTCGCCGGTCTTGACGCCGTCCGAGCGCAGGTCAACGATGAAGGCGGAGAGTCCCTCCGAGGGTTTGGGGGAGGCGGGATTCGTTTTGACGGCGACCAGCGCCAGATCCGCTTTGGAGGCGAGGGAGATCCACATCTTCTCGCCGTTGAGGATGTAATGATCGCCGCTTCGCTTTGCGGACGCGGTCATCGCCGCGACGTCCGATCCCATTCCAGGTTCGGTGAACGCGCCGCAGCCGATCTTGATTCCTTTCGCGAGCGGGACGAGGAATTCCCGTTTCTGTTCCTCCGTCCCCCATTGGAGGAGGGTGAGCGAGCAAAGCCCGGTGTGGACCGACATCGCCACACGCAGGGAGGTGTCCACCGCTTCGAGTTCTTCGCAGACCAGGCCGAGGGAGATGAAGTCCATGCCTGCGCCGCCGTAGCGGACCGGGATCGAGACGCCGAGGAGCCCGAGGCGGCCCATGCGTTCGAGCGCGAAGGGGATGGGCTCCTGCTTGCGGTCATATTCTTTGACGACGGGCGCGATCTCTTTTTGGGCGAAGTCCCGCACCATCTTTTTTGTCATTTCATGTTCGGGGGAGAGGGAAAAATCCACGAGGCGGCTCCGTCGGCGTTTTGCGTATTATATCGCGAATCGAATCAACCGACCGTTCGGTAGGGAG
>DKTP01000133.1 GCA_002473085.1 Anaerolineales bacterium UBA7227
TTTAGAGATAGGTTCTTATGCGTGATGACTTTTGTCAACTCGGGGAACTGCGGATACATCTCATCAAAAATCTTTTGCAAACGCAAGGCATGCTCCTGCGTGACTGCAAAGACGATCGTTTTCCCTGGCAGTTGCCCCGAAGCGTCCTTCTTACAAACTTCCCAAATCTCCTCCCACTGCCTGCGAATGGTATCGAAATTTGTCACGGTTCTTTCGAGTTCCGTGCCTTCGAAGTTGATCTCGTCAGGGTCGAGTCCTTTTTCGATTAAGGCGTTGCGCTCCTCTTCGGTCAGGTCCACGCCGTGGACGCCCTCGCGCTGGAACTTTGTCCGCGCGGCGTAAAGTTCGTAATCCACGAGATACTTGTCTTCAATGGCTTGTTCGTAAGTGTAGAGATAGGTCGGCTTGCCGTCCGAACAATCGAAAGCGAGGAAGGTGTCGCGATTTATGTAGTTGGCGGGCGTGGCGGTCAATCCGATCTGCCTACCGTCAAAATACTCCAACACTTCATTGAATTTGTTGAAAATCGAACGATGGACTTCGTCGAAGACAATCAAGTCAAAGAAAGCAGGAGAGAACTGCTCAAAGATGTTGCTCAGCGTTTGAAGCGTCACCGCGTAGAGTCTCTGGCTGGTCTCCACATTCCAACTTCGCAGACGAGTGCAAGGCTCCGTCGGCAGGAACTTCTCGAAGCCATCATCCTTCGCCTGCTCCACCAGCGCGTCACGGTCAGCCACAAACAAAATCCGCCGCGCCTGATTCGCACGCATAAAGACGTCAATCAATCCCATCGTAGTACGCGTCTTGCCCGTTCCCGTCGCCATGACGATCAAGGCTTTGCGTTTACCGCCAGAACGTCCCGAAGGTTCTGAAACCTTCGGGACAGTTTCAAACGCCTCACACACGCGGCGGATAGCCTCATGCTGATACGAACGGTCAACGATGGAGTTATTGATTCCAATCGAGCTAAGCGGCTTGGCATTCTGGCGGATGTAGAGCAAATTCTCCAAATCTTCGCGCGTGAAAAAGCCAAAGACTTCACGTTTGGGCGCGTTACCCACGTCCACAAAATAAATTTCGCGTCCGTTGGCTAAAAAACCAAAGGGGCGGAAACTCTGGTGTTTCTCGATCTCCGTCACATAATGCGTGAGTTGCGCTTCCGCCAGCCGAACATCCACCGCCGTCTTCTTGGCTTCCACCACCGCTAACGCTTCTCCATTTTCTCGGTACAGGCAGTAATCCGTCACCCCATTCCACGGCGCGGCGTCGTAACCATCCACAGGGATTTCGATTCTCACTTTGGAATGGTCGCGCAAATACCAACCCGCCCGTTCCAACTGCGGGTCAATCCTTTCCTTACGGGTGCGTTCTTCGGAGATATTCTTCAAAGCCTGCCGCCCAAACTGGGGTTGCCCTATTATAAAACTGAAATCACCCTGGCGCGGCCTCAAACGATACGAAACAACGCCTCCCTCGCCCACTCGATCGGATGCCGCGCCTCCGCGTTCGCGCCGTGGCGAATCTGCATCCTGCACGCCGCGCCAGAGGCAGCCATGCCACAGTCTCCAGTCTCCAATCTCAAGTCTCTCACATTAGGCAACAACTTCAACTCACCCACCTTCAGCGAAACCTCATAATGCTCCGCTTCAAAGCCGAACGTGCCCGCCATGCCGCAACAGCCAGCGTCGCTCAACTCCACGTCGAAGCCGAGGGTTTGTAGCAGGGAGACCGTGGCCGCCGCGCCCGTGGGAAGTCCGTCCGCGGCGGGAGGCTCGGCGCGCTGGTGACAGTGCGGCTGCAGGTAGATTTTCGGTTTGGGCGTTTGCAGGGACGGAGCGTCTGTCATTCTGGCTACGCGCAAGCGCGGGAACGCGTCCGAGCGCAGGAGGAACTCGTCCAGCAGCCAGACGCGGGCGGAGAGCGAAGCGGTCGCCTCGGCGCGGGACGGAAGCAGGTCGGCGTAGTCGTTCTTCAGGCAGTAGACTTCCGACGGTTCGATTCCCACGATCGGCAGGCGGCGCGCCGGGTCGAGTTCCTCCAGCGCGTCCAGAACGCGGCGCGCGTGACTTTGGGCGGATTCGATAAACGATTTGCTCATCAGCCCCGCCCCCGCTCCCACGACGGGCAGGACGAAGACCTCGTATCCGCACGCGGCCAAAACGTCGAGCGCGGCCTGCTCCGCCTGCGGTTCGACGTAGCGCGTGAACGGGTCGCCGAGGAAGATGACTTCGCCGCGTGGATCGTCGGCCCGGCTTGCCTTTGCCCGCTCGAGCGTGAATTTCGGGAAAGGCCGAGCCGACGCGAGGCCCAGAATTTTCGCGGCGAGATTTTTTATCGGCGCGAGAGCGGTCAGCGCGTTGACGAGCGGCGCGAACGCGGCAAGGACGCGCGCCGTGACGTGGAAATATCCGAACAGATAATCGCGCAGCGGACGGCGATGCGTCTTGTAATACTCGTGCATGAACTCGAACTTCAGTTTCGCCATGTCCACGCCGCTGGGACATTCCGCCTTGCAGCCTTTACAGGCGAGGCACAGGTCGAGAGCCTGATAAGCGGCATCCATAATCGGACGCGGACGAGCGCGGATGGACGCGGAAATTTTCTTCCCCGCGTTTTCGGCGCTATCCGTGTTTATCCGCGTCCCAATCCCCGAGATCATCGCCCGCAGCAAATTCGCCCGTCCCCGCGTGGAGTTGCCCTCCTCCCGCGTCGCCTGGAACGAGGGACACATCACGCCCGTGGACTTGCGGCACACGCCCTGCCCGTTGCATTGCTCGACGGCGGTCTGCAACCCGCCGTTGCGCGAAAAATCCAGCGCGGGAGTCCACGGCCGCGCGGCGTACTCCGCGCCGTAGCGCAGGCGTAAATCCATCGGCGGCGCGTCGAACATCTTGCCTGGGTTGAGGATGTTGTGCGGATCGGCGGCGCGCTTCAACAGGCGCATGGCCTCGGTCACGTCGTCGCCGTAGGTCTGTCGTAGCCACTCGCCGCGCGCCATCCCGTCGCCGTGCTCGCTGCTCATCGAACCGCCGAGTCTCAGCGTCAGCGCCAGCGTCTGCTCGGCGATGCTCCGCAGCGAGCGCGCGCCCTCGCCCGATTTCAGATTCAGGATGGGGCGGATGTGCAGACAGCCCGCCGAGGCGTGCGCGTAAATCCCGCCCTCCGTGCCGTGCGCGGCGAGGATCCGCTCGATCTCGCGGACGAACTCCCCCAGCCGCTCCACCGGGATGGCGCAATCTTCGATGAACGCGACGGGACGCGCGGCCTGCGGTCGCGAATCCAGAATCCCCAGCCCGACTTTGCGGACGCTCCAGACGCGCGCCTGCTCTTCGGGCGACTCGGCGACATACACCAGACTGCCGATCCGCTCCACGCTTCGCTTCAGGACCTCGGGGCGGTCGCCGCTGAACTCGACGACCAGCAGCGCGGCGGGATCGCCCTCCAGCCATCCCATCTGACGCGCGTACGCGGGGACGCCGCGCGCCAGCCGCAGGATCATGCGCGGGACCAACTCCACCGCGCTGGGGCGGAACTCCAGCAGGCGCGGCGCTTCGTCGCACGCGGCAGGGATGTCGTTATAAGCGAGGATGCCCAAGATTGTATATTTGGGCTTCGGGACGAGGTTCACCTTCGCGCGGCGGATGACAGCGAGAGTTCCCTCGGAGCCAGCGAGTAATGAAGGGTGAATGGCGAAAGACGAGAGATGAACTGGGGGATAAGCGCCCTCCCAAAAAGGCGGCGCGGAATGGGAAAAGGGCAATAGATAGTTCAGACGATAGCCCGCCGAGTTACGCCAGGATTTGGGATAGTTCTGCTTAATTGCCTCCGAATATCTCTCGCGAATTTCAACGATAGATGAATAGAGAGCAGAGAGCAGAGACAAGTCGCCTCTCCACTGCTCTCCGCTCTTCGTTCTCTGCCCTCCAAACACTGCCAATGAACCGTCTGCCAACGCCACATCCGCTTCGAGCAAATGGTCTGCGGTCATGCCGTACAAAATCGAGTGCGCGCCCGTGGCATTGTTCCCGATGACGCCGCCCATCGTGGCGCGTTCCGCCGAAGCGGGGTCGGGACCGAACATCAGCCCGAATTTCGCGGCGGCCGCGTTCAGGTCCGCTAGGACGACGCCTGGCTCGACGGTGGCTGTCCGCGCTTCGGGGTTGATCTCGACGATGGAATCCAGCCAGCGCGAGCAGTCGAGGATCAGCGCCTCGCCGATGGCCTGCCCCGCGAGGGACGATCCCGCGCCGCGCGGCAGGATGGGGACGCGGTATTTTGCGGCCAATTCCACCGCGGCGTGGAGGTCTTCCTGCGTCTTCGGGACGGCGACGCCCAGCGGCTCGATCTGGTAGATGGACGCGTCGGTGGAGTACAACGCGCGGGAGGCCGCGTCCAGCCGAACGTCGCCCGCGAAGCGTTTTTTCAGTTCGTGGATGAAATCGGGATGGAGAGTCATGGGGCAATTCTAACGCACGAATGTCCCCACGAAAGATTCGGCGAAGCGGGAGCGTCTACCGAAGATGCGGAACAAAACGCCTGAAAATCGGTCTATGATGGAGCGTCAAAACGCCCGTCGAAGTTGTAGACAAAATTCCGCTGTCCTGCTATACTTTCGGCGCAGTATTGAATTTCCCTGCCTCTGGCAGTTTTCGTGACTACAATCCATGTCGCACGCGAACATCCCCGGCAGAACGACGGCCGGGGCGCTTTTTTGAAAACGTCATCCGTGATACACGGACGACGCGGAGCGCAAAGGCAATTTGAACTTAACCGCCCATGGCGGATAATTAATCTTTGAAAACGAGGTAAGTACAACCAAATGAGCAAGAAAGAAAAACTGAAGATCATCCCTCTCGGGGGGCTGGGAGAGGTCGGCAAGAATATGACCGCCTACGAATACGGCGGCGATATTCTCATTGTAGACGCGGGCATCATGTTCCCTGAGAACGACATGCTCGGCGTGGATTACATCATCCCCGACTTCGAATATCTATTGGACAAGGCCGACCGCGTGCGCGGCATCGTCATCACGCACGGACACGAGGACCACATCGGCGCGGTGCGCCACGTCCTCGAGCAGATTCCCGTCCCGGTCTTTTCCACGCCGCTGGCCCTCGGCCTGATCGAGGGCAAGCTGGCCCGCGGCGGTATGGCAAACAAGGCCGACCTGCGGCGCCTGAAGGCGGGCGAAAAAGTGCAGATCGGCAAATTCACGGTGGAGACCTTCCACATCTGCCACTCCATCCCCGACTCGATCGGGCTGGGAATCACCACCGGCGCGGGACTGGTCGTCCACATGAGCGACTTCAAGCTCGACCAGACGCCCGTGGACGGCTGGCCGACGGACTACGCCAAACTTGCGGAATTTTCCCAGCGCGGCGTGGAACTGCTCCTCAGCGACTCGACCAACTCCGAACGTGCGGGCTGGACTCCGTCCGAGAAGATCATCGGCCCGGCCTTCGACCAGGTGATGGCCTCCGCGCCCGGGCGCGTCATCGTGGCGACCTTCGCCTCGCTCATCTCGCGCATCCAGCAAGTGGCCGATTCGGCCGTTCGCAACAGGCGGAAGATGGCCTTCGCGGGGACGAGCATGGTGGAAAACGTCAAGATCGCCCGCAACCTCGGCTACCTGAAAGCGCCGGATGAAACGTTCGTCCCGATAGACCAGGCGCTCCACCTGCCCGACAACAAAGTGGTCATCATGTGCACCGGCTCGCAGGGCGAGCCGTCCTCGATCATCGGGCGGCTTTCGACCGGATCGAACCGCCAGTTCGACGTCAAGCGCGGCGACACGATCGTGTTGTCTTCGCATCCCATCCCCGGCAACGAGGAACCGGTCAGCCGCGCCATCAACCGCCTGCTGCGCCTCGGCGCGGAGGTGATCTACGACGCGATCGCCCCGGTCCACGTCTCGGGACACGCCAGCCAGGAGGAGCAGAAATTCCTGCTCAACCTGGTGCGCCCGAAGAACTTCCTGCCAATCCACGGCGAACTGCGCCAGTTGAGGCGTCACGCCTGGCTCGCGGAGCAGATGGGCATCCCGAAGGAAAATATCGCCGTCGTGGAAAACGGCCAGACCGTGGAACTCGCGGACGGAAAGCTCAGACTCGGCGAGCGCATCCCCGGCGGCTACATCTTCGTGGACGGCGAATCCATCGGCGATATTGACCACGACGTGATGAAGGAACGCGAGCAGTTGGCGCGCAACGGCATCGTCATCATTGACCTGAGCCTGGACAAAGTGAGGGGGCGCCTCGTCCACGAACCCGAAGTGGTGACGCGCGGCTTCCTCTCCCCCGAGGACGCCGAACAATTGATCCCTGAGATCCGCAAGCGCGTGGCAAAGGCCATCCGCAGCGGCGGCGTGGAGACCGACAAGGAGATCGCGGCCATCGTCAAGAATTATCTCTACGAACAGACCAGGCGCAAACCGCTGGTCTTCGTGACGATGAGCAAGGCGTAGGAAGAGAGCAGAGGGCGGAAGGCAGAAGGCAGAAGGCAGAAGGCAGAGGGCGGAAGGCAGAGAGCGGAAGGCAGAAGGCAGAGGGCGGAAGGCAGAAGGCAGAAAGCGGAAGGCAGAGAACGGTTGCAGAAGCCGGGTTTCTCAAAAAAACCCGGCTTGTTTTTCCTTGACATGCTATGTATTACACAGTATAATGCAATAAAGGATAAGCGATATGACAAACCAATATGCCGAAAATGTCGCGCTGGAACTACGGCGCGGGGTGATCGTACTGGCGGCGCTGAGTCAACTGGGCGAGGCGCAGTACGGCTACTCGCTGTTGAAAAGCCTCTCCGAACTGGGGCTGGAAGTGGACCAGGGTACGCTCTATCCCCTGCTCCGCCGGCTCGAGACGCAGGGCCTGCTCGAGTCGGTCTGGAAGATCGAGGAGGCGCGTCCCCGCCGCTATTACGTCATCAGCGCGGCGGGAAAGAAACTCCTGCCCCGACTGAAAAATGAATGGGACAGCATCGTGGCTGTGATGAAGAAAATGCTGGCATGACCAAGTAAAGGAGAATGAAATGAACCTGATTGACCGCTATGTCCGCGAGATCGGACGCAAACTGCCGCAGAAGACGCGCGCCGACATCGAGAAGGAAATCCGCTCGGCGGTGGAGGATATGCTCGAAGACCGCAGCAAAAAAGAGGGGCGCGCCGTGGACGAGGAGATGACCGTCGCGGTATTGAAGGAATACGGCAATCCCGCCAAAGTCGCGGCGTCTTACCTGCCCGAGCGCTACCTTATCGGCCCGCAACTCTTCCCCACCTTTTGGGTGGTCGTTCAGATCGTGTTCGCCGTGCTGACGGGATTAGCCATAGTCGGGCTGGGACTCCATGTCGCGGGCGGGAGCGGCGCGCCAGTCAACGTTTGGGGATCCGCTTTCGAACTGCTGGGACAATATTTCAGCGGGCTGATGGCCGCCTTCGGGAACATCGTCCTGGTCTTCGCCCTCATCCAGCGGTTCGCCGCGGGATGGGAATTCACCAGCACAGACGAGGAGAAGGACTGGAATCCCCGCGACCTGCCCGACGTGGAGGACGCGGACCAGGTCAGCGCGGCCGGCACGATCGCGGAGATCGTCTTCCTGGCGCTGGGATTGATCCTCTTCAACGTCTATCCGCAGTACGTCGGCATCTACGGCTTCACGGATCAAGGCAACTTCTTCACGCCTTTGTTTTCGCAGGCATTCTTCAGTTATATGCCGTGGATCAACCTGCTGTGGGGACTCCAACTGGCGCTGAATATCTGGCTGCTTCAGCAGAGGCGCTGGCAGGCGGGTTCGCGCATCCTGTCCATTGCCATCAAAGCGGGCGGGATTGGGCTGGCCTACGCCATGCTGATGGGACCGTCCATCGTCGGCTTGACGCCCGAAGCGCTGGTGAAAGAGATGAACTTCACTCCCGACGCGGCGCAAACGCTGGCCGCAATCATCGCCCAGGCGGTCAAATGGGCGCTGGTCATTGCCATCGTGGCGGGCGCGGCGGAAGCGGTGAAAGGCGCCGTCAACCTGGCGCGCGGGAAGTCGGCGGTCGTCTCAGTGTAGGAAACGCGTCCCAGAGCGGGAGCCCTCCGAAAGTCAGGAATGACGCGGAGGGCTTTTTTATCGTCAAATTTCGAGTTTTGTTCTATACTTGGCGAAATCCAAGCCCACGCGCTGATCGTCTTCGCGGGTTTTTTGAAGTGGATTTAGTTAGAAACCAGGTTTCTCGTAGAAACCTGGTTTCTAAACATCAAGCCAAAGGAGAGAGACGATGGGAGAGTATTTCGCGTATGATTACGCCGGCGCGCCGTTCCAGCTTTTCGGCGCGGCGCACCTGGCCGCGCTGGGCGCGCTGGCCTTGATCGCCATCGGCCTGATGCGGTTCAAAGGCGCGGGCGAGACGACGCGCAAAAAGGTCCGCATAACGCTGGGCGTTTTTCTGTGGGTCAACGAAGCGGTCTGGCATCTTTGGAATCTGGCCTGGGGACACTGGGACGTCCAGACAATGCTGCCGTTGAACGCGTGCAGTATCCTGATCTGGCTGAGCGGTTTCATGCTCATCTTCCGAAATTACGCCATTTACGAGTTCGCCTATTTCATGGGCATTGGCGCCGCGTTCCAATATCTGCTGACGCCCGACCTCGGCATCTACGGCTTCCCCCACCTCCGCTTCTTCCAGACCTTTCTCTCGCACGGCATCCTGCTCATTTCCGCCGTCTACATGACCGTGGTGGAGGAATTCCGTCCCACGTGGAAGTCGTTTTGGCGGGTCGCCGTCGGGACGAATCTCTATATGCTGGTCGTCTATCCGATCAACGTCTGGCTTGGAAGCAATTATCTGATGATCAACGGGAAGCCCGCCACCGCCAGCCTGCTGGACCTGTTCCCTCCCTGGCCGGTCTACATCCTTTACATGGAGGCCATGGGATTCGTCACCTTCCTGCTCCTGTACCTGCCGTTCGCCGTCAAAGACTGGAGGCGAAACGGGGCGCGGTCGGCCTGACTTGACGGGCGATGCTTATCAGGTAGAATTATCCCGCTGGGGCGATGGCGGAATCGGCATACGCGGCGGTCTTAAAAACCGCTGGGCTTCGGCTCGTGTGGGTTCAAGTCCCACTCGCCCCACAAATTCCTGCCACGAATTTCCTGGATCCTGCGGACGAAGCGAACCCGTCCGCGCCGATTCGGGGATTCGCGGCGGAAAGTTTTTCTAACGGAAATCTCAGCAAGGCACAAAAAATGTACTACACCCGCCAGCAACTCGAAGAGATCGAAGACAAGTCCCTGGCTCCCTACGCCATGCGGAGCAGGGACTCGAAAGGCCGCGCCTACCTCGACAACGAACCCGACTATCGCACCGCGTTCCAGCGCGACCGCGACCGCATCATCCACACCACCGCCTTCCGCCGCCTCGAGTACAAGACGCAGGTCTTCATTAATTACGAAGGCGACTACTACCGCACCCGTCTCACCCACACCCTCGAGGTCGCGCAGATCGGACGCGCCATCGCCCGCGCCCTCGGCGCCAACGAAGACCTCGTGGAGGCCATCTGCCTCGTCCACGACATCGGTCATCCGCCCTTTGGACATTCGGGCGAATCCGTCCTCAGCCGGTTGATGAAGGACTTCGGCGGGTTCGACCACAACAAGCAGACCCTGCGCCTCGTCACCGAACTGGAGCAGCGCTACCCCGAATTCCCCGGCCTGAACCTGACCTGGGAGGCGCGCGAGGGCATCGTCAAACACGAATCGGAATACGACATCTCGGACGCCTCGGCCTTCAACCCCGAACTGCGCGGCAACCTCGAGACGCAAATCTGCAACGCGGCCGACGAACTCGCCTACACCGCCCACGACCTCGACGACGGACTCCGATCAGGGATGCTCGCGCCGCGGATGCTGAGCGGCCTCACCCTCTGGGAAGCGCTGACGGACAAGATCCAGTGGCGGGGACCGGACCTCAGCGAAATGGACCGCCACCGCCTCATCCGCAAGTTGATCGGGCTGGAGGTCACCGACTTCGTCACAGCCACTTACGAGCGAATCAAGGACAGCGGCGCCAAGTCCCCGCTCGACATCCAGAAATTGAAGCACAACGTCGTCGGGTTCAGCGAAGAGACGCACCGCCGCAACCGCGAATTAAAAGACTTCCTCTATGCCCGCATGTACCGTCATCACCGCGTCGTGCGGATGCAGGTCAAAGCCGAGCGCATCCTCGCCGACCTGTTCAACGCCTACCGCGCCGAGCCGTCGGTCCTGCCCGAACACATCCAGAAAATCATCCCCCTGCGCGGACCGGAACGCACCATCTGCGATTACATCGCGGGGATGACCGACCGCTACGCCACCGAAGAACACCAGAAACTCTTCAACCCGCTCGAAAAACCGTAACCCGCAGCGCCGCCGCGGCCATCATCAAGCGGGACGCCATCCCGCTCCTCAAGGAATTGCAATGCCAGACATTCATCTCACCGCCGAAGGATTAGCCAAAATCAAAGTCGAGCTGGAGGAACTCAAAGGCCCGCGCCGCGAGGAACTGGCCGCGCGCCTGCGCTCCGCCATCCAGATGGGCGATCTCTCGGAGAACGCCGACTACCACAAAGCCAAGGAAGACCAGGCCTTCCTCGAAGGCCGCATCCAGGAATT
>DKTP01000091.1 GCA_002473085.1 Anaerolineales bacterium UBA7227
AGGAAAGTCAAAACCAGCCCTGCCGCAACTATTTTTCTCATGTTCTTTCCTCTTTGGATGCGTTGAGTTTTGGTGTGCGGCGATTATAGTCTGAAATTTATAACAGAAAGCCCCGTCCTGCGAAAAGGACGGGGCTTTTGAATGTCGCCGCTATTTTTTCAATTCACAGGCGCTGGCTTTTTCGTTCCAGGAGCAGCCGTTTTGTTTGTTGTGGATGCAGTCCACCTCGGTGGTGTGCTGGCCGCAGTCATAGAGAGGCGCGCATTGGAGCATGTCCACAGAGACGAAGGCGCAGCCGGCGTTTTCGCTGACGGTCGGGAGGCGCGGGGCGCATCCGCTGAGGGCCGGATCGTAGGCGTATCCCGCCTGGCAGTCGGGATAGAGGCCGACGGCAGGCGCCTGGCAGCATTGCGAAGCCGAGTTGAAGGCGAAGCCCGCGGGGCAGCCCGGATAGCAGGAGGCGGTCTGCGAGGACAGGTTGAGGCCGAAGAGGTTGCAGTCCGCCTGCCCGTTGGCGGGGACGCAGCCCGCGAAGGCCGCGTCGTAATACTGGCCGAGCGGACATTGATTGTCGAGGCCGAGGGTGGGGCGGCAGGTCTGTCCCGTGGAATCGAGCGCGTAGCCCGGCGGGCAGCCCTGAGGTCCGGGCTGGGACGCGACCGGGGCATAGAGGCACTGCCGCGTGGCCGGGTCGTAGGCGTAGCCGGGATCGCAGACGACGTTGCCAGTCCACGAGGGAGTTGGGACGGCGGCGCAGGTCGAGTTGCAGACTTCGAGCGTCCCGCTGGTAGAATCGGGCCCGTAGCAGGTCACCTGAAGCTGGTCGCCTACGAGGGCGCTTTCGCAGGTGTACCCGTCTGTGCGGACGGTGTAGGTGGAGCCGCGCGGCAGGAGGATGGTGTTGGAGGCAACTTTGCCCTTGCAGGACGGGCCGAGGCGCTGCGCGACCGGCGCGGCGCAATCGCTGGCGGCCGGGGTCGGGAATTCCGTGACCGGCAGGTAGGGGCTGGTCTGGCAGTAGGGCGGGAAGTTGATTGGCTGCTGGACGACGCAGCGGAAGCCGAGGTCGCGGCTGGAATAGTCGGGGCTGGCCGGACGCCGGATGGCGGAGGCGATCTGCGACGGGTCGCTCTCGAACCCGCTCCCGCGGATGACGCGCGAGACGCCGTTCTCCGGCCCGGGCGGGTCCTGGATCGGACCGGCGGCGTAGTAGGCGGGGTCGTACCAGTCCCGCGTCCATTCGAAGGCGTTGCCGGCCATGTCGAGCGCGAGATAGGGGCTGGCGCTGTCGCCGTACGCGACGACGCTGGTGGTGCCTCGGACGCAGTTGTTGAAGTTGAGCAGGCCGCAGGTGGGCGGCTGTTCGCCCCAGGGATAGGTCTGTCCGCCGGGGCCGCGGGCGGCTTTCTCCCATTCGGCCTCGGTGGGGAGGCGGCCTCCGGCCCAGGTGCAGTAGGCGTTGGCTTGCTCCCAGTTCACGCCGACGACCGGGTTGTCGGCGTAGGCGGGGTTGGTGTAGACTGTGCCGCCGGCGGAGGCGGGCGGCGAGCAGACGCCTACGCCCACGCAGATGGAGTACATGCGGTTGGTGATCTTGGTGCGCGTGATCCAGTACGCGGAGAGGCTGACGGAATGGGCGGGATTGTCCGCGCCGTTTGCGCCGATGACGGCCTGCCCCGCGGGGACGTAGGCGAGCGTACTGCCGTCCATCCACGAAAGGAAGGTCCCCGCGTTCGGGCCGCTGAGGGCGACCGGGACGAGGGTGGGAGTCTCTGTGTCAACGACGACGGGGACGAGCGTGGGAGTCGGCGGCTCGGACGTGGCCTTCGGCGCGCAGGCCGCGAACAGGACGGTCAACGCCAGCCCGAGCGCGGAAACGACTTGCCTGTTTTTCATTCATTGCTCCTGCGGCAGGAGAGTTCCAGCCTGCCGCGCGGAGAATTATACACGTAGGAAAAGCGGCGCTTTTAGTTTGGATTAATATTGCGGCTCGGCGGTTGCGCCGACCGATTCACTTGCGCGTCGTCAGCCAGACGCCGAGGAGCAGGAACGCCACCCCGAGCAGGCGCGTCCACTCGAAGGGACGCGGGAGCGCGCCGAACCAGCCGAAGCGTTCGATCAGCAGGGAGGCGAGGAATTGTCCCGCGATGACGAGGACCAGCGCGGTCGTCAGGCCGAGACGCGGGACGGTGAACCCGATTGTGCCGACGATGACCAGTCCCAGCAGGCCGGTGGCGAGCACGTACCAGGGGACGGACGCGGCGGCGCGCAGATTCCCGCCGCGCAGGAACAGCGTGATGAGCGTGATGACCAGTCCGCCGCCCGCGTAGGTGATGAACATGCTCTCGCGCGTCCCAATGGCCGTGTCCATGACGCCCATGAACTGTCCCTGCAAGGTGACCGTCATCCCGCCGAGGACGGCGAGAATGCCAACCAAAACAATGTCCATTATTTTGCCCTTCTCACTTCTTCCACAGCCTCGGGGTTGACCAGCGTCGAAGCGTCGCCGGGGTCCTGTCCCAGATAGGCGGCGCGGATCATGCGGCGCATCACTTTGGCGTTGCGCGTCTTCGGCAGGTCGCTCACGAACAACACTGATTTCGGCGCGAGCGCCTTGCCCATTTCGTCGGTCACGAGGGCGCGCAGTTCCGCGCGCAGCGCGTCGGACGCCTCGACTCCCTTTTTCAACACGACGAAGACGACCAGTTCGCTTCCCTTCACTTCGTGCGGGACGCCGATCGCGGCGGACTCGACCACAGCCGGATGCCGCACGAGGATCGACTCGACCTCGGCGGGACCGAGCCGCTTGCCCGCGATCTTGATCGTGTCGTCCGAGCGGCCGAGGATGTACCAGAGTCCGTCCGCGTCGACCGCGGCGAAGTCGCCGTGTACCCAGACGTTCGGCCAGCGCGCCCAGTACGCGTCGAGGTAACGCTGCGGGTCCTTCCAGAAGCCGCGCGTCATCCCGATCCACGGGGCTTTGACGACGAGTTCGCCGACCGCGCCGCGAATCGGATTCCCGTTTTCGTCGAACACGTCGGCGGCCATGCCGGGGCAGGGCGCGGAGAACGCGCAGGGTTTGAGCGGCAGGATCGGGTTGCCCATCACGATGCCGCCCGAAATTTCCGTCCCGCCCGAATAGTTGATGATGGGGAGCCGCGACCCGCCGACGCTGTGGAACAGCCACTTCCACGGCTCGGGGTTCCACGGCTCGCCGGTGGACGCGAAACATTTCAGCGAGGAGAGATCGCGCCCGCGATGCTGTTCGTCTCCGTGCGGAATGAGCGAGCGGATCAGCGTTGGCGAGACGCCCAGCTGCGCGACCTTGTGCCGCTCCACCAGCGACCACAGGCGGTCGGGCGCGGGGAAGTCGGGCGCGCCGTCGTAGAGGAACATCGTCGCGCCGAGCAGCAGCGCGCCGAAGACCAGCCAGGGTCCCATCATCCAGCCCATGTCGGTCATCCAGTAGATGACATCCCCTGCATGTACGTCCGTCCCGAAAGCCATATCCTGCGCGGCTTTGACGGGGAATCCGCAGTGGGTGTGGAGCGCGCCTTTCGGGCGTCCCGTCGTCCCCGAGGTGTAGATGACCATCAGCGGGTCCTCCGCGGACGTTCGTTCGGTCGCGGCTTCCTTTGGCTGCGCGGCGACCAGTTCGTGCCACCAGTGATCGCGGCCCGCTTTCATCTGGACTTCCTGCCCGGTGCGCTTCAAAACGATCATGTGCTTCAACGTGGGGATCTGCGCGGCGGCCTCGTCCGCGACGGACTTCATCTCGACGGGCTTCCCGCGTCGGAACGCGCCGTCCGCGGCGAAGAGGGCCTGCGCGTCGGCGTCGGCCATGCGGCTGACGATGGCGCCCGCGCCGTATCCCGAAAACAGCGGCAGGATAATTCCGCCGATCTTCGCGACCGCCAGCAGCGCCACCACAATTTCGGGCGTCATCGGCATGAAGAGTCCCACCGCGTCGCCTTTGCCGAGTCCCAGCGAGCGGAGCGCGTTCGCGGCCTGGTTGACTTGCTCGTAGAGTTCTCTATACGTGAGCGTCCTCGTCGTCCCCTCTTCGCCTTCCCATACCACTGCTCTCTGCTCTCTACTCTCTGGTAACTGCCACTTATCCACGCAATTATGGACGATGTTCATCGCTCCCCCCACGCACCACTTCGGCAATTGGATTCCGCCGCTCAAGTCCACCACCTGCGAATACGGCTCGTAAAATTCGATGTCGAGATACTTCAACGCCGCGTCCGTGAACCAGGCCGCGTCTTCGGTGGAGCGTTTCATCAACTCGGCGAAATCCGCAATTCCGTGCCGACGCATGAACGCGGTCAAATGCGCGCGCTGGATGTGTTCCTGACTCGGCCGCCAGACGATCTCGCCGCCGAACGTGAATTCTTCAGGCATGAGGTTTCCTCCGTGGGCGAATATCCGCCATTATATCCCCAATGAAAAAGCCCATAAGTTCGACAGCGCGGGTAAAATCCCCGAAAGTTTCTTCAAGGAGATGAACATGGCAAACTGGGATCACACCACCGACGTCCTCGTCGTCGGCTCGGGCGGCGGGGCGATGACCGCCGCGCTGACCGCGAAGCAGGCCGGCTTGGACGTTTTGATGATCGAGAAGACGGAATACTACGGCGGCTCGACGGCTCTCTCTGGCGGCGGGCTGTGGATTCCGAACAATTACCTTTTGCAACGGGACGGCTTGGACGACTCACTCGAAAAGGCGCGCACGTATTTAAAGAACACCGTCGGAGACCGCACGCCGCAAGCGTTACAGGACGCCTATCTCGAAAACGCGCCTGAAATGGTGAAGTATCTATCGAGCAATTCTCACGTCCGCTTTCATCGCTCGGTGGGCTACGCGGACTACTATCCCGAACGCCCCGGCGGCACGGCGGACGGGCGCGCCATCGAAGGTTCTCCCTTCGACGGGAGCAAACTCGGCGCGGACTTCAAGCAACTGCGCCCGATGAGCATCAAAATCCCCGCGGGACTGGCGTTCACCGCCAGCGAGTACAACAAGATAGGGATGATCACCTCCACCTGGGCGGGGAAATGGGTGGCGCTCAAAGTCGGCGTGCGGACATTTTTCAACATGCTGACGGGCGTGAAACTTCTGGCGCTCGGTCAGGCATTGGTCGCGCGCTTGCGACTCTCGCTCAAAGATGAAGGCGTCCCGATCTGGCTGAACACTCCGTTCAAGGAACTGGTCGTCGAATACGGCGCGGTTGTGGGAGTCGTGGCGGAAAAAGACGGCAAGCCGTTTCGCATCCGCGCCAGCAAAGGCGTGATCCTCGCGGCGGGCGGATTCGATCACAATCAGCAGATGCGCGAAGAATTTCAGCAGGCGCCGGTCAACCACGAGTGGAGTTCGGGCAGCCCGGGCAACACCGGCGACTCGATCCAGGCGGGGATGAAGATCGGCGCGAAAATTGACCTGATGGAGGATGCCTGGTGGGGACCTTCGACCGTCCCGCCGAACATGCCGGTCATGTTCCACGTCGGCGACCGCTCGTACCCCGGCGGGATCATGGTCAACGCGGCGGGAAAACGGTTCACGAATGAGGCGGCTTCGTACGTCGAAGTCGTCCACGCCATGTATGAGAAGAATAGCGCCGAAGTCCCGCACATCCCCGCCACGTTCATCATGGACAGCCGCTTCCGCCGAAAATATATTTTCGGCACGCTGTTCCCGATGCAGCCGATCCCCAAAATCTATTTCGAGAGCGGATATTTCAAACGCGGCGACACGCTGGAGGAACTGGCGCAGAACTGCGGGCTCGACCCGAAGAATCTCGCCGAGACGGTGGCGCGCTTCAATCAGTTCGCGCGAAACGGCAGGGACGAGGACTTTCATCGCGGCGACAGCGCCTACGACCGCTACTACGGCGACCCGACCGTCAAGCCCAATCCCTGTCTCGCGCCTATCGAGAAGCCGCCCTTCTACGCCGTGCAGATGGTTCCAGGCGACCTCGGCACGAAAGGCGGACTGGCGATTGACGAATATGCCCGCGTCCTGCGCGCGGACGGCTCGCCGATTCCGAATTTGTACGCGGCGGGAAACACCTCCGCTTCGGTGATGGGCAACACCTATCCCGGCGCGGGCAGCACGATCGGTCCCGCCATGACTTTTGGCTATATCGCCGCAAAGCATATCGCCGGCGGAAAGATCCGCCCGATTGGGAGATTGCCGTAAACTTTCGGATTGCCGACGGCCGCGGCCCAGGAGCCAAAAGCGGGATGAGACTATAATTGCTTCATGCCTGCGAAGATCGCTTTCCCCGTTTTACTGGCGCTTTGCCTCGCGTTGACGGCTTGCGCGCCCGCGTCAACCGCCGTCCCGTCCGCGGGCGCGACGGACCTCCCGCCGACGTCCTTCCCTCCGAGCGACACGCCCGCCCCGTCCGCGACGCCCACGCCCGCGCCCACGTCCACTCCTACCGCGACCGAGACGCCCTCGCCGATCCCCGTCGTCGAGAGTCTGAAAGCCGTCGTCAACACCAACCTGCTCAGTTGCCGCTATGGACCGGGCTCGGAGTATCTTTATCTCGACGCCTTCCGCCAGGGACTTCATCTCACGCTCGTCGGTCAGACCGGCGGGAACAACTGGGTTTGGGTGAAAGGCGATAAGAACAACTGCTGGGTCAACGTCAAATTTCTCGACATCGAGGGCGACTTAAAAACCCTGCCGGTTGTCTATCCCGAACCCGCCCACATCCCCATGACCTCGCGCTACCCGCCGACGACGGTGTTGAGCGCCGCGCGCGACGGGGACAAAGTCACCGTCGTCTGGCTGGGAATCCCCGTCAGCGCGGGCGATTATGAAGACGAGAATATGTTCATTTACATCATCGAGACCTGGCGCTGCGAAGGCGGACAGATCGTCTTCGACCCGATCGCCTCCAACCGGGAAACGGTCACGTTTGTTGACGAGCCGGGCTGCGCCGTCCCCTCGCATGGACGCGTCTTCGTGCAGGAAAAGCACGGCTACACCCGCCCGGCTGAAATCCCCTGGCCGTGACTGGACGGCGGCATTGATGGACTTCAGCGCCCAAGATATAATACTTGCAGAAATGGGACGGAGCGAATTATCCCAGAATAACCTTGTCTACCATCAGGAGATTAGATGAAAACCAAGACCACATTTGTAATCCTGGCGGGCTTGATCGCCTTGGCTGCCTGTGGGCAGGCAGGAACGCCTGTCCCCACCGTTGATTACAATATTGCAATGACGCAGGCGTTTGCCACCGTCAACGCCGCGTCGACTCAGACAGCGCTGGCCGCTCCCACTTCCACTCCCACCGCTACTCCTTATCCTACCGTCCTTGCCAAACCCATTGTCCCGGGCCTGATCCAGCGTAATATCGTCTATTGTAAGAATTCAATCCCCCTGAAAATGGACATTTACTTTTCAACCGCGCCCAATGGACCCAGTCCGGTCATCCTTTACATCCATGGGGGCGCCTGGATGGTGGGGGATAAAACCGTAGGCTTCCAATTGGAAGAGATCCCCACCATTTCCGCCGCAGGCTACTTCATCGCCAGCATTAACTACCGTCTCGCTCCAGAATATCCGTTTCCGGCCATGGTCGAAGACGCCAAATGCGCCGTCCGTTTTCTCAGAGCGCACGCCCGAGAATTTAATATCAATCCCGATAAAATCGGCGTTCTCGGCGTAAGCGCCGGCGCGCATATCGCCTCGCTGGTTGGACTGGCCGATGAAACCGCAGGGTGGGAAATTGGACAATATCTTGAACAGTCCAGCCGCGTACAGGCTGTAGTGGAAATGTTTGGCCCAACTGACTTTACCGACGTAACCTATGACGAAAAACTTCAAAAACGAGGCTACCAACTTTTCCCCAATGTCAGTCCCGATCAAACCATGCTGGCAGACGCCAGCCCCATCTCGTATGTTTCCGCGGGAGACCCCCCATTTCTCATTATCCAGGGCGATCAGGATCCAGTCGTGCCGATTAGCCAGTCTCAAGCGTTGTACGATCGCCTGGTGTCGGCCGGTGTGCCTGCCTTCCTGCAAATCGTTACAAATGCCGGTCATAATTTAATTGCGGTTGGCGGACCGCCCAATCCCACCCGAAAGCAAGTCACACAAGTCTACCTCCAATTCTTAGATTATTTCCTTAAAGGCTCCCAATAGACCTCAGTCGTGCGTCTCTACGACCTCTGCCTCGCCTGGAACTGGGAACACGACGCCGACTTCGTGCGGATTCTCGACTCGGCCTGCGCCGCGCGCGGACGGACTTTGCTGGACGTTTCCGCTCGCAACCTGCGCGAACTCCTCCCGCTTCTTTCTGAACGTTCGGCCGGTTTCCGTCTCTTCCTCGACCGCGCCTCCGAAGCGGACTTCTCCTACCTGCCCCTCGTGGACGCCGCCAAACTCCTCGGCGCGCGTCGACTCAACCCGCGCGAGCTCGCCGACCGCGCCTACGACAAAGCCGCCATGCACGCCGCCTTCCTCGCGGGCGGCATCCCCGTCCCGCAAACCGTCATCCTGCCGCCCTTTTCCGCCCAACCCGACCTGCCGCCCATTGACCTTTCGCTGTTCAATGGGCGGTTCGCCGTCAAGCCCGCGCTGGGCGGCGGAGGGGAGGGCGTCGTCGTGGAAATATCGACGCTCGAGCAGGTGCAGTCCGCGCGGCGGGAATTCCCCGACCAGCAATATCTCCTGCAGGAACACGTCACGCCGAAGATCGTGGACGGATTGCCCGCCTGGTTTCGCGTCATCTATTGCCTCGGCGAGGTTTTCGTCAATTTTTGGGATACGACCACGCACGTTTATACGCCCGTCCGCGTAGGGGCAGTAGGGGCAGTCCTGGGTGACTGCCCTGCCGAGGGCGGCGCAGTGGGCGGACAGGTAGGGGCAGTCCTGGGTGACTGCCCTGCCGAGGGCGGCGCGATGGGCGGACACGTGGGTCCGCCCCAACCAGATCCGCCCCAACCAAACCCGTCCCAACGGCCGTTTTCTGAAAACCTGCGCGGAATTGCGCGGCAGATCGCCTCCATTTGCCGCCTCGACCTGTTCTCCACCGAGATCGCGTGGACGGAGGACGACCGCCTGCTCGTCGTGGACTACGTCAACGACCCGATTGACCTGCGCCTGCAATCCCGCGCGGCGGACGGCGTCCCCGACTTCATCGTGGAGCGCATCGCGGCGCGCATCGCGGACGAATTAACAGCAAAAGCGGACGGGGTCTAATCCGTCCGCTTTTTTCATCTTGTGTCACAACGCGTCGGCGTTCTCTGACGCAAGTTCCGCGTGGTTTTCGCGATTTAATGTTGATGCGCCCCATGCGCGTGACCGTGATCCATTTCCTCCTCCGTCGCGTCGCGCAGTCCGACCACCTTCACGTCGAAGTGCAGTTCCGCGCCCGCGAGGGGATGGTTCATGTTGAGCGTCACCGTCTCGCCTTCCACGCGTTCAATGCGGGCATACATCGGATGCCCGTCGGGACCCGTCAATTCCATTTCGACGCCGGGTTTGATCGGCATATCGTCGGGAAACTCGCTGCGCGGCGCCTCGATGAAGGCCTCTTCGTCCACCTCGCCGTACCCGTCCAGGGGCGAGACGATCACCGTCCTGCTCTCGCCCACGGCCATCCCTTCCATCTCGCGCTCCAGCCCGGGGATGATGTTCGCCGCGCCGTATAAATACTCCAGCGGGTCGCCTTCCTCGGAAGAATCCACCACCTTGCCGTCCACGCGCAGGGTGTATTGCATTGAAACCACCTGGCCGCTTGTCACTTTCGTCGCTGTCATTTTTTCTCCTTGTTCTGGTTGAGTCAACTGTAGAGCAAAATGCTATTTTACTTGGGACGATTTGGCGAATTGCCGCTTTGCCTGGGGCAATTTGGAGAATTGCTCTACATTTATGTCTTGTTCTGGCAAGGACGCCATAAGTTTGGCAGATTGTACCCTTTTCCGTGTAACCGGTCTTGGATTTAAACGTACAATAATCATAGACCAATCAGGAGGTTCCTTATGCCGCCCATTCTCGAAGTGAAAGATCTTCACAAAAACTATGGCGATTTTGCCGCCGTCAAAGGCGTCACTTTTGACATCCAGGAGGGGGAGATCTTCAGCCTGCTCGGGCCGAACGGCGCGGGCAAGACGACCACCATTTCCATGCTCTCGACTCTCTACGCGCCCACCGCAGGCGACGCGGTCATCGCGGGCCATTCGGTCACGCGCGACCCGATGGCGGTCCGCAACGCGATCGGCGTGGTGCCGCAGGACATCGCCCTCTACGAAGACCTGACCGCCCACGAAAACCTCGTCTTCTGGGGACAGATGTACGGCCTCGGCGGAAAGACGCTCCGCGCCCGCGTGGACGAAGTGCTCGAGCAGATCGGCCTCGCCGACAAGGCGAAGAACCGCGTCAAAACCTATTCGGGCGGGATGAAGCGGCGCGTCAACATCGGCGTGGGACTGCTCCATAAACCGCGCCTCCTCTTCATGGACGAACCCACCGTCGGCATTGACCCGCAGTCGCGCCGCGCCATCCTCGACACGGTCAAAGACCTGAACCAGAAAGGCATGACCGTCCTCTACACCACGCATTACATGGAAGAGGCCCAGGAACTCTCCGACCGCGTCGGCATCATTGACCACGGCGAGTTGATCGCCCTCGGCACGCAGAAAGAACTCACACGGCAGGTCGGCGAGACTGAAACCCTGATCCTCCACCTCGGCGAAAACGACGACCCCGAAGCGTTGGTGAAGTCCCTCGAGGGCGTCAAGGAAATCATTAAAGCCCAATCCACCGACCACGAAGTCTCGGTCATCGCGCGCGAAGCGGAGGAGGCGCTGGCGCCCGTCGTCGCCAAGGCCAACGAGCGCGGCGTCAAGATCCACTCGATTGACATCCGCGAGCCGAACCTCGAAGCGGTGTTTCTCCATTTGACGGGACGGGCCCTCAGGGATTAGAGAACGGAGAATAGAGAACAGTCGCTGTTTTCCACTCCCTGCTCTCTTTTTTCTTTTCTCTCCTCACGGAGTTGATATGCTCAAAACCATTCTCATTGGTCTCAAAGACCTGCGCGTTATCTTCCGCGACCGCGCCGCGTTGGTGTTCATGCTCCTCGCGCCGTTCCTGCTCACCGTCGGCATGGGATTTGTCACCGGGCGGTTCAGCGGAAGCAGTAACAGCGGACTCGCCGACATCCCCGTCATCATCGTCAATTTGGATAACGCCGAACTGGGCAACGCGCTGGTGGACGTCTTCCATTCGGAGGATTTGGCCGAATTGGTCGCGCCCGCCGAAACGTCGAACCCCGAAGCGGCGCGCCGGTTAATTGACGAGAACAAAGCCGCGGCCGCGGTCATCATCCCCGAAGGATTCACGCGCTCGGTCATCCCCGCCGAAGGGACGATGACCGATCCCAACTTCGCCGAAGCGGACCCCGTCCTGATCGAGGTCTACGTCAACCCAGCCATGCCTACCAGCGCGGGCGTGATCAAAGCCATCGTGGACGAATTCGTCAGCCGCATTGACGAGGGGCGCGTCAGCGGTATGACCGCTATCTTCCAGATGTTGATAACGGGCGTCATCACTCCGCAACAGGCTGAGACCGAGGGCCGCGCTCTCTTCAAAAACATGGACGAAGACCAGCCCGCGGCCATCACGCTCAAGACGGACGACGAGGGCGCGCAGGCTGCGGAGTTCGACGTCCTCGCGTATATGGCGCCCGCCATGGCGTTGATGTTCCTGATGTACACCGTCAGTTACGGCGGACGCTCGATCCTCGCCGAACGCGCCCAGGGGACTCTGCCGCGCCTGCTTGTCTCGCCGACATCCTCCGCGCAGATCCTGGGCGGCAAGGTCTTCGGCATCTACTTGACAGGCGTCGCGCAAGTCGGGATTTTGATCCTTGCCAGCGCGGTATTCTTCCGCGTGAAGTGGGGCGACCCGCTTGGGATCGCCGCGCTGACCCTCGCGGCGGTCTTCGGCGCGACGGGCTGGGGACTTATCGTCACCGCGTTGGCGCGCACGCCCGCGCAGGTGGCGAACGTCGGGTCGGCGATCATGCTCATCTTCGGCATCCTCGGCGGCAGTTTCCTCGATTTGGGGATGATGCCGCCCGCCATTCAACTCGTCAGCAAGATCACGCCGAACGCCTGGGCGCTGGACGGGTTCGTCACGCTCGCCCTCGGCGGCGGGCTGGCGCAACTCGCCCGGCCAATCACGGCTTTGCTCGTCATGGGCGCGGTCTTGTTCGCCGTCTCGGTGGCGCTCTTCGGAAAGAAGAACCTGGCGCAAAAATAAAAATTTCCTCTACCCTTGCAAACCTTCGCGTTGAAATGAAATTTCCCGTTAAAAACGAAAGAGACGGAATTTCCCATGAATAAAATCTTCGCCATCATCAAAAAAGACGTCATCCTGCGTTTCGCGGGCGCGTCGGAATTGCTGTTCTTCATCGTCATGCCGCTGGTGTTCACCTTCCTGCTCGCAGGCGGGACTCCGAGCGGAAACGAAGACCCGCGCATCCGTGTGTTGGTGGCGGACGAGGCGAACACGGTCGTTTCGCGGCAGATCGTGGACGAGTTGGAGCGTTCCACGGCGGTGCGTCCCGTCCTGACGACGCGCGAGGACGCGCAGGAAGAATTCGACGGGCGACGCGCCTCGACGATCTTCATCATCCCCGCGGGCGTGGACGCGGCGTCCCTGCAGGCGGGTTCGGCGGAAGTGGAGTTGCTGAAGCAGCCGAACAACATCAACGCCACCGTCGTCGAGCGCGCCCTGCAGACGGCCATCCGACGCGTCTCGAGCGCGGTCGGCGCGGCGCGGAACGCCGTCAGTCAACGCGAGGCGAAGCAGCCGTTCCAGTCGGACGCGGAACGCCAGGCCTACTTCGATGGTTCGCTCGCGACGGCGCAGAAGATCCAGGAGGATTCGCCCGGGCGGGTGAAAGCCGTCGAAGGCGCGACCCCGGACCAGGTCGAGTATGACCCGAGGGCGAATTCGTCCGCGGGTCAGTTGATCACGTGGGTATTCATCCCGTTATTCGGCATCTCGGCGCTGTTCGCGTATGAGCGTCAGCAGGGGACGCTGCGCCGCGTCCTCGTCACGCCGACGTCGAAGGCCATGTATTTGTTCGGTACGATCCTGGGACAGACGCTGATGGCGCTGGCGCAGATGGCGCTGCTCGTGCTGTTCGGGATTTTCGTGATGAAACTGGCGTGGGGACACGCGCCGCTGGCGTTGTTCGTGGTCCTGACTTCCGCCGCGCTCGCAGCCGCCGCGTTCGGCGTGACGCTGGGCGCGTTCGTGAAGACCGAGGGACAGGCCACCGGTTTGAGCATCATGTTTGGCATGGTCTTCGCGCTGATGGGCGGATGCTGGTATCCGCTGGAGTTGTTCCCGCCCGCGGTGCAGAGCGCGGTGAAGGTTTTGCCGACGACCTGGGCGATGCAGGGACTGCTCGACCTCGTCCTGCGCGGCCGCGGGTTGGCGGACATCCTTCCCGAAGCGGGCGTGCTGCTGGGATTCGCGGCGGTGTTTTTCGCGATCGGGGTTTGGAGATTTAGGTACGAGTGAGAGGAAGGCGGAAGGCAGAAGGCAGAAGGCGGAAGGCAGAAGGCAGA
>DKTP01000070.1 GCA_002473085.1 Anaerolineales bacterium UBA7227
TTCGAATAACGCCAGCAATTCCTCCACATTCCAACCATCCAATTCTTCAGACGCCGCTTCACCTTCCAACGCAAGATGACCATACCCCAACCAGGAAAGGGCTCGGTGAGTATGTTTTGATGAATGAAAAAGCCGGCACTCTTCGAACCTGCGATAGCGGATCCAACGGTCCAGCCCCAGGCCGGCACGCATTCCCACCAGGATCAAAGCCAGAACAAGAATGGATAGGAATGCGACAGTGACTTCTGCCAACTCCACGCCGGCGCTGTGGTTGATTTTTTGGAAAATCCAGTAAATGGATACCACAAGTGAGCCTCCACACAGGATCAATATGGAGACCAAGACAACGCGAACGATGGGGTGAATGTTATTGCGTTTGATAACGTTTCCAGCCATAGGGCGGCTATTGTAATAGAAAACCGAAATTTTATGTGAAATTCGTTACAATTATCAGACCGGACCTGTCCAAGTTATAATAAGCGCATGGAAGATTGGCTGACTACCTATGATGCTGCGCGCGTAAGCGGGTACAACCCGGATTACATCCGTCAATTGATTCGATCAAAAAAAGTGGTGGGGCGAAAGTGGGGACCATCCTGGCAGGTCAGCCGGCATTCCTTGGAAACCTATATAAAGTATGCAGAGAAATTGGGGGAACGTCGCGGCGCAAAACCTAAGCCGGGTTCCAAAAGACGATAAATCAATCGGGTGGGGGAATATTGACTTTTGATTTCTGTGTAGTATAATTATCGTATCAGTACGATAATTATATCTGTTGAAACGGGCCGTGAATGTGCGCAAACACACGCACGACCCTGACCCAACCCACCGATCTAGGCGGAGGGAGAGGCTGATGGCATTATATCAGCCCGTATTCATCGCCCTGGTGGGATTCCACTGGGGCGATTTCTTTTCTGACCGGGCAGAATGAGATCGTTCCAATATTCAAAAGGAGCCATCTGATGTTGAATGCGAATCCAAGCCCACAAACAAAAGCTATTTCAATCCTTTCCAAATTCTGCCAAGAATGGCAGGAGGCAGTGAGTGGAAAGAGCCTGCTGGAGGTTGAAGGAAATATCGGCATGGTATTAGCCGATCTTGTGAATTCCTTTGAACTTACCTCCCATGAACAATCCCTTGTGTTGGGACCGCAACTCTTTGAAGAAATGCGGGAAATCCTTTACCAGCCGTCCCGCAGCTAAGCGACAGCCAGCCCGGTCTGGCTCTGCTAATCCTATACCATTCCCAAAAAACAAAATTACCCATGAAGGAAGATCATGAAAACAATTAAACGTGCTGTACTTTATGCAAGAGTTTCCAGCGATGACCGTAGCAAGGAAGGCCGCAATCTGGCGGGACAATTGGAAATGTGCAGGGAATTTGCACTCGAAAATGGATGGCAAATCGTTGCAGAATTGTCCGAGGATGATCGTGGTGCATCAGGCGCTTCATTTGAATTACCAGAACTTAATCACGCACGTGATATGGCGCAAAAGGGAGAGTTTGATGTATTGGTAGTCCGTGAGATTGATCGCCTGAGCCGGAAACTGGCAAAGCAACTTATCGTTGAAGAACAATTGAATCGAGCAGGAGTCGAGGTTGTCTACGTGCTAGCCAGCTATGAAAACTCACCAGAAGGGCGCTTGAACAAGCATATTCGTGCGACTATAGCTGAATATGAACGGGAAAAAATTGCCGAACGCATGGTTCGCGGCAGACGGCAAGTGGTCAAAAACGGGACAATCATGCTTCATGGAAATAAACCCCCGTATGGTTATCGCTTGTCAGAAGATCGTAAAACTTTGGTGATTCACGAAGAGGAGGCAGCAGTTGTACGATTAGTTTACAGATTGTATGTTGAAGGTGATGAACGTGGGAAACGTTTGTCTACACGGGCAATTGCTAATAGATTGACCGAAATGAAAGTTCCTACCTGGGCGGATATTCGCGGGATGTTCAAAAAGCGCGCAAAAGGAGAATGGTCTTGGAGATTAGTAATGCGGATTTTGGATTCAGAAACATATGCAGGTCATTGGCATTACGGAAAGCGGAACACTTTTAATGGCAGTAAGATCAACGCACGCGAGTGGTGGCTGACCTTTGACGTGCCTGCTATTGTCTCCGAAGAGACATGGAAACGAGCTCAAATTCAACGAAAGCTGAATACCAGTGAATCGCTTCGCCATATAAAAAGGGAATATTTACTTAGAAGTCGGGTTAGGTGTGGCTTGTGCAAAAGCAGCATCAATTGTTTTGCCACCCGACCGAGTGGTAAGGAACTTAAATATTACCTTTACTATCGCTGTAATGGTTATATGGGATATGTTGCCAATGTCGAGTGTAATCTTCCGAGCTTTCGAGTCGATATTGTGGACAAAATTGTTTGGAACTGGGTAAAAGATCTCCTCACAAAACCTGGAGTTTTGGAGCGCGGACTTGTAGAGTATCAGGAAGGAAGGGAACAGTTCTGCGCTCCGATTCGTGACCGCTTGATTGTTTTGGAGGATCTGTGGCAGGGTTCAAAAACACAATTAGATCGCGTTCTTGATCTATACATTTCCGGACAAGTTCAGAGGGAGTTGCTGATTGATAAAAAACAGCAATTGGAATCAACCCTCTTGGCTTTGGAGAAGGAACGTGATGAATTGAATTTGAATCTGGAATCCGAAGCTTTATCGGAATTTGAGATCCAACAAATTGTGGATTTCGCTACTCAGATTGCAGAGGGCTTGGGACCTGGCGACGAATCGTTTGAAGATCGCAGGAGAATTATTGAGTTGCTGGATGTGAGGGCGTCTTTCACTGTAGAAGACAATCAAAAGTATGTAGATGTATGGTGTTTCTTGGGTCGTAACAAGTTATCGATTGAGAACCCCACTTCTCGAAATGCGGCACGCGCCAGAAATTATCCACGCTGTAGCGCGAGAAGCCGCCGCCGACCACATCGTACATGCCGCCGCGCGACATGGCGTCGAGAATGTGCGCGCAGACTTTTAAGATTTGCCCGCGCTGTGGGGAATCGGAGACGGCGCGGCGGAGCAGGAATTCGACGGTCATCGGCTGCGGGAATTTGGGCGCGTCGCCCCAGCCGCCGTGGCCCCAATCGTACGAATCGGTCAGCGCGCGCGCGGCCGCTTCGAGCGCCGCCGCGTCGACGGGGATTTTGTCGCCGCTCGCTTGCGTCTGCGATTGGATGTGTTGGAACACCTGTTGCCCGACGCGGTCCGCCTCCTGACGGTCCTCGCGCCACGTCCGCGCGATGGCTGTCAGTATTTCCTTGAACGACGGCATGTTGGCGCGGCGGACGGGAGGGAAGTATGTGCCAGCATAGAACGGACGCAGGTCGGGCGTGAGGAAGACGGACATCGGCCAGCCGCCCGAACCGGTCATCGCCATCGTGGCTTGCATGTAGATGGCGTCAAGGTCGGGACGTTCCTCGCGGTCTACTTTGATGTTGACGAAGTTCGCGTTCATCAGCGCGGCGGTGGACTCGTCTTCGAAGGATTCGTGCGCCATTACGTGGCACCAGTGACAGGCGGCGTATCCAATGCTGAGGAAGATCGGCTTGTCTTCGGCGCGGGCTTTGGCGAGCGCCTCCTCGCCCCACGGATACCAGTCCACGGGATTGTGCGCGTGCTGGAGGAGATAGGGAGAATTTGCGTTGATCAGATGATTTGACATGGGGAACCTGTAAAAGGATGGCTTTTCATCGAGCAGGAGGATTATAGTCCAGAACCATCGCTTATCTGCGGGTTTGGCCCTCACCCCCAACCTCTCTCCTGTGGGGAGAGGAGGTCTCCGCGTCCGCCCGCGGGAACGCGGCGGGAGATGCGTCCAAATCAGTTAAAATAAGCGCCATCCCCATGACTGAATCCCCCCGCTCCTTCTTTGGCCGCTATCATACCCTCGTCCTCATCGTCCTCTTCGTCGCGGCCGCGGCCATCCGTCTCTACGACCTGACCGACCTGCCCCTCGACTTCCATCCCACGCGGCAGCTCTTCTCCGCGCTCAAAGCGCGCGGCATGTACTACGAGACTCTCGCCGACGCGCCCGCCGACCAGCGCGCCTTCGCCATCCAGCAGGGACGCCTGCGCGCCACCATCGAACCGGAGATCCTCGAAAGGCTGACAGTCTTCACCTGGAAATTCACGGGCGAACAACTCTGGGTGGCGCGAATCTACTCCAGCCTCTTCTGGCTCCTCGGCGGGATCTTCATCTATCTCCTTGCCCGCGACCTCTTCTCGAAAGACGGCGCGCTTTTCGCGGCCGCGTTCTATTTGCTGCTTCCTTACGCCGTCGTCGCCAGTCGTTCCTTCCAACCCGATCCCCTCATGGTCGCGCTCATCGTCGGATTTTGGTGGGCGGTCAATCGCTGGGCGCAATCTCTCGATCCCCACCCTGTCAAATCAACTTCCTGGCTTTACGTTCTCCTCGCCTCCATCTTCGGCGGCTTTGCCATCTTCGTCAAACTCAACGCCGCGTTCTTCGTCGTCGGCGGGGCGCTGGGCGCGGCGTTCGGACGCGCCTCCCTGCGCGGCCTCCTCCGCAACCGGCAGGTCTGGGCGATGGCCGCGCTGGGACTCCTCCCTGGCGCGGGCTGGGTGACCTACGGCCTGGCGCGCGGCTTCCTCGGTCAGCAATTCGGCGGACGCTTCATCCCCGCGCTGCTCGTCTCGCCCTCCATGTACCTCGGCTGGGCGCAGATGATCGGGGACGTGATCGGTCTCTTCACCTTCACGCTCGCGCTCCTCGGTCTCCTCCTCGTGGACGGCAAACCAGCGCGCTCGTTCCTCCTCGGACTGTGGGGCGCGTACCTCGCCTTCGCCCTTTTCTTCGACTACCACATCTCCACGCACAACTACTACAGCCTGCCGCTCATCCCCATCGCCGCGTTGACTCTGACTCCGCTCGCGGACGCGCTCCTCGCCCGACTAGTCGCGCGAACCGCCGATCCGCGCCGCAAAATCCTCGCCGCCTCCGTCCTGACCTTGAGCCTGGTCGCTGTCCTATGGGCCTCTCGCGTCGCCCTGAAGTCCGCCGACTACCGTCCGCAAGCCGCGTTCTGGCAAGGCATCGGCGAGACGGTACGCGGTCATCGCGTCGTCGCGTTGACGCAGGACTACGCCCTGCCGCTCGCTTACTGGGGCTGGACCTCCGCTGCCAACTGGCCCGACTCGTCGGATATCGCCTACCGCGAGATGCGCGGCGGCGACGCGTCGTTCGAGAAATCCTTCGCTCGACTGACGAAGGGCCGCGACCTCTTCCTCGTCACCGACCTCCCCGACCTGGCGCTCCAGCCCGACCTGCGCGCGCGGCTTTCGGGATTCGCCGTCTTCGCGCAGGGCGACGGATTCGTGATCTACGATCTCGACCAGCCGCTCGCGCCGTAAGTCGGATTGGCAATCCGACCTGTATTTTTGGGGATGGTACAATCAAAACGTAAATCGCGCTCTCGATGTTTTGACGCTGGCGCTGGAGAACGCCGCAGGCGCCTTGCCTCGTCAAAACAGCCGCCAAAAAACCAAAACGGAGTTCCCATGAACACACCTGTCATCGTTGACGCCATCCGCACGCCCGTGGGCGCGCTGGGAGGGATTCTCGCGCCCGTCCGCCCCGACGACCTCGGCGCGCTCGTCATCAAAGAAATCGTCAAACGCTCGGGACTCGATCCCGCGCTCGTGGAGGAAGTCTACTTCGGGTGCGCGAACCAGGCGGGCGAAGACAACCGCAACGTGGCGCGCATGTCGGCGCTGCTGGCGGGGCTGCCCGTCGAGGTGGCGGGAGTCGCCGTTAACCGCCTGTGCGCCTCGGGTTTGGCCGCGGTCAACCAGGCGTCACGCGCGATCCGGGCGGGCGAGGGCGAGGTCTTCGTCGCGGGCGGAGTCGAGTCCATGTCCCGCGCGCCGTACTCGTTCCCGAAAGCCGAGTCGGGTTACGCGTTCGGGAATCTCACCGCCTACGACACCGCGCTCGGCTGGCGCTATCCGAATCCGAAAATGAAGGAAATGTACGGCACCGACTCGATGGGCGAGACCGCCGAAAACATCGCCGCGGAACGCCCGCACCTGACGCGTGAAAAGCAGGACGCGTTCGCCCTGCGCTCGCACCAGCGCGCCGTCGCCGCCATCGACTCGGGACGCTTCGCCGAGGAAATCATGCCCGTGCCGGTCCCGCAGAAAAAAGGCGATCCCGTCCTCGCGGCGACGGACGAACGCCCGCGCCGCGACACCACGCTGGAATCGCTGGCGAAGTTGAGACCCGCCTTCAAAAAAGACGGAACGGTGACGGCGGGAAATTCGTCTGGATTAAACGACGGCGCGGCCGCGCTGTTGTTGATGAGCGAGGACAAAGCCCGCGCGCTGAATCTTCGGCCGCTCGTCCGCGTGGTCGCCTCGGCCGCGGCGGGCGTGCCGCCCCGCGTCATAAACTACGGCCCCAT
>DKTP01000002.1:0-3316 GCA_002473085.1 Anaerolineales bacterium UBA7227
TTACCGCGGCTGCTGGCACGTAGTTAGCCGAGACTTATTCCTGGGATACTGTCCTTTCTCATCTCCCAGAAAAGCGCTTTACGATCCGAAGACCTTCTTCGCGCACGCGGCGTTGCTGCATCAGGCTTTCGCCCATTGTGCAATATTCCCTACTGCTGCCACCCGTAGGTGTATGGACCGTGTTTCAGTTCCATTGTGGGGGGCCACCCTCTCAGGTCCCCTACCCGTCGTCGCCTTGGTAAGCCGTTACCTTACCAACTAGCTGATGGGACGCAGGTCCCTCCCAAAGCGCATTGCTGCTTTAGTCGCTAACTTCTAAACTCAGCGACCACATGCGGTATTAGCAATCCTTTCGGACTGTTATCCCACACTTTGGGGCAGGTCACCCACGCGTTACTCACCCGTTCGCCACTAGGACGCTCCTCGTATTGCTACAAAAAGCGCCTCGTTCGACTTGCATGTATTAGGCACGCCGCCAGCGTTCATCCTGAGCCAGGATCAAACTCTCCGCTAGAAATATCACTCTTGCGAGTGAAAGGTACGGAGGAATTAACTGGTCATTGACATCACTGCTGTCTTCCTATCACTTTTCAGTTGTTAAGGTACATCGCCACTGGTTCATCAAGCCCATACAGACGAAAGCGCCGATGCTTGCTTTCACATCGGCTCGTCAGACTGCAATCCATCAGGCTTGTGTCTCTGACTTGAGACTTCTTCTCAGTTGTCAACGATCTGTCTGGGGAGACGAGATCTGTTTTGTTTTCACTGGCGAACGGTGATTATATGCTTTTCGTCCGTTTTGTCAAGGGAAAATGAGTACTTATCAGACAAATCAACCTTAAAATTTCCCAACTCGACTCACGCAACGAGGCGGGATTCTACCACACGAATCGCCTCCCCCACTCCATCCTCGCATCCGATCTTTTGACCGATGAGGCGGGCGCGGCGACGAAGCGCGTCGCCCTCCGCCTCAGCCAGCGCGGACGATAGCCGCGTCATCGTCAACCCGCCGACGGAAATGGGACGCGGCCCCGCCCCAACCGCGTGAACACGTTTGCCCCAAAACAACTGATCGCCCGCGAACGGGATCACGATATTCGGGATCCCCGCGCGTAGACCTGCGGCCGTCGTCCCCGCGCCGCCGTGATGAACGACGAACTCGCACCGAGGAAACAGCCAATCATGCGGCGCGGACTCGAGAAAGAGAAAATCGTCAGATGAGACTCTCCCCTTCCAGCCATCCCAGCCTGTTAATACAATCGCGCGTTGACCTGAGCGGCGAATCGATTCGATCACTGTGTCTGCAATCCGATCCGCGTCGCGATGGATCATGCTTCCGAACGTCACACAGATGGGAGCGGAACCCGCATCAAGAAAGCGAGTCAATTCGACGGGAGGTTGGTAATCGGCAGGAGAGTCGAGGAAGAAGTAGCCTGTCACGTGGACGCGGTTCGCCCACTCACGCGCGGGCGGCAGAACGGTTGGGGAAACAGCAAACAGCAACGGGGTCGCGCGACGCGGCGGCTTGTCATCGAAGGGCCAAAACAGATCGAAGGAGAAAACGTCGGGATGCTGATTCCGTCTTCGATGGTAGCCGCTGTTCCCGCCGTACCAAAAAATTTGCGTGTTGAGCCAATGACCGAGGTAACTCAGCCAACCCTTCGGCAACGATGAAAGCGCAGCGGGCGGATACTCGCGCGTGGGCGCGAAGATGGGAAACGTTTGAATCGAAATGTCAGGGATGCCGCGCTGACAAGCGAGCGAGTGCGCGCCCGTTGTGAAGAGGAACGAGTGAACGATGAGTTCGGCGTCATCGCAGGCCGCGAACGCGCCGCGGGCGACATCCACCGCGATGGAGTTGACGTAATCGCGAATCGAGCGCGCCATCTTGATGGCGTTATTCCCCGCCGCGACGAAGGCTTTGCTGATCTCTTCAGGATCGCCCGCGAGCGGCGCGAATGGAACATTGCGCCCCGCGACAAAATCTGCAAAGCGATGCGGCGCGGCGAGCCTGACCGCATGTCCCCTCTTTTGCAATCCGACCGCGAGCGCAAGGAACGGCTGAACATCTCCCCGCGAGCCGTAGGTAAGAATCGTGATCTTCATCAACCGCCCAACCAAGAAACCATCAAATTGCGCAGCCGACCTAATCCATTTGCTGCCTGCCCTGCAACGCGCGCAGGAGGGTATGCTGATCGGCGTATTCGAGATCGCCGCCCATGGGCAGTCCGCGCGCGAGACGGGTCACGTGGACGCCCGAGGCGCGCAACTGCTGCTGCAAATACATCGCGGTCGTGTCGCCCTCCATGCTGGGATTGGTGGCGATGATCACTTCGCGGACTCCGCCGCGCGCGACGCGTTCGATCAGCGGGCGGATTTTGATGTCGTCGGGACCGATCCCCTCGATGGGATTCAACACCCCGCCCAAAACGTGATAACGTCCCTGGTACGCGCCGATCCGCTCCAAAGCGAGAACGTCCAGGGCGTCTTCCAACACGCAGATGACCGACGCGTCACGTTTGGGATTGGCGCAGACCTCGCAGAGTTCGCGTCCCGCCTCGGTAATATTGAAGCACTCCGAGCAATAGCCGATTTTTTCCTTCAAGCCAGTCAACGCTTCGGCGAGTTCAGCCGATAACGACTCGTCGGCGCGCAGAAAAAAGAACGCCAGCCGCGAGGCGGACTTTGGCCCGATGCCTGGCAGCCGCTCGAGCGCGGTGATGAGATTCTGGAGGGGTTCGGGGAGGAGCATGGGCGTCAGGTGCGAGGTATCAGGTATCAGGTTTCAGGTATCTTGCGAACCTGACACCTGACACTTGACACCGAAACACTAGAAGGGAAGCCCCCCCGCCAGCGGCCCCATCTTCTCCGCCGCGAGTTCACGCGATTGATCGAGCGCCATGTTGACCGCGGACAGGACAAGGTCTTGCAGCATCTCGGCGTCCGCGTCTTTGAGCAGGTCGGGACTGATCTCGACGGATTTGCACTTCTGGTCGCCCGTCATGGTGACTTTGATCGCGCCGCCGCCCGCGCTCGCGGTGACGGTCTCGACGGCGAGTTGCGCCTGCGCCTCCTCCATCTGCTTTTGCAGTTTCTGGATCTGCGCCATCATGCCGCCCCCCATCCCCCCGCCGCCTACTGGACGATTGAAACCTTTTGCCATAATTTCTCCTAATTCGGTACACGGATTTGACGGATTTCACGGACAAACACGGATTTTATTATTTCTTTGTCCAGCGCAACGAGCCTTTGCGTGGATTATCAAAGACTTTGCGTTTGAAAGTCGCGGACTTGCCAACCAGCCAACTAGCCAACT
>DKTP01000002.1:3412-39427 GCA_002473085.1 Anaerolineales bacterium UBA7227
ACTAGCCAACTAGCCAACCAGCCAACTAGCCAACTAGCCAACCAACCAGCCAACTACTCCTGCACATCCACAATCTCCCCGCCCTGATGGATCGCGGTCGCGACCATCCCATCCTGCGGCACGTGCGGCGGGACTTTGCCCTTGGCGTTCGTGACTTCGCAGCGGATGTCGAGCGTCACGCCGAGCAGATCAGACAAGGCCTGGTTGGTCAGTTGCTTCTCTTCGTCCTGCATCTTGGACATCAACACATCGCTCGCAAACCCCAGCACGAGCGTCCCATCCTGCACGTCAATGGACGAGACCGAATTCAGCAGCGCCGCAAGGTTGGCGTAATCCTTCCTCAAAGCATTCTGGACTTGCTTCCAGACCTTGATGACCTCGGACGCGGGGATGGCGGAAGCGGACGCGCCTCCCGACTGGGGAGCGACTGGCGTCTTCGGCGCGGACTTGGCGGGCGGCTTCGCGCTGACCTTCGACGCGGGCGCGACGAGCGCGGACTCCGCGGGCGGCTCCAGCGCTTCGGCGAAGGCCAGCTCGAGCGGGAGGGACGGCTGCCAGCTGCCGCGCGAGTCGGTCGCGGCTTCGTTGAAGATTCGCATCATCCGCAGGACGGCGGCGGGCGTGAACGCGTCCGCATGTTCGGTCATCCGTTCTTTAATATCCCTGGTCGTCTCGACTTGCGACGCGTTGCCCATTTGGATCAACATCAGCCCGCGCAGATAGTCAACCACCTGGCGAGCCAACGCGCGCGGATCGGCGCCGCCGTCGAGGGCGCGGTGGATCTCCTCGAGACCGCGCCCAGGATTCGGGTCCGCGATGGAGGCGACGAGGTCGAGGACGGTTTGGGAGGTCGCGGTCCCGAGGACGGTCTGCGCGAGGTCCAGCGTGATGCGTTCGCCCGTCGAGGAGAGTTGGTCGAGCAGGGAGATGGCGTCGCGCATCCCGCCCGCGGACTGGCGCGCGATGAGGGCGAGGGCGTCGCCGTCGGCCTGAATGGATTCGGCGGCGGCGATGGTCTTGAGCTGACCGACGATCTCGTCCACGGGGACGCGGCGGAACTCGTGACGCTGGCAGCGCGAGAGGACGGTGGCGGGGATTTTGTGGATCTCGGTGGTGGCGAGGACGAAGATGGCGTGCGGCGGTGGTTCTTCGAGGGTCTTGAGGAGCGCGTTGAAGGCCGCCGTGGAGAGCATGTGGACTTCGTCAATGATGTAGATTTTGAATTTGCCCTGTGTGGGGGAGAAATTTATTTTGTCGCGCAAGTCACGGACATCGTCCACCGAGGTGTTGGAGGCGGCGTCAATTTCAATGAGGTCGAGGAAGCGATTTTCGTTGACGGCGCGGCAGTAGTCGCATTCGTTGCAGGGACGCTGGGTCTTGTCGTCGTTCAGGCAGTTGACGGCTTTCGCCAGCAGGCGCGCCAGCGTGGTTTTGCCCGTGCCGCGCGGACCCGCGAAGAGATAGGCGTGCGCGACGCGGTCTCCGACAATGGCGTTGCGGAGGGTCTGCACGATGTGCTGTTGGCCGACGACTTCGGCCCATCCTTGCGGGCGGTATTTGCGGTAGAGGGCTTGGGACATGTTGGTAGTTGGTAAATGGTAATTGGTAATTAGAGAGCGGAGAACAGAGAGAAGTCAATGTGAGAGAGATAGGCTTTACGGCACTTTATACGTCACGATCAATTTCCCGTTCGCGTCGTACAGGCTGGCCGTCTCGCCCGATTTCCAGACGGGCGCGGACAAGCCCCAGTACAGGTCCACGACGGTGTTCGTCCCCGCGCCGGTGTGGATCTGCACCGCGCCGCCGTTGACGAGCGTGATGGACGGGAAGAGGAAGATGTTGCCGTTTTCGTCCTTGAGCTGCCAGTTGGACAAATCCACCTGCCCGGCGCCGTAGTAACGCAGGATGACGACTTCCGCGCCGAGGTTGTCCGCGCCGACGACGCTGACGATGCGGAGGTCGCCGACCGGGTTGGCGTCCACGCGGGAGGCGGGCGCGCCCGCTTCAAGTCCAGGAAGAGGCGCAAAGGCGGGGGCGGAGGAAGTCGCTTTCAGGTTGCGGTCGTACCAGAACAGGATCGTCCCCGTCACGCAAGCGGAGACCAGCGCGTTCAACAAAAGAAATTGGAGGAGACGTTTGCGATCCATGCTGGACGAATCATAGCACAGATTGACGGGAAACCCGATTTTTTTTAGAAACCCGCCCTCTTCGATTTGCGACACGACAGCGCCACCCAGTCTTTCATCTGACGCTGACCGGTCAAAACCAGACCTTTGGCGGACGCGGCCGCCGCGACTTTTTCCGCCTGCTCGGCGAGGATGCCGCTCAAGATGATCTCGCCGCCGTCGTCGATCAAATCCGCCAGCCCCGCGTCGAAGAGACGGACGATGACCGGCGCGAGGATGTTCGCCATCACAAGCGGCGCGGACGCGTACGCGAACTGCCCGGCCTTCACCTCCGCCACCGAGCCTTGACCGAGGATGAGTTCCGCGCCGACGCCGTTTTTCTCCGCGTTCTCGCGCGCGTTGCGGACGGACTCGATGTCAATGTCCACGCCGAGGGCGGAGGCCGCGCCGAGTTTGAGCGCGGCGATGGAGAGGATGCCGGAGCCGCAGCCGATGTCAATGACGGGAGACGGGAGACGGAGGACGGGGAAGTCTGGCCCGTCTTCGGTCCTCGGTCTTCGGTCATAGAATTTCTCGATCAACTCCAGGCATAACTGCGTCGTCGGATGCGTCCCCGTGCCGAACGCCATGCCGGGGTCAATTTTGATCGGGATGCGGTCCGGTTCGGGCGAGTCCATCCACGCGGGGACGATCATCAGCCGTTTGCCGATGGGGATGGGTTTGTAACTGGCTTTCCAGGCTTCCATCCAATTCTGGTCGGCGATCTGTTTGTACGCCGGCGCGGGGAGCGGCTGGATCATGCCGAGATAGAAGAGCGCTTCCTCCAGCTTCTGACGCGTCTCTTCGAGCCGGTCGTTGACTTCGAGATAGGCGCGCACGCTGACGGGGCCGACCGCGACGCCTTCGTTTTCCTCGTCGAGGAATTTCACGCCCGTGCTTTCGGTGACGACGCCGTTGGGCGCGAAGCGCGCCAGCACATCGGCGACCGCTTCGGCGAGTTCGCCGTCCACGAGGAGGGAGACTTCGAGCCAGTTCATTGTTTGTCCGCCTTGTAAAATCGGATCTGCGCTTTTTCCAGTGTGACCAACCCCGCGCCGAGATGCGGTTCGATCAAATCGAGAAACGCCTCCAGGTTCTCCCGCGTGTCTACGATCTCGACGACGATAGGCAAATCTTCAGACAGTGTATCGAAGCGGAATGTTCGAATTTTGCGCGTGTTCGCGCCATAGCCCATCATCCCGCGCAGGACGGTCGCGCCAGCCAGGCCTCTCTCGCGGGCTTGCAGGACGATCCACTCATAGAGCGGTTTACGCTCATATTTATCCGCTTCGCCGATGAAGATGCGGAGTAGTGAGCCTTCTTGTGGAAGTTGCATGATTACCTCCAGATCCAAAACGCGACCGCGCGTCCCAGCCAGACGAACGCGAGACCGAGGATCACGTTCGCGCCGACATTGACCAGCGCGTTGACCGTCTGACCAGCACGGAATAAATTCATCGTGTCGTTGCCGAATGATGAAAATGTGGTGAACCCGCCCAGGAAACCGATGAAAACCAATCCGCGCGTCTCGGGCGTGAATACGCCGCGCGACTCCGTGAGTTGGCTGAGCAAACCAATTACGAAACAGCCGACGAGATTCACCGCCAGTGTGCCAAAGGGAAAACCGAGACTCTGGCTCACAGGCTGGATCCACACGCCAAGCAAGTAACGGGAGACCGATCCCGCCGCGCCGCCGAGAGCGACGAGAGAAATGGTAAGAAGAGAAGGCATGGAGAAGATTATAAAACCAATAAGCGGACTTTCATCCGCTCACTGCAAACTGATCGCTGAAAACTGGACACTGACTATCTGCCGCGATACACGCCTTGATATTCGGGCGGCAGGAGGCGCGCCAGTTCCCGCATGATCTGGACGGTACCGTTCGCCAAATCCGCGTGACGGTCCCCGGTGCGGACGAGGCGGAAGGGCCGCCCGACGGTCATCGTGACGGGGACGCGCGGCCAGCAGAACAGTCCGCGATAGAGGCGGGGATTCTCGGTCCCGGTCAACGCGATGGGGACGAGAGGAACGTCCGCGCGCAGGGCGAGGAAGGCCGCGCCGTCCAGTCCCTGCTCGAGTCCGCCGATCACGCTCTCGCGTCCCTCGGGAGCGATGGTCACAAACCGTCCGAGGCGCAGCGACTCCAGCGCGCAGTTCAACGCGCGGCGGTCGGGACGTCCGCGATGAAGCCAGATGACGCCGTACGGTTCGGCGAAGACCCGCAGCGCGGCGATGTCGTAGAGATTGCTTGCGGCCAGCGAATCCACTTCGAGCGTTTGGAGTTGCGAGAGGATGACGACGATGTCCGCGTCGCCGAGATGGTTGAGGACGATCAGCGCGGGGCCGCGTTCGGGAAAATTTTCCAGGCCGCGCACGGCGAGGTCAATTCGCGTCGCGACGAGGAAGCGCATGAGGGCGCGCAGGACGCGGCGCGTCAACCTGCGCCGCCAGTGATATTCGGGGACGCGCGTCAATTCGGGGCGGAATTTTTCCGCGACGGGTTTAGGAGGCGGCGATGACGGATTCGGCATAGACCCCGCGATATTCCTCGGGCAGCAGCCCCGCGATGTGACGCATCACCAGGTCCGCGTTGCGCTGGCGGGACTCGCGCCGCGCCGCGCCCTTCCCCTCGACGGCGGGCAGGCGGATCGGCTTGCCGATGCGCATTTCCAAATTCGGCCTTTCGCCGCGGCGGGCGCGCTGCCAGAAATCGTCGGTCGTGCCGACGAGACCGACCGGCAGGACCGGCGCGCGCGTCTCTTCGACGATGTAGGCGATGCCCGGCTTCGCGCGCCGCATGGCCGTCACGCGCGAGCGTCCGCCCTCGGGCGCGATGAACAGCGGGCGGCCAGACTTGACGACGCGCGTCGTCCACTCGAGCAGGGCGCGGTCGTACTCGCCGCGATGCACGGGCGTCACGCCGTAGAGTTTGAGCAGCTGCCCCTGCCCGGGTTTGTCGAACACATCCGCCGCGCCGATGATCTCCAGCGTCTCGGGCCAGAAGGCCGCCGCGAACGGCGGGTCGAAGATCGAGACGTGGTTGACCGCCGCCACATACGGTTTGCCCAGCGGCACGTTGTCAAGTCCAGTGATCTTCACGCGCGCCAGAATATGAAACAGCCCGCGAAACACGACCCGCAAAACGGGACGGGTGATTCGAAATCGCAGGGGCGCGCGGTATTCATCCATTGCACAGCTCGCGGACGCGCGCGAAAACTTCATCGGCAGACAGCCCCTCGGTGTCCACGATGACCGCGTCGTCCGCGGGACGCAGGGGCGCGACCGAGCGCGTCGAATCGATTCGGTCGCGCGCGTGGATCTTCGCGAGGATCTCCGCGTAGTCGGCCTCTCCGCCCCGCGCGATGATCTCCGCGAAGCGGCGGCGGGCGCGTTCCTCGGCGGAAGCGTCGAGGTAAATCTTCAAGTCCGCCTCGGGCAGGATGACCGTGCCGATATCGCGTCCCACCATCACGATGCGGCCGCGCTGGCCGATGCGGCGCTGCTGACTGCCCATGGCGAGTCGCACGCCCGCGTAGGCGGAGACGATGGAGACGTTCGCGTCCACTTCGGGACGACGCGTCTCCCAGGTGACGTCGCGTCCCTCGACGATCACATCGCAGGCGCGTCCATCGGACTTCGAGGCGGGCGCGACGTCAATGGACATTTCCTCGGCGAGGCGCGTCGCCGCGGCCTCGTCGTGGACGTCCACGCCGCGCTGGAGCGCGCTCCACGTGACGGCGCGGTACATCACGCCCGTGTCGAAAAAAAGATAACCGAGGTCGTCGGCGAGACGTTTGCCGATGGTGGATTTTCCCGACGCGGCGGGACCGTCTATGGCGATGATGGAGGGGACGTCAGGCATCAGTTTTTGAATTTCGGGTTGTGGGTTGTTTGCGGCGCTCGGCGTATCTCTCATGGCTTTTCCGCGTCAATGAACAGGTCGGCGCGGCCCCAGAGAATGACTGTCTCCGGCGCGGTTGGGAGGTCGTGATAGGCGAGCCAGCCCAGGGTATAGGACGAAAACGAATCCCAGGCGGGATACAGGCGCCAGTTAAAGTCCTGCCCGCGATAGGACGCGGCCAGGCCGAGGTCGTCGCGCGTCGGCGTGATGACCAGTTCGGGCGCGGAGGCCGGGTCGAGGGCGACGACGTTCTGCGGGTTGTGGCCGCGAAGCGCCCAGGTCAGCGCGGGCGAGTCCACGCCGACGATGAGGACCGGCAGGGAGTCCGTCTGACCGACAGCCCATTCCGAGGTCTGGTTCACGGTGAGCGTGAGCAGGTCTGCCTGCGCGATGCGCGGGGATAGATCCCAGAGTTCGACGGCTTTTTCGTCGCGCAGTCCCGTCGCGCCCCAGGCCGCGCCGAGCGTGTAGACGCCGAGGACGACGGCCGCGCCCCATGCCGCGCCGACGCGCGCCACCCGCGCCGACCAGCCATATCCCACCAGCGCCGCGCTGACGATCAGGAGAACGAACGCCCCGGCGAGCAGCAGCAGACGGATGTTGGCCTCCCGCGAGGGGATGGTCGTCCAGCGCAAGGCCTCCACGTCCATCCACGCGAAGGCGAGCAGGAGGATGACGAGGGCGGCAAGCCCGACGATTTCGAGGCGGTCTTCGCGGGGAAATTCGAGATGACGCGCCAATTCGAGCGCGGCGAGAGTCCACAGCGGGACGAGCGCCCAGACGAGGTCCGCGGGCTGGCGGGCGGGATAAAACGCCGCCAGCAGAATCGCGACCAGCGTCCACAGGCTGAGGCGGATGGCGTCGGCGGAGCCGTCCCACCAGCCGCGCCCGATGGCGATGAGCGCGAAGGGGACGGCGAGCAACTGGTACACGCCCAGCGCGAGGAAGAGACGGCCGACCGGCACGGAGACGGGCGCGACCCAGCCTTTGAGATAGTCGGGGAGCGAGGCCAGCCACGCGCCCAGTCCCTGCGGGGAGAGGAAGAGGAGAGTCGAAACGGCGAGGAGAGTCGCGAGCAGGGCGGCGCCCAGCGCCCGGTAATCGGTCTTCAGCGGGACAATGACGGGAGAGGAGGCGTCGGAAGCATTTTCGGGCGCGGCCGCGTCCGACTCCGTCTCGGCGGAAGCGGGGCGCGCGGACATGAACTGGGCGAGCATCCACGCGAGGAGCAGGCCGAGGAGTCCGGGCCAGAGGGCGGGGCCGGAGAGAAGCGCCAGGGCGAGGAAAACGCCCGCGAGGCGCGGCCGGCTGCGGGTCCAGAAAGCGGCGGCGAGCAGGGACGAGGTCACGGCGAGGATGGGTCCGCCCGCCTGTCGCGAGAGCGAGACGAGGGCCGGGTCCAGCGCGAAGAAGAAGGCGAGGAGGAGAGCGGGGCGCGGCGTCAGCCGATCCCGGAGGAGGAGCGGCGCGAAGACGAGCGCCGTCCCGAATACGGCGGGCCAGAAGCGGGCGAGGAAATTGAAACTGCCGAAAATGAAGAACAGGACGGCGGTGAGGCTGGTATAGGCGACGTGGGAACTGAGCGCGGGATGCTGTCCCTGCGCGACGTGGAGGGCGTCCAGCGCGAGCCGCGCCTCGGAATCGGAGAGGGGAAGTTCGCCGAGGCGGACGAAGCGCAATCCGAGGGCGATGAGAAAAGCCAGGCAATATAGGGCTGTTTCGTGACGGGGAGGACGCGGGGTCATGGCGCAATTTTAGCATGGAAAAAGAAACCGTCTGGTACAATCGCCGGCATGAAACGCTGGCAATTCTGGCTGGGGCTGGTCATCAGCCTCGTTTTTGTGTACTGGGCCGTCCACGGCCTGGAGTGGGACTCTTTTTGGATCGCGGTCAAGTCGGCGCGATATTGGTGGCTGATCCCCGGCGTGGCCATCTATCTCGTGGGACTTTGGGCGCGGGCGTGGCGCTGGCATTACCTGCTGCGTCCGATTAAGCCCATCCCGACCAACAGGATGTTCCCCATCGTGTGTATCGGCTACATGGGCAATAATATTTATCCGTTCCGCGCGGGGGAGGTTTTGCGGGCGGTGATCCTGAAACGCAAGGAGGGCGTCCCCGTCTCCGCCTCGCTGGCGACCGTCATCGTGGAGCGCGTCTTCGACGGCGTGGTGATGCTGGCCTTCGTCTTCCTCAACCTGCCCGAACTGGCGCGCGTCAACAGCGACTCGGGCTTCATCGGCGACATCCAATCGCTGGCGGTTTGGGGGTCGGCGGCTTTCCTCGGCGCGCTGGGAATCTTTTTGCTGGCGGCCATGTTCCCGCAAACGACGGCGCGCGTCGGGCTGTGGTTCATCGAACGTCTCACGCCGAAACGCCTGCACGAAAAAATCATCAGCGTGATGAATAAATTCCTGGATGGGCTGGCGTCGCTGCGCTCCCCCGCCAACGTGTTGATGGTCTTCGTCACGACGGTTGTCATCTGGCTTTTCGAGACGGGCAAATACTGGTTCGTCATGCACGCCTTCGACTTCAACGTCTCGTTCTTCGCGCTGATGCTGATGAACGGCATCGTGACGCTCGCGACCACCCTCCCGTCCGCGCCGGGCTACGTCGGGACGTTCGACACGCCGGGCATCGCCATCCTGCAAGCCTACGGCGTGGACAAGGCCATGGCCACCGGCTATACCCTCGTCCTCCACATCGCGCTCTGGCTCGCGCCGACCGTCCTGGGCGCGTACTTCATGATGCGCGAGGGCGTCCACTGGAACGAATCCATGCGCGAGGAACTGGGGGAGAACGGATAATGCCCACCATCGAACAAGCCCGCGCCTGGTACGCGGACGCCGATCCCGTCCACGATTTCGACCACGTCCTGCGCGTCTATCGGATGGCGGAACGGCTGGCCGAAGCCGAGGGCGCGGACCTGGACATCGTCCGCGCTGCGGCGCTGCTGCACGACGCGGAGGGCGCGACGCCCGGACACGCCTCCCGCGCGGACCACCATCACGCCTCGGCGGAATTCGCCGCGCAAGTCCTCGCCTCCGAGGGCTGGGAGGCGGGACGCATCGCGGCCGTCCGGCATTGCATCCGCGCCCACCGCTACCGCGGCGACGAGAAACCCGAAACGCTTGAAGCGAAGGTCCTCTTCGACGCCGACAAACTCGACGTGCTGGGAGCCATCGGCGCGGCGCGCGCCATCGGTTACGCGTCCCTGGCGGGGACGCCGTGGTACGCGGAGCCGTCCCGTCAATTTTTGGAAAGCGGACGCGAGGTCGAAGGCGAGCCGCACAGCGCCTATCACGAGCATCTCTTCAAACTGCGGAAAGTCCGCGAGCGCATGTTCACGTCCACGGCGCGCGCCATCGCGGAGGAGCGGTTAAAATATCTCGACGAATTCTTCGAGCGTTTGATTGACGAATGGAACGGAAAGAAATAACGTGAGCGCATCGGAATGACGTCATATATCTATGTGGATTGGTCGGGGGATCCTGGCTTTCGTTTTCGACGCGGCTCATCGGATCTTCTGTTGGTTGCCGCGGTATCGTCTCGCGACCGCGAAATTGACGTTTCCCCATTGCGACAGCAACTGCATCTTTCCAATTCTTTTGAATTCCATTATGTCAAAACCGCCGACGATATCCGTAGAAAATTTCGACATTACATAACGGCGGAACTCGATTTTCCTTTGGCCATCGTATTACGAATTGACAAACGCCGCATTCCGCAGGAATTTCGCAAGATGAGCGGCGAGCAAATTCTCGCGAATTTCATCGCACAGACCATCCAGGTTATTCCTGCTTCCCTCCTTGACAATTCCATTTTGCTCTATGACGGAAAAAAAGAACAACGGTCATTCAGAAACGTGCTACGCAGAACACTGTCAATGACATTAAAATCCGCCGCATACCTCAGCGAAGTCAAGGCGACGCCTGCGTCAAAGAACGACGGTTTACAGACTGCCGATATGTTGGCTGGCCTGGCTCGGACAGGGAATCAATTAACACCATCGAAGAAAGTCAAGATCGTTGATTATCCGCCTTAAAAACAAGTACCTGGCTAGTTGGGGATGCTTTTATGCAGGTTCTTGGCGCCTGCAACCCAACCCGCGCTTTCGCACGACTACGCCAGGTGACTGAATTTATAATACACTGGTTCAGAATAACCGTCAATACGGAAACGATTGGAGAATCTTATGCAAATAGACATTATCGGTATCCCCGTTGACCTCGGCGCGGACCGCCGCGGCGTGGACATGGGCCCCAGCGCCATCCGCTACGCCCAGTTGCAGCCGCGTCTCGAAAGCCTGGGATACGCGGTGGAAGACAAGGGCAACATCGAAGTCCCGATCGCGGAGATGTGTTCGATCTCCGAGCCAAAGTTGAAATACATTGACTGCATCGTGCCGATGGGACGCCGCGTGGCCGGCGCGGTCGCCGTCTGTATGCAGGCGGGACACTTCCCCCTCGTCCTCGGCGGCGACCACAGCCTGGCGTACGCCTCCATTCGCGGCGCGGCCAAATTCAAAAAACTCGGCGTCATCTGGGTGGACGCGCACGCCGACTTCAACACCGCCGAGACCACGCCCTCGGGCAACATCCACGGGATGCCGCTCGCCGCCCTCGCGGGCCTCGGCGACCGGCGCCTCGTCCAGCTCTGGGACGAGGCGGTTCCCGTCGTGGACCCGAAGCGGATCGCGGTCATCGGGGCGCGCGACCTCGACCCCGGCGAAAAAGCCAACCTGCGCGCGGCCGGCGTGATGGTGCAAGGCATGGAGCAGCTCGACCGCTTCGGCATGTATCAGTGCGTCATGAAAGCCATTGACCGCGTGAGCCAGGACACGGACGGGATCTATCTCTCCTTCGACATGGACGCGCTCGACCCGCGCCACGCGCCCGGGGTGGGGACGCCCGTGGCCGCGGGGTTGACGCAGCGCGAGGGCCACCTCGTCTGCGAACTGATCGCGGAGACGGGCAAACTCGTCGGCATGGACCTCGTCGAAGTGAATCCCATCCTCGACGTGCAAAACCGCACCGCCGACCTCGCGGTGGAGTTCATCCTCTCCGCCCTCGGTTACCGCGTGTGGAACGGCGACGACGAATAAAAAAGACAGCCGCTTTAAAGCGGCTGTCTCATTGAACGCCGGTCCCGCTACTGCAACAACCCTTCCGCAAATTTCAAAAACATCCGCACATCCTGGAAATTGCTGACCATCCCGACCGAGATCCGCACCGCGCCGCTGGACTTGCCGTCAATGCAGAGACGGAAATCGTCCACGCTCAGGCGCTCTTCGTGACCCGGCTGGGTGAAGCAGACGTCCAGCTCGACGCGCGAGATGTTCAGCGCCACCTCGCCCGCGCCGGGGTTGCAGAAACACCCCGTCCGCAGGGAGATGTTGACTTTGTTGGCCTCGCTCTCGATGAAGCGATGGTCAATCGGATTCCCGTCCTTATCGAAAAAGTTGACGGTCACCGAGCCGCCTCGCCCCTCGGGGACGGCGGGTCCGTAAATGCGGACGAGGGGCGCGCCCGTCGAGTGTTTCATCGCCGCCAGGTTTTCGAGCAGCCAGCCGGTCAACATGCGGACGCGTTCGTGGATCAGTTCGTAGCCGATGGACTCGATGTGCTTGAGACCGATCTCCACCGCGGGGATGTTGAGGTAGTCGAGCGTGCCGTCCTCGAACGCGGCGGGACCGTCGGCAAGGTAGTATTTGCCTCCCTGCACCGAGGCGACGGTGATCGTCCCGCCCGCGAACCAGGGACGGCGCAACTTACGGAGCGCCTCTTTGCGGGCGATGAGCGCTCCGATGCCCGTCGGGTAGCCGAACATCTTGTAGAACGAGACCGGCACAAAGTCGGGGTGGACCGCGGAGAGGTCGAGCGGGTTGGTCGGGACGAAGGCGGCCGCGTCGAGCAGCACGTCCCAGCCGTGGAAGCGGGCGCGCGCGATCCAGTCGAGGGGATGCTGGACGCCCGAGAAGTTGGATTGCGCCGGGAACGCGAAAAGATTGAACCCGCCCTCTTTGGGCCGCGCCAGTTCGCGGTCGAGTTGCGAAGCGTCGACGCGCATGTCGGGCAGGGCGACGGGAATGTACGTCACCTCGGCGCCGCGGGCGTGGGCAAATTCCCGAATCCCGTTGACCGAGTTGTGATTGTCGAACGTGAGCAGGTAGCGCGAGTTGGAGTCGAAGGGATAGGACTCGCCGACGATCTTGAGCGCGCCGCTGGCGTTGGCGGTGAAGACCGCCGTGTACTCGTCCGGGTCGGCGCGAAAGAAACGCAGGATGTATTCGCGGGTATGCTCCACGAGTTCAGTGGAGGCTTGCGAGGTGGGATTGGTGGAATGCGGGTTGCCGAAGACGTGTTCGCTGAGCAGGCGATGATGACGGAGAATCTGCGACTCGGCGTAGAGACCGCCGCCGGTGTAATCGAGATACACCTGGGAGTTCACGTCGAGGCGCGCGTACTCGCTGAGGCGGAGACGGTCGAGCGCGTCGGTAGTGGGATAGGCGGGAAAGGCTTTGAGAAATGCAACGAGGTCGAGGTCTTGGGACATGGCAAAACTCCTGCGTCCATTTAACCACAGTCTCCCGCGCTTGCGAAGGAGTCCTTCCTCGGAAATTACGTCAAGATTTACCGCGAAGGCCGCAAAGAAATGCAATGAAACTTCGCGTTCCCGGCGGTTCAATGGATTTGGCGATGGGGAATTTTCAGCCTTCTGTGAAAGTCAACGCCTCGGCAGGCCAGTTATCGGGATGGGATTTTTGGACCAGCGCGGCCACCGACTTCGGCAGGACGTTTTGGACGGTTGCCTGCTCGAGCGGCATCCAGACCGGTTCGTACGTCCCCCGCGCGGGATCCAAGTCGGGCGCGTACTCCTCGCCCGCGCCGCTTCCGAACTCTCCGCCCGTCTGCTCGACGAGGAAGAAGAACTGCGGGTCGCCGCGAAACCAGACCTTCGCCGCCAGCCGGACGACGCGCACTTCGACTCCCAACTCCTCCCGCGTCTCGCGGACGGCGCCCTGTTCGGGAGTCTCGTCCGCGTCCAGGCCGCCGCCGGGGAAGGTGAAATAATGCATCCCCGCGCGGTGGCGCTCCAGGAGCGCGAGGGAGTTGTTCTGGATGAGGATGGCGGCGGCGCGGGTTCGCATTTATTTTTCCACGATGACCCAGGCGGTGTGATCCTCGGCTTCGAGGCGCGTCCGCGCTTCAGGAGGCAGCAGCGCGGCAATCTGCGGCGGCGACAGGAAATGACTGCGCATCAGCGCGAGCTTCTCCCCCACCGCGATCAACTTGACCGCGAAGGTCCGCAGGTCGGGCTCTTCGATGACGAGCCGTCCGCCGGGTTTGAGGACGCGGAAAAGTTCGCGGACGGTCTCGCCCTGATGGACGACGTGGTGCAGCGCGTCCACCATGAGGACGCGGTCGAAGACGCCGTCCGCGAAGGGCAGGCGCTCCGTTTCGGCGGAGGAGGCGTCCAACCCCTTTTGCCGCGCCCGCGCCAGCATCCCGCGCGCGACGTCGGCCACGACGACCGATCCCACGTGCGGACGAAGCGCCTCGGCCACGCGTCCCGTCCCGCCGCCGGCGTCGAGGAGAATCCCGGCGTGAGGCAGGCCGAGGACCTGGAGAGTTCGCTCCAGCCGCTTGAACGGGATGGCGCGGTCATAGATCGAAGCGATGAGGTTAAAATGTGAATTCATGGAAAATCGTCCGCGAGTGTTCTACAATTCTACCAAATGAGGAGACCGCCTTTACAAGACGGCCTCCTCGCTCAACTGCTCTCCGTTCCCTGCTCTCTGCTCTCTACTCTCTGCCCTCTGCTCTCTTCTCTCTATTCTCTTCTCCTTATCCCTACCTCCCATACCTCTTCCTGATCTCCGGCAGGAAATACTCCTCGAAGAATTTATCCGCGTCGTAATCGGGATTCCAGCCCCAGTCGGCGCGGGCGCGCGAGTCGTCCAAATCTTCGGGCCACGAGTCGACGATGCCCTGCCGGCGCGGGTTCGGCTCGAAGACGATTTCCGCGCCGGGGAAGGCCTTCACGGCGCGGTCGCGGAACTCGCCCGCGGTGAGGGCGAACGCGGCGATGTTGTAAACCTGCCGCGTCAACCGCTCGCGCGGCGCGTCCGTCAACATCAGCAGGGACTTGATGGCGTCGGGCATCGCCATGAACGAGATCTTCGTGTCCTCGCGGACGAAACAGGCGTAAGGTTTGCCGTCCGCGGCGTGGTGGAGCATCTCGGGCCCGTAGTCGCTCGTCCCGCCGCTGGGGAGGGTGAAGGCCGAGATCAGCCCGGGGAAGCGGATCGCCCGAAAGTCCAGCATGACCGGGGGCGCGGGATCGAGGTGTTTCTGTCCATGGAAATGTCCGTAATACATCCCCAATTTTTCGCAATACAGTTTGTTACATCCATACATCGTGTGCGGGTTGTCGTGGTCTTCCTCCTTCACGCGTCCCGCCTTTTGCTTCTCTTCGAGATCGGCCATCCCGTAGGCGGCAATCGAACTGGGGAACAGGAACTTGACCGGCTTTTTATATTTCTCGGATTTGTACGCGGCCAGCATCAGCAGCTGCATCGTCCCCTCGACGTTGATGCGGTGCGCCTCCTCGGTGGCCACCTCCGCCTTCGACGAAAGCGAGGCGGCCAGATGATAGATGATGTCGAAATCGTAATCGTAGAACTGCTTGACCCGATTGACGAGGTCGCCCTGCACATGTTCAGCGGAGAGGGCGTGGATGGAATCGGGGAGCGGAGCCAGGTCCGCGGTGACGATGCGATAGCCGCCGCGCGCCGCCAGTCCCTGCACCAGCGCCTGCCCGATCTCGCCGCACGCGCCGGTCACCAACACAGATTTCTCGGTCATGAGATTCTCCTGAGCGGTTCGTAACCGAATGGAATTTTATGCCGCGCTATTGTACAATATTCTCGTGAATCAACGCCGTTTTTCGACCCCGAAATTTCGACGAATTTCGACGCGCGCCGCGCCGCTCCTCCTCCTGCCGACGCTCCTGCTCGCCGCCTGCTCCGCGCTGGACAGAAAACCGCCCGGCGCCGCGACGCCCGTCCCGCCGACGGCGACCCCGCTTCCCTCCCCGACCCCGGTCTGGTTCCCGCCCACCGACACGCCCGCTCCCTCGGCCGCGACCCTGCCCACCGCCACCCCCGATTGGAGTCCCGGCCTCGGCAAGGTCCTCTATACAGACGATTTCACCGATCCCGCGAACTGGTCCAACGGCAAGGACTACCTCATCAATGGACGGCTGACTCTGGCCGCCGAGCCGGACGTATATCGGATGAGCCTGCATCAAGACCTGCTCGTCGAGAATTTCTACGCCGAGATCGCCGCCAGTCTCAACCTGTGCCGCGGCGCGGGCGAGTATGGATTCCTCGTGCGCGCCGCCCCGACCGCGTATTACCGCTTCGGCTTGAATTGCAACGGCGAGATCAAAGCCGACCGCGTCGTCAACGGGACGCGCGCGCCGTTGAAGCTCCCCGTCTTCTCCAGCGACGCGCCGCGCGGCGTCCCGGCCCGAGTGCGGATCGCAGTCTGGGCGGTGGGACGCGAGCTGCGCTTCTTCCTGAACGACCACTACCAGTTCAGCGTGGACGATCCCGTCCTGCCGAACGGCTCGCTGGGAGTGTACGTCCGCGCCGCGGCGGATTCGCCCGTCACAGTTTCGTTCTCCGACCTGGTCGTGAGACAGGTCAACGCCAACCCGTGAAGCTCAATAGTGTATAATGTCGGCGTCGGGCGCTTGGCTCAGTTGGTTAGAGCGCCTCGTTTACACCGAGGATGTCGGGGGTTCGAGTCCCTCAGCGCCCACAAAAGACAGCCGTGAAGCGGCTGTCTTTTTATTTCGCCGTCAGCCAGACGCCGAGCAGGACGATCGCCATTCCCAGCAGGCGCGGCGCGTCGAGCGGACGTTCGAGCGCGCCCAGCCAGCCGAAGTGATCGAGGATCATCCCGACGAGGAGTTGTCCCGCCACGATTGTGATGATGGAACCCGCCACGCCGATGCGGGGGATCATGTAACTGACGGCGCCGATCACCACCAGCCCAAAGACTCCCGCCAGCAGCGCGTACCACGGCAGCGTCCGCCACTGACCCAGCTTCCCGCCGCCGAGGAACAAAAGCGGAATCAGCGCGGCCAGCGCCCCTCCCGCGTGGATGATGAAGACGCTTTCCAATGTGCCGAGTCTCTGGCTCATCATACTCGCGAGCGGGCTTTGCAATCCCACCGCCATGCCGCCCGCAAGCCCGATCACGACGATCAACACGACTGCCTGCATACCTGCCTCCTTTTAAGGGAATGATACCATCCACCAGAAATATGGCCCGGATAAACGGGACAAAACTCATATTCTCACTATGACGGGAGTCGGCATACAATAATTTGACGTCCTCGCGAGCGGCGCGAGGCGCTCCCCGCCTGACGGGGAGATCGTCCGCGAACGCCTCGCAACGACGACGTCCAACCGAAAACAGACCGGGAGAATGCCATGACCATCATCGTCGCAGATACCACCTGCAGCCTGCCGCGCGAAACGTTGAAGCGGCGCGGCATCCCGCTCATCCCCCAGATCGTCATGTTCGGGGAGGAGTCTTATCACGACGACAGCGAGATCGACACCGCGGCTTTTCTCGCCAAACTCAAGGCCTCGCCCGTCCTGCCGAAGACCGCCGCGCCCGAGCCGACGCTGTACTATCCGATCTTCGAACAGGCGCGGGCGCAGGGCGAGAGCGTCATTGTCGTGGCGCCCTCGGCCAAGGTCAGCGGGACGACGCGTTCCGCCGAGACCGCCGCGCAGGAATTCGCGGGCGCGGATATCCGCGTGGTGGACACGCAGACAATCTCGTGCAACCTCGGTTCGCTCGTCCTGCTGGCGGACGACATGGCGAAGGCGGGAAAGTCCGCCGACGAGATCATGGCAAAACTCGAAGACCTGATCCCGCGCGGGCGCATCTACTTCCTCGTCCACACGCTGGAGTATCTCGCCAAAGGCGGACGGATCGGCGGCGCAAGCAAATTGCTGGCCGAACTGCTGGAGATCAAACCCATCCTGACGATCCGCGCGGGACAGGTGGAGGCCTTCGAGCGACAGCGCACCCACAAACGCGCCCTGGCGCGGCTGGAGGAGATCGTCCACGAGGAATGCCCGAGGTCGGCGGAGGCGTATCTGGCGGCGATGCAGGTCGAGGCGGAGGAAGAGGCCCGGGTCCTCGCGGCCAGCCTCCAGTCGTGGCAGGGAGGCGGCGAAGTCCCCATCTACGAACTGCCGCCGGCCATCGTCACGCACGGCGGGCCGAAGACGATGGGAGTCGGATTTTTCGTCTAGCGCTTCGCAAGGGCGGGTAAATCCGCTATAATTCTGCCGCTCAAAAGCAATCCCCCACGTCAGCGGTTTTACAAGAAGGAGTACGAATGTCTGGTCACAGCCATTGGGCAACCATCAAACGCAAAAAGGGCGCGGCAGACGCGAAAAAAGGCGCCATTTTCACCCGTCTCGCGCGGGAGATCGCCATGGCCGCGCGTCTGGGCGGCGGCGACCCGGGGACGAATTTCCGTCTCGAACTCGCCATCGAAAAAGCGCGCGCTGGCAACATGCCGAAGGACAACATCGAGCGCGCCATCCGCCGCGGCACCGGCGAAGACAAAGAGGCCGGCTCGTTCGAGGAATTGACTCTCGAAGGCTACGGCCCGCACGGCGCGGCCCTCATGGTGGACTGCGTCACCGACAACCGCAACCGCACCATCTCGGACCTCCGTCACGCGTTCAGCAAGGCGGGCGGCAACATGGCCGAGGCCGGCGCGGTGGGCTGGCAGTTCGACCGCAAAGCGTACTTCTCCTTCCCCTCCAGCCAGATGAATTACGACAAGGCCTTCGAACTCGCCGCGGTGGCCGGCGCGGACGACGTGCTGGACGCCGGCGAGGCGGTGGAGATCATCGCCCCGGTCGACGCGTTCAAGACCCTGAGCGACGCGCTCCACCAGGCGGGCGTCACCCCCGACGAGGCCGAACTGCGCCTGATCGCCAAGCAGGAGCTGGAACTGGACGCCGAGTCCACGCTCTCGGTCCTGCGGCTGGTGGAGGGCCTCGAGGAACTCGACGACGTGCAGAGCGTGTTCCACAACGTGAAACTCTCCGACGAAGCGCTGGCCGCCCTCGAAGCCGCGTAAACGAAAATTCTGAATTCAGGCTGCTGAGTTCAGAATTTTTTCTTATGACCCTCTCTCTCGGAATTGACCCCGGCCTCGCCACCACCGGCTACGGACTGGTGCGCCTCGAACCCGACGGGAGGCTGGACGCGGTCTCCTTCGGCGTGATCCTCACCCCGAAAACGGACTCCGTCCCCGCGCGGCTGGAGAGTCTCTACCGCGGCCTGCGTTCCCTGCTGAAAAAACACAAACCCGATACCGCCGCCGTGGAGAAATTGTTCTTCCAGCGCAACGTCTCGACCGCCATCGCGGTGGGACAGGCGCGCGGCGTGGCGCTGCTCGCCCTCCAACAGGCGGGACTGGAGGTCTTCGAGTACACGCCCAACGAGGTCAAACAAGCCGTGGCGGGATACGGCTCTGCGGACAAGAGACAGGTGCAGGAGATGACGCGCGTCCTCCTGCAATTGAACGAGATCCCCAAGCCCGACGACGCCGCCGACGCGCTCGCAATCGCCATCACGCATTTGAATACGAGGAGGTATGAATAAACGACCAGTGGCGTATTTGCTTTCGTTGGGAAGGCAGCGACGCTTTCGACGTTGAAATTACGGATTATCACTAGATTGGCAGGCAAGAATGTCTACTAAATTACAGCCCGTTCACCCCGGCGAAGTTTTACTGGAAGAATTTTTAAGGCCGATGAACTTAAGCCAGAATCGGTTAGCGATTGACATTGGCGTAGACGCGCGCCGTATCAATAAAATAGTCCTGGGAATTCGCAGCGTGACGGCAGATACGGCCTTGCGCCTGTCTCGCTATTTTGACGTTTCGCCTCAATTCCGGCTTGGATTACAAGCGGAATATGATTTGGACATTACGCTTGATTCTCTGGGCAGTCGTCTTGATAAAGAAGTCAGACCGCGAGTCCCAGCGTAATTTTTCAAGGCAAAGGATTCTGGTAAGCCCAAACGCCGTCCACCGACAACCAGCAGCGTCATGGCAAACCCAAAAACGGTTCCATACTTTCAGGAACCGTTTTTGATTCCCCGCGTACCCATTTCGAGGCAGGGACAGCCTCCGCCGTCCGCGCGCGCCATGCCGCGCCTTCGATTCAAGCGCCTTTCCCCGGGCTCAGCGCGTCTCGGTGACCTTGGAGATCGCGCGCGGGCGCTCGGTGTCGAGTCCCTTCGCCGAGGTGAGATGACAGGCAAAAAGCTGCGCGGGGAGAATGCCGACGATGGGCGTCAGCCATTCGGGAATCCCGGAGGGGAGCGGAATGGGCGATTGGGCCAGGTCGAGAGTCGACGCGTCGTCGGAGAGGACGACCAGCTCGGCGCGATGCTCCTCCCGTAATTTGGACAGCAGCGCGCGCAGCGAGTCGAGCGTCTGCCCCGTGGGCGCGGCCGCCAGGATGGGGAATCCATCCTCGACCATCGCGATCGGTCCGTGCTGGAAATCGGCGGAAGAATACGGCTCGGCCACGGTGTAGGTCAACTCTTTCAGTTTCAGCGCCCACTCGAACGCGGTGGCGTAATTGAAGCCGCGTCCCAGCGTCACGCATTGACGCATGTAACGATAGCGCTGCGCCAGGCGCGCGACGTCCGCGTCGAGCGCGAGACTTTGCGCCGCGAACGCGGGGACGGCGGCCAGCTCGTCCCAGCGCGCCGCGGACGGATCCAGCGCGGCCGAAAGCATGGCGACAGCCGCCAGTTCGGCGGTGTACGTCTTCGTCGCGGCCACGGCTTTTTCCTCCCCCGCCTGGATGTCGAGGACGAGGTCGGCCGCGCGGGCGAGCGGCGAATCGGGGGTATTGACGATGGCGAGCGTCAGGCAATTTTGCCGCCGGCCCTCTTCCAGCACGCTCACGATGTCGGGCGATTGTCCCGATTGAGAAATGCCGACGACCAGCGCGTCGCGCAGGCGCGGCGGGGACTGATAGCAGGTGAAGAGCGAGGGCGCGGCGAGCGCGAGCGGAAGTCCGTTATGCGCGCCCCAAAGGTAGTTGGCGTAACGCCCGGCGTTATCGGACGTGCCGCGAGCGGCGACCAGGACGTATTGCACGCCGCGGGCGCGGACGACGCGGGCAATCTCCTGGACGGTCTGTTTTTGATCGCGTAAAAGGGCCGCGATCCGTTGGGGTTGTTCGAGAATTTCGGAATGAAGCGACATGTTCTCCTCCGTGATTGGATTATACCCTGTCCATCCCGCCGGACCGTGAACGGGAAAAGCCGGCTTTTCCAGGCAGGCAGACCGATCCGCGCTCTATCGCCGCGAAACGTCCCTGGCGGAAAACTGCTTGTCGGAGGAAATGCCCTCTTGACAAAATAGAACACATGTTCTAAAATCTCCCCAGTTCACCCACCCAAAGGAGGTCGAGATGAATTCTGCGTATTCGAAATACAAACCCGGCGACGGCATCGGCGCGCTCTGGCGCAGTCTTGGACGGGGACGCCGCTTCAACCGCGGCGCGACCTGGGGACTGATGATCCTCGGCGCCCTGCTGGCTTTCGAGATCTTCAACTTCAGCACCACCCAGTTCGCCCTGCTCGACCTGCTCGGCGGCCTGACCTTCGCCGGTATGCGCTGGGCCTCCATCCTGGCCCTGGCTTTTTGCGGCATTGACTTCGCCGGCATCGCCCGCATCTTCACGCCCGAACAGGGGCGCGAAGAGCCAGCCGAGATCTGGTATCTCTTCGGCGCGTGGCTGCTCGGCGCGGGCTTCAACGCCGCGCTCACCTGGTGGGGCGTCTCGGTAGCCATCGTGAACCATTCCAGCGCGGCGGCCGGCACGGTGGTCAGCAGCGCCACGCTGACCAAAGTCATCCCGATCTTTGTAGCCGTGATGATCTGGCTGATCCGCGTCCTCATCATCGGGACTTTCTCCCTCGCGGGCGACCGTCTCTTCTCGACCGCGTCGAACTACGCGCCGCGTCCCTACCAACCCGCGTCCGCGCAGCCCTCGGGACTCCGCCCCGCTTCCAGCTTCACGCGTCCCGCTCCCAAGCCGATGACGCAATCCAGCTTCTCCTCGGCCCGTCCCGAACCGACCTACCACCCGCTCGGGTTCGACACGCCCAACCAGCAGCGCGAGTCGTGACTTTCCCCGCCTTCCGCGGGACACGCCCCTGAATCCCGATTATCCGCTCAACCTCCGTCCGTGTCCTTTCCTTAATATCTGTGAACTCATGCCTCGTCCCCGCGTCGAATCCCAACCCGAATTTTGGACAACCGCTTCTCCACAGGGAAGCGGTTGTTCGTCTGGCTTGCTGATCCCACCGTTGACCGTGCTGCTGGTCAGCGGACTTCTAGCGTTACTCGCATACAGCCATATCGCCGCCGCGCCCTTGCCTCTCCAGCCTGCCGCGCAATCGGTCAGCCCGCCCGCCAGTTTGCCTCTTCTTAATTCTGGCTACGCGCAGAGCATCTCGCCCGTCTTCACGCCCGAAATCCAATACTGGGGAGCGCGGCTGGCGGCGTGGTCGGCGGAATTCGGCCTCGACCCGAATCTATCCGCGACCGTGATGCAGATCGAATCGTGCGGATACGAGCGTGCCCTCTCCAGATCTGGAGCGATCGGTTTATTCCAGGTCATGCCGTTCCATTTCTCCGCCGCCGACTCCCCTTTCGACCCCGATACGAACGCCCGCCGCGGGCTGGCCTACCTGGCCGAGTCGCTGGCGCGCGCCGGGGGCGATGCGCGCCTGGCGCTGGCGGGCTACAACGGGGGGATCGGCGTCATCAGCCGCGGCGAGTGGAACTGGCCCGCGCAGACCCAGCGATACGTCCACTACGGCGCGCCCATCTATGCGGACGCGGCCGCGGGGAAAACCAGCAGCCCCGCGGTGGCAGAGTGGCATCTTAAATATGGAGCGAGTCTGTGTCGGCAGGCCCGCGACCAGATCGGTCTGCCCTGAGCGCGGGGCTACTTTGCCAGCGGCAGCCAGACCGCGAAGGTCGTCCCCCGGCCTTCGCGGGAGTTGACTTCGATCCTTCCCCCGTGCTGTTCCACAATCCAATGCGCGATAGACAGCCCCAGCCCAAAACCGCCCGCGGCGGAGCGCGTGCGCGACTTTTCGGCGCGATAGAAACGCTCGAAGATGTAAGGCAGGTCTTCGGCGGGAATGCCCGGACCGGTATCGCGCACGATCAACCGGGCGCGGTCGCCGACGCGGGCGAGGCTGAGGAACACCTCCTCCCCGGCCGGCGTGTACTGAATGGCGTTGGCAATCAGGTTGAGCAGGACCTGCTTCAAGCGGTCGCGGTCGCCGTACACCTGCAACTGGTCGATCTCCGTCAATTTAACGCGGATCTTGTTCCCGGCCAGCACCCGCATTTCAGGGATGACTTCCAGCAGGAGCGTATCCAGTTCGACGCTGGCCTTCGTCAACGGAAGGGACCCCGCTTCGGCCTTCGCGAGCAGCAGCAGGTCGGTGACAAGGCGGGTGAGGCGGCCGGCTTCCTGGTCGATACTGTCGAGTAGGTCGGGGTCGAGTTCCCTCATGCGGCGCATCAAATCCACGTTGCCTTTGATGACCGTCAACGGGGTGCGGAGTTCGTGGCTAACGTCGGCGATGAAACGCTGCTGGGAGGTGAAGAGGACTTCGAGCCGTTCGAACGTCTGGTTGACGGCGTGGACCAGTTGGCCGATCTCGTCCTCGTCTGAGCCTTCGTAGGGGACGCGGCGCGAAAGGTCGTCGGCGCGGTTGATCTGGTCGGCGGCGCTTGCAATGGTGTCGAGCGGCAGCAGGAATTGTTTGACGGAGGCTTGCGAAGCCAGCGCGGAGATGGCAATCCCCAGAATGGTGGTGAAAGCCAGCACCGAGAGCAGGTTGCGGCGCGCCGAGTCCACCACGTCCAGCGTGGCGGCCACCTGCACCACGCCCACGCGCCGGCCTTCGGACACCAGCGGGACGCTCAACACGCGCAGGCGGACGCTGTCGTCGAGCGTCACGTCGCGGTAAGACGGCAGAGGCTTGCGGATGCCGACGCTATCCAGCGGTTTGTTGAAATTGCCGAGGTTGGGGGAATAATCCACCAACTGCTGGGTGTCCCAAACCTGGACAAATATATTCGAGGTGGATCTCAGGCTGGGGGCCACGATCCCGCCGCCCATCGCCCCGGTGACGTCAATGTGGACCTGGCTGACGATCTGCTCGGAGGTCCGCTGCAAGGCGTTGTCTATCTGGTTATAGAGAAGAATGGTGACGACGCTGTAGGAGACCACGCCGAAGAATATAAAAAGTCCGCCCAGCAAAACGATATTAAACAGCGTCAGACGGTCGCGGATGGACACGGGGCGCTCAACTATCGGGCGGCGATCAGGAATTTTCGCGCATCACATAGCCGACGCCGCGCAGGGTGTGGATGAGGCGGGGTTCTCCGCCCTCCTCCAGTTTCTGGCGCAGGTAGCGGATGTAGACTTCCAGCACGTTGCTTTCGCCGCCGAAGTCGTACCCCCAGACGCGGTCGAAGATGACTTCGCGGGTCAGCACCTGTTTGGGATGGCGCAGGAAGAGTTCGAGCAATTCGTACTCTTTGGCGGTCAGTTGGATGAGGCGGCTGCCGCGCGAGGCCTGGCGGGAGCCGGTGTCGAGGGTCAGGTCGGCGAATTTCAGGACGGGGACGCGGTCGGGCTGGGTGCGGCGCAGGAGGGCGCGCACGCGCGCCAGCAGTTCGTCGAGGTTGAACGGCTTGACCAGGTAGTCGTCCGCCCCGGCGTCCAGACCCTGGATGCGGTCCTGGACGGAGTCTTTGGCGGTGAGCATCAGGATCGGGACCGACCCGCTGGCCGTCCGCATACGATGACAGACTTCGAGGCCGTCCATGCCGGGCAGCATCCAATCGAGAATGACGAGGTCGGGCTGGTGATCGCGCGCCAGCATCAATCCGCTGCGACCTTCGGTGGCGGTATCCACGGTGTATCCTTCGTAGGTCAAACCGCGCTGGAGGATTTTCAAAATGGCCTGGTCGTCTTCGATGATCAGAATTCTTTCGTTCATAGTTCTTCCTCAGTTCGCAGTATGGCTTTGCACATTCAATGAGGGAGCGCTTACAGGCAAAATATACCACACTTGGCGCAAGATGCCCGGCCGCCCGCCGGTAGTTCTGGGATATACTTGCGCCAGAGGATTCACGCCGTTGAAAAAAAGCGCCCGTTCCATGCGGCCCTATTACGAACTCAAATTGCGCCATAAAGTGGGGATCGTTTTTTTTCTGCCAGCGCTGCTGGCCCTGCTGGTCATGCTGGCCGCCCACATTGTGCGCGATGCGCGCGAGGCAAAAGCCAACCGCGAGCAGGTCAAAGTTGCCGCCTCGAGCCTCGGACACGCGATGTTGAACGGTCTGCGGCACGCCATGCTCAAAAACGATTCGGAAACGCTCGACAGCATGGTCAACGACATGGGAAGCGCGTATCCCGTTCGGCGAATTTGGATCGTGGACTGGCAAAACGTCGTCTGGAAAAGCAGCGCGGCCGGCGATGTGGGACGGATGGCCGCGCCGGCCGATCTGGGCTGCCCGGAATGTCATCAAAACCAGGCGGGACCGCCTCCGCAGGCGATCGCCTTCTCCGCAAATTCGAATCTGCTGCGCGTCGCCATCCCGGTCGAACAGGCCCCGGAATGCAGGGAATGTCACCCCGCGGCCCAGCCGCACATGGGCGTGATGATATTGGACGCCTCGGCGCCTTCGCTTCAGGCCGGGTTCGCGGCGGGGACGCTGCTGGAGGGGCTGGCGTTGCTCATGATCCTGGCCGCGTTCCTGCTGCTGGATTTTGAACTGGTGCAATGGCTCATCGTCCGCCGCGTGGAGGTGATCCACAATGCCCTGCTCAAATTCGGGGGCGGCGATCTGTCCACGCGCATCGCGCCGCGCTGGCGCACCAGCGACGAGTTGACGCAGCTGGCCGATCAGTTTAACGAGATCGCGGAGAATTTCGAGAGGCTGCAGGCCAAACGGAAGGAGAAGGAACGCGTGCGGGCGCAGGCCATCATTGAAGAGCGCGAACGCATCGCCCGTGAACTTCACGACGGCGTGGCCCAGTTCCTGGGTTATCTCTCCGCCAAACTGGGGTCCGTCCAGATCGCCTTGAAGAATCAACGGATGGAGGCCGCCGATAAAAGCCTGGCGCAGATCGAGGCCTCGGTCCGCGACCAGTCCGCCGAGGTGCGCTCCGCCATCGTCGGGTTGAAGATGTCGGGCGGCATCGACCGGGGGCTGATCTCCAGCGTGCGCGAATTCGTGGAACAGTGCAACCGCATCGACGATCTGGCGCTGGAACTGGAAATCGTCGGGGAGGCGGAGAGCGCCCCTCTCTCTGAAGAATCTGCCCTGCAGCTATTCCGCATCCTGCAGGAGGCGGTCAGCAACGTCCGCAAACATGCGCGCGCCGCCGAAGCCTCGATCCGTTTCCAGCGGCAGGACGACCGTTTGACGATGACCATCCGCGATAACGGCGTGGGCTTCGATCCCCTGCTCACCGGGCTGGAGCGGAGAGGCCGCTTTGGGTTGCAGATCATGGTGGAGCGCGCCCACGCCATCGGCGCGCGCATCGAGATCAAATCCGCGCCGGGACAGGGCGCCCAGGTGATTGTCGACCTCGCCCTTCAGGAGTCTTGAACATGCGCGTACTGGTAGTGGACGACCATTCCCTCTTCCGCGACGGGATCGTGAGCCTGCTCGAAGCCGGCGGGCACGCGGTGGTCGGGCAGGGAAACAACGGCCTCGAGGCCGTCCGCCTTACCGAGGAACTTCATCCCGAACTAGTGCTGCTGGACCTCCACATGCCAATTATGACCGGGTTGACCGCCCTGAAACAGATCAAGGCCGAAATGCCCGACATGAAGGTCGTCATGCTCACGGTCTCGGAGGAAGACAAAGACATCATCGAAGCCATTCGCGCCGGCGCGAACGGTTACCTGCTCAAGCAGATCAACGCCGCCGAATTCTTTCAACTGCTGGAGAAATTGGAACGGGGGGAAGCCGCCGTCTCGCCGGCAGTGGCGCTCCATCTCTTTAAGTATGTAGGCCGCATCGGGCCGAAAGCCGAGGCCTCTCCCCTCAGCGAAAGAGAACTCGAAGTCCTGCGGCTGGTTGCGAATGGAAAATCAAATCACGAGACGGCCGAAGCCCTGTCGATCAGCGATAACACCGTCAAATTCCATCTTAAAAACATCATGCAAAAATTGAACGCCTCCAACCGCGCCGAAGCCGTGATGAACGCAAAGCAATTGAACCTCCTCCAAATGCCATAAAACTGGCAGGATGAAAGTAACGCCGCGGCCTACCCGATTGGGTAGGCCGTTTTGATTCCAAACTACCTGCCGGATCTCCCACAAACTACCCAATTTTTCTTGTTTAATCCTGGATTAATGATTATAGTCGCGGCAAATTTCACGCTATGGGAACCCCAAAGATTCTCGTTCTGACCGGCCGGTCGCTCCTCGTGCAAGGGATCATCTCCAACTTGCAGAAGACCTCCGCTTCCCTGGAAATGGAAACGGCGGACGCGGGCCGCGCCGACCTGCTTGAATGGATGGCGGAGCGCCAGCCAGACATCGTGATTCTAGAGTCGTCCCTGCGCGGCCAGCCCAACGGCTGCCCGTTCAACCGCTTCTTCGAGATCCTTCCACACCTCATCGTCCTCGAAGTCAACCTTAACAATTCGAGCGTCCAAATGATCCGCAGCGACCTGTACGAAACCTCCGACTTCGCGGACTTTCTGGGCATGATCCAATCCGTCAAATCGAGCCCTCACGGTTTATTCGCCCCGCTTTCCGCAACGACCCATGAATAAACGCGCCTTCCCCGCCCCCTGGAAGATCCTGTCCATCTTCACGGGACTCATGCTCCTCGCGTGGGTCAACCTGACGCTTTCAGCCGGGCGCGTCCAGGCTCTGACGCCGGGGCAGGCCGGCGCGACGCCGACCGTCACGCCCACCGCCGCGCCCCCGCCCGACGAGCAGCCGATCACTTCCGCCAGCCCGCACGCCACCGGCGACTGTTTCGCCTGTCACTCGCAAGCGGGCATGACGGGCATGACCAAAGACGGGGACGAATACTCCCTGTACTTCGACAAGTTCCATTACCAGGACATCCTGCATTCCAACTGCGTCTTCTGCCACGTCAACCAGAAGAGCTACCCGCACGACTCGTCCCCCACACAGTCCTGCGCGGTCTGCCATTGGGAGGCGGCCGGGGCGCCGGCCCCCGACGGACCGTTGACCTTCCAACTGCCCTACGAGGACACGCGCGCCATCGCGCTGGAGATCAACGCCTCCTGTATGCGCTGTCACGGCGAGGCGTTCAAGGAGATCGAGACCAGCGTGCATACGCGCACCATGTCGAAGGACAACCGCTTCGCCCCGGTCTGCGTGGACTGCCACACCCCTCACGTCATCAAGATCATCAACCGTCAGTACGGCGCGCAACTATGCTCCAAGTGTCACCTGGCGCAAACCATCGCCTACGAAAGCAGCGTGCACGGCACGGCGTTGAAAGCGGAGAACAACCAGGACGTCCCGATCTGCGACGACTGCCACGGCGCGCACAGCGTCATTGGTCCGCGCGACGCGGCCTTCCGTCTCGACGCGTTCGAGATGTGCGGAAAATGTCACGCCGACGAGAATCGGATGAAGAAGTACAACATCTCCACAGACGTGCTTTCCACCTACCTCGACGATTTCCACGGGCGTTCGTCAGACCTGTTCGGCAAACCCGGCGCGGCCAAGATCACCAAAGCCGCCTGCTACGATTGCCACGGCGTCCACAATATCCTGTCGCCCGAAAACCCGGAATCGAAGGTCGCCGCGGCGAACCTGCAAAGAACCTGCCAGGAATGTCACCCGGACGCCAACGCGAACTTCCCCGCGGCCTGGCTGGGCCATAAGCGGGTTTCCATACAGGACGAACCCGCGCTGTTCGCCCTACAGTTGTTTTTAATTCTGTCCGTATCGGCGGTCGTGGTCTTCTTCGTCGCCTATATCTCGCTGGATATCGGCAAGCGCCGGGCGACGCGAAAAGCGGAAGCCGCGGCCGCGGAAACAAAAAGCGAGAACGAGGAGGGAAAACCGCAATGAGCGCGAACAAGACCCGTACCTCGCCGCGCAGACCAAAGCCCTACACCTTCCAGATCTCTTGGCGGGACGCCGTGGAAGCCGCCATGCGCTTGCGAACCGACCACAAGGGCAGGCGCTACGTCAACCGCTTTTCCACCGCGGCCGCCATCGAGCATTTCGTGCTTTTGCTGTCGTTCGTGATCCTGGGGATCACCGGCTTCGCGCAGACTTTTTACAACACCGCGCTGGGCAGCCATACGCTGGAGCTCTTCGGCGGGATCGACTCGCTCCGCCAGGTGCATCACGCGTTCGCGTTCATCCTCGGCATCTCGGTCGGCTATCACCTCCTGAACTACGCCAACGACCTGATCGTCTATCGCCGCTCCGGGGGGATGTGGTTCGACCACGCGGACTGGTCCCTGCTCTTCCGCCTCGGCCGCTCGAAAAGGCCGACGGAGTTTGGACGCTACACCTTCGCGGAAAAGATCTCCTACTGGGCGACGGCGTTCGCCATCCTGGCGCTGGGCGCCAGCGGGCTGGCGCAGCTCTTTCCCATTTGGGTCTCCGAAGTTCTGCCGGGACGGGCTGTGCCGGCCGCGAAACTGACGCACTTCTGGATGGCGGTCCTGCTGGCGGCTGTCGTGCTGGTCTGGCACGCGTACGACGTGCTGATTCGCAAAGTCAACTTGAGCATTCTCACCGGCAACATGTCCATCAAAGATATGGAGGAGGATCACCCGCTGGAGCTGCACTATCTCGAAGCCGCGGCCGGCGCCGTCAACAGCCCGGATTGGCCGCTGATCCTCGAGATCGCGCGCGAGGACGAACCGCCAATACTCGAGAAAAAGACGGAGAGCAGGCCAACCGTCGAAGCGAGGCGGGAAACGACCGCCCCGCAGGAAACGCCAAAAAACACGGAGCCGGTTGAAGGTCAGAAAGACGAGGCGGCTTCCCAGGATTCCGTCGAAGGATGATTTCAATGAAGAAGATTCGAATCCCGTTCCTGTCCAAACTTCGCTGGCCGCACATTGACCTTGACCTGAGCAAGCCGGCCCATCGCTGGAAGTTCCTTCTCGGCCTGGTGACGCTCGGCATCGTCGGGGTGGCGCTGGCGATCGGCGGGGTGCAGGGATACGCCTACTCCGAAAGCACGGAGTTTTGCGGCACGGTCTGCCACTCGATGTATCCGCAGTTGGAGCGTCACGACCAGTCGGCGCACGCCAACGTGGAATGTACGACCTGTCACGTGGGGCCGGGCGCGGCGGCCTTCGTCCAATCCAAAATTGACGGGACGCGCCAGCTGGTGGCGACCGTCTTCGATAATTATGCGCGGCCGATCAAAAGCCCGGTCAAGAACCTGCGCCCGGCCCGCGAGATCTGCGAAGGCTGCCACACGCCCACTTCGTTCACCGACAACATCATCAAGGTGAACCGTCATTATGACGACGACGCGGAGAACACGCCCTACGAGAACACTTTGATCCTGAAGATGGGCGGACTCAACGTCCTGACCGGCGAGCGGCGCGGCATTCACTGGCACGTCGCCAGCGAGGTGGACTACATCGCCCTCGACGACCAGCGCCAGGTGATGGCCTGGGTGGGCGTGAAACAGCCCGACGGCTCTCTCAAGGAATATTTTTCGCGCGACATGCTCAACATGGCGCAGACGAATTTTGTGGAGAAGGCGCGCGCCAGCGGCGAACTGCGCACGCTCGATTGCATTGACTGTCACAACCGCACGGCGCATTACATCCCCTACCCCGAGCAGGTGGTGGACCAGGCCATGCTCCACAATCTCATCTCGCCCGACCTGCCGTTCATTCACAAGAACGCGTCGGACCTGCTGAACGAAAAATACGCGTCGAGCGACGAGGCCTTTGCCGCCATTGACAAACTGGCGGAGAAATACGCGTCATCCCCGAAAGATGAAGTGGAGCAGGCCGTCAAGACGCTCAAAGACATCTATACCATCACGAACTTCCCCGACATGAACCTGGACTGGAAGAGCAACCCGAACAACGAGCGTCACAACCCCACGCTGGGATGCTTCCGCTGTCACGACGGCAACCACGTCTCGCGGGACGCTAAAGGAAACGAGGAAGTAATCAGCGTGAAGTGCAACCTGTGCCACACCGTCCCCATCACGGGACGCGGCAGCGAGCTGGTGGTGGAAGCCCCGGTGATCGTGGGCAGCGTCCCCGCTACGCATGCGGACTTTAGCTGGACCGTCACGCACCAGTACACTTCGTCCGATGAACTGGACAGCTGCGCCGACTGCCACGGGCGGTCGTTCTGCAGCAACCAGGCCTGCCACAACCTCAACCACCCTGCGGACATGGCCTTCACGCATCCGCAATCCTACGCCGAATCCGGCGGACAGGTCTGCTATACCTGCCATCAAAACGTGACCTGCGCCCGCTGTCATCCGGGCGGCATCATCGAGAAACCCTAGCCGAAAAGAAAGGCGAATCACGAGTGAACAAGGCAAAAAACCTTATCGACGCAGTCCAGAAACGGCTGTTCACGAACACCTATCAATTGCAGCGCATCGTCATCCTGACGGCCGTCGTACTGGCGTTGACGGTGGCGGGTTTCGGCGGCTATTACTATTACGACCGCTACCATCGTCCCCAGCCGAAGATCGCCGCGTCCAGCATCGAAGCGGCGGAGAAGGCGGTGGCAGAAGATCCGCAGGACGCCGCGAAACGCCTGAACCTGGCCGAGACCTACCTCGCCAACCGTCGTTATGAAGACGCCATCGCGCAGGCGCAGGAAGTCAACGCCGCCTATCCCGACGACCAGCGCGCCTGGTTCATCCTCGGGATCGCGAACGCGCTGGGCGGCCGCCCGGCGGAGGCCGTCGAACCGCTGGAAAAATTCCTCGAGGCCAACCAGGACGCCGAGATGCCCGGCCTGAACAAGACCCTGCAATCCGCTGCCTACTACCTCGGCGACAGTTACCTGAAACTGGGACAGCCCGACAAGGCCATTTCCCCGCTGGAAAGAGCCGTGGACTGGAGTCAGACCGACGCCGACGCCATGTACAAACTCGGCATGGCCTACCTCGGCGTGAGAGCGTACGAAAACGCCGCCAACATGTTCATCCAGGCTACCCGCTTCGTGCCGAACTACACCGAGGCCTATCAGGGACTGGCGGCCGCCTTCCAGGGACTTAACGAGCCGGGACTGGTCAATTACGCCAACGGCATGGCGGCCTTCTCCACGAAGGACTATTCCAAAGCGCTCGACCTGCTCCTGCAAGCCGCCCAGGCGCGCCCCGACTTTGCCCCCATCTTCAGCGGGCTGGGCATGACCTACGAAGCCGCCGGCGACCTGCAAAACGCCAAAACCAGTTACGAAGCCGCCGTCAAACTGGACCCGAACGATTTCACCGCGAACACCGGCCTCCAGCGCGTGAACGCGCTCTTGAACAAATAGGAACGACGAATGGCAACTCCTGAAATTAACGAACCCACCCCGGTCAAGACCGAAGCGGAGACGCCCGCCGCGCCGCCCGTCCCCCTCACGCCTGAGGAAAAAGAGGAACAGGACGAGAAGAAGCGGCGACTCCTGCTGCTCCTGCTTCTGCTCCTGCTCGTCTGCCTGTGCTGCGTGTGCGGATTGCTGGGACGTTACCTGATCAAGAAGGAACCGCTCCCCAACATCATCATCCCGACGCAGGTCTCGGTCTGCACGCGTCCGGCCTACAAGTTCTCCATCAACAACGTGGACGGTCCCGTGTCGGTGGCGCTCTCGCCCGACGGCAACCGCATCTACGCCGCCGAGACGGGCGGCAGCCGCCTCGTCAAGGTTTTCGACCGCGACGGGAACTTCGTCACCAGCTTCGCCCCGCCCGGAACCGACAAGGCCAACCGCGAGCCGAAGTACATGGCGATTGACAAGCAGGGACGCATCTTCCTCGTGGACCGCACCAGCCAGGCCATAGACATCTACGACCCGAACGGCAACCTGATAGACGCCATCATCGGCCAGCAGATGACCCTCACCAAATACATCGCCCAGCAGTCCGGCGGAAGCGTACCGAGAGGACTGATCATCACCCACTACGAGGGCATCAACAAGAATTTGACTTATACCTCCGACCTGGGACTCAAAACCATTCACCTGACCATCCCCGAGGAGAACTATCCCTTCTCGCCGCTCGGGCTGCGCTTCGACGCCGACGGCAACCTGATCTACACCGACACCACCACCGACGCCCACAGCGTCCGCGTCATCCCCGCGGCCGCGCTGGAGGGCGATCTCTCGTCCTTCGCCCCGGTCATCGCCGCGTTCGGTTCGGAGGGACCCGGCAACGAGCAATTCCAATTCCCGCAGACCGTCGTCAAGGACGGCAGGGGCAACTTCTATATTTCCGATGGGAACAACGCCCGCGTCTCCGTCTGGACTCCAGAACGCGCCTACAAAACCTTCTTCGGGTTCGGACAGACGCAGGGCGCGCTGAACCTGCCGCGCGGCATGTGGATGGCCCGCGGCGACTGTCTCGTCGTGGCCGACGCGGTCGGCTCGACTTTGCGTGTGTATAACGTCTCCGGGGATGAGCCGCAATTCGCCTTCGACATCGGCGAGTTCGGTCTCGAGGAAGGCAAGTTCAACTACCCCATTGACGTTTATATTGATGGAACCGGACGGTTGTATATCGCGGACCGCGACAACAACCGTATTCAGGTTTGGTCTTACTAGGCCAGGAGGTGAGAACCCGCCAAGTACGAAACCAGGACCCCAACCCATGTTCGAATCCTACTTAGGAGAGTGTGTATGAAGAAACTTCTCTTCGCAATGGCGCTGGGCGCGATCCTCATCCTCGCCCTCGCCACCACCGCAACAGCGGACAACGGCCCTCACGGCGGCTTCAACGGTTCCACCGAAGCCTGCGCTTCGTGCCACCGCGCGCACTCGGCGATTTCCTCCGACGGTTTCCTGCTGGTCGCCAGCGACGTCTACAGCCTGTGCACCTCGTGCCATGACGGCACCGGCGCGTACACCAACGTTGTGGACGGCTACTACGACACCGCCATTCCCGGTCCCGATACCCACGGCAAGGGTAGTTGGGCCGGCGGCTGGGGCGATGCCGGTTACGGTCTGTTCGGCGGCGGGTTCGTCAACGCCCGCATGTTGACCGACTACGGCAACGCCTCCAACGAAGGCGGTCTCGCAAACACGACCGCCAACGCGGCCGCGGATCGCAACAACTCCCTCACTTCGTGGGCGCGCATGAACGCCTACGATACCAGCGCGGCCTCCCCGCTCGCCGTGGGACGCGCGGCGACATCCAACCACGATGTCTCCACCGCGGGCCGCTCCGGCACCGTCTGGGGCTCCGGCAACATCAATGCCGGCGGCACGCTGGCGAACAACTGGGGCGCGGGGACCTTCACCGGCGCCACGGAGTTGGAGTGCACATCCTGTCACGATCCGCATGGAAACGCCGGCAAGCAGTGGGGCTCCGCCACAGGCGCGCCGTATCCGTCCTACCGCATCCTGCGCTTCCAGCCCGGAGGCTCGAACGGCTTCGAGGTTGCAGGCGAGGTCGGCGCGGGCGCGGCGTTCTACTGGAACACCGCCCAGACCTGGAGCGCGGCCAACGGCATCGCGGCCGGCTATGTCGGTCAGACGGTCATCCCGTCGGTGGCTGGCGTTCAAGTTCCCGATACCACCGTCAAGTGGTATTCGCTGAACAACAATCCCGCCCTTGACCGCACCGTGAGCTCCTACAGCACCCGTTACGTCCCGGCTGCGGTCAACAGCCCGTATGTGGCGAACTTCGCCGGCGCAGGCGACTACGGCGGCCGCTACTATGCCTACAAGCGTCCCGCCGTTACCGCCTTCAACATCACCGCCACTTCGCGCGTCGCCTGCTTCGACGGCACAACGATGACCGCCAACGCGGCGGACTGCGCCGGCGGCACGGGCGGCACGGCCTTCAACAACCAGGCCCCGCACGACGTGATGGGGTACTGGTGCGCCACCTGCCACGACCGCTACCTGGCCCCCGGCCTGGCGTCTCGCAGCACGGACTCCGGCGATCCCGGCTATCACTACCGCCACCGCGCTGGCGCTTCCGGCGCCACCCTGGCCGGCGCCGGGACCTATACCTGCGTAGACTGCCACAACGCGCACGGCACCGCCGCCACCGCCTCCTCGGCGCTGGCGAGCAACGCCTCCTATGCGGGCGGCTCCGTCCTGCTCAAGGCCGACAACCGCGCCATCTGCCTCCGTTGCCACGCGGGGGCGGTCAACTTCTTCAACGTGACCACCAGCCCGACCGCGCCGATCATCGTCCCGGTCGCGGCTCCCGGTCCATAAGCCTGATAAGACCACAGCGGGGAGGGCAGACCAGCGCCTTCCCCGCCACAGGAAAACGCCGTGAAAGTCTCTCGCCTCCAATGTACGAAAGCAATGGCATACGCCAGTTCCGGGGTCCGAACCGGCGCAGCGCCGCTTTCGCGGCGTCGCTTGTCTCCCAGCAGGGGCGTGGCGGCTATCCAGCCTCCGCCATGCCCGTCGTCACGTCCCTGATGGATTGCCTTTAATCGCCTGTTTCAACGAAGTATTATCCGTGAAGAAACGCCTGCGCAACGCCGCCCGCTCCCGAAGTCTCGCCACGACATTGATGGTTATGGCGACGCTGATTGTAATCGCCGCGCTTGCCGTCCCCGCGCAGGCCGGCCGGCCGTTTTCGTCCGCGACCGCCACTCCCACCGCCACCCCTCGGTCATTATTCCCATTTTTATTCCCCGCCAAACAAGCCGGAGAGACCTTCAATCCCGGACTACTATCCTCGCCAGACAGCCCTCTTGAACTTGCCTCCAGCCGTCCGCTTAACCTGCTGGCTGGGAAGCTCATCTTCACCGGACTGGTGAACGCCTCCTCCTGCGCCGACGGCGGGATCCTCCGCAACGGCGCGGCCACCCCCTGCGGCGAGCGCGCGGCGCACAACGCCGTCGTCCTCTGGCAGAACCAGTTCGACGAAGCCATCTACAACGCCGCCATCCAGCAGGGAGTCCCGCCCTATCTCCTCAAAAACGTGATCGGACAGGAAAGCCAGTACTGGCCCGGCAATCATTCCACCCGCTATGGTTACTCCGAATACGGACTCGGCCAATTCACCAACAACGGCGCCGACACCCTCCTGCGCTGGAACAACGGCTTCGCCCACGAGTTCTGTCTTCAGATCTACACCGCCGAGACGTGCAAAACGCCCTACGGACTCATGCCCGCCTCGCAGCAATCGCTCCTGCGCGGCGCGATCATCCAGCGCGTCGACGCGGACTGCGCCAACTGCCCCGGGCGCGTGGACCTACAGCGCTCACGCAACAGCGTCATCTACGTCGCCGCGGCCCTGCGCGCCAGTTACAACAGCGCCAAATACTACGTGGAAGGTCTCACCGGCCGCTCCTTCGCCAACCTCGATCCCGGCGACGCCTGGCGCATCTCGCTCATCGGCTACCACAACGGGCCGGGCTGCCTCGCCTCGGCCATCAGCCGCGCCAGGAGCCAGCGTCTCGCGACCAACTGGAAGAACATCTCCAACTCGCTCGACACGGGCTGCGAAAGTTCCATCGAATATGTCCGCGCGGTGAAGAACCTGCAACGCGCCACCGACGCGGAACTCCGCCTCGCTCAGCGCGACGCCAGCATCGCCGCGTCCCTCGTGATCGGCTTTACGCGGCCCACCGATGTCCCGCCGCTCGCGCCCGAACCGACGACGACC
>DKTP01000051.1:0-15253 GCA_002473085.1 Anaerolineales bacterium UBA7227
GTCTGCCCAGAGGCGAACACAGAAATTCGCCCCAACGTTTCATATCGTAGACCAAACAGCCAGCAGAATACTTACGTCCGCCGCCATGTGGAAGAGCGTGGACGCCAGCATGGAGGTCTCGGCGCGGTTTACCTGTCTCCACATCCAGCCCGCGAACGCGAGGACGACGAACGCGGCGGCCAGCCAGACGAGCGGGAAGAACGGCGCGAGGATGACAAGGTGGAATCCCGCAAAGGCCGCATCACGAAAAATTGGATGTCGCGCCGCGCTTCCCAGCCAGCCGCGCCAGTAACTCTCCTCCAGCCACGGGTTGACGAGCGCGCTGTAGACGATGAAGAGCGGCCAGCCGCGCGGCGTCAGTCCCCAGGCGAGGAGCGCGTCCGCCAGTTTGGGCGAGGCGTGGAGGAACGGCCAGAGCAGATACACCAGGAGGCCCGCCGAGCAGCCCGCCGCCGCGTAAAGGAGAGTCGTCCAGATCGGCGCTTTGAGGCGGAACTGATCCAGCCGCGGCCAGGAGCGCGTCCGCGTGACCAGCGCGGCGATGCCCGCGTGGTAAAGCAGGATCGCCGCCCAGCCGTTTTGGAAAATATACAGTCCCAGCCAGACGGCGAGGTAGGGCATGAGGAGGCCGATGTAATAGGGGATGGTATTCTGAGAAGATTTGATCATCGGAAGAGATGCGAATTCGTTTGTGAGATGATATGGTTAGCAAGCGAAAATGCACTAAGATTCAGTTATCTGATATGTATTGACAAAGCATATACGTCTTGCTATACTTCACTTTGATGGACATCCAGTACACTCTTCACGGAATCATCTTCGAATGGGACAGCCAGAAAGCGATTGCCAATCTTCGCAAGCATGGAATTTCGTTTGAGCAAGCCTGCGAAGCGTTTTTCGATCCATTTCTTAATCGTCTCGAAGATGAGATTGTTGATAATGAACTCCGTGAGCGGTTTCTTGGTATGAGCACAAATTGGAAAGTTATCTACATCGTTTATGTTCAACGGGCCGAGAAATTCAGAATTATTTCTGCGCGTCTGGCAACGCCCGCCGAAAGAGAGACCTATGAAAACCGATAAACTTACCCAACGCCTTCAAAAAGATCGTCCCACGACGATGGTCAGCATTCGCATTCCCAATGATGTAATTGAAGACCTCAAGCGTATTGCGCCTTTGCTTGGATTTTCAGGTTATCAATCCCTCATTAAAGCCTACGTAGGCCAGGGACTGCGCGCTGATTTGGAACGATTGGAGGGCGGCGTGGATATTTCCTCGTTGATCCAAAGTCTCCGAAAGAAAGGGGTGAAAGAGGAGATTATTTCCTCTGCTGTGGCTGAGGCGCAGGGATCATACTCTTCTTAACATCCTGACCAGCTTCGCCGTCCATCCCGTAACGCGTTTCAACTCAGGCAGCGCCGCCTCCACCGCGGCCTCCCCGAGTTTTGCCGTCTCACGGATGTCCACTTCGTCCAACAGCTGGATGTGACTCACCGCCGGGCGGACGATCACGTCGGGAGCGTCCGCCGCGAGCCGCAGTTCCGCCATCTGACGGTTGACGATCTCCACCGAGCGGAGGAAGATGTCGAAGGCCTGCGCGAAACGCATGTGGGCGATGCGCTTTGTGATGACGCCGGGCAGGTAGGGCAGGCTCACCTCGAACATGCGCGTCGGCTCGCCGACGGGCGCGGTCAACACGACCGCGGCCACGGGCAGTCCCGGCGCGAGGGCGCGCGCCGCCTGCACCGGCACGGGATCGAGAGTCCCGCCGTCCACCAGTTCCCAGTCGCGGATGCGACGCGGCGGGAAGATCCCCGGCAGGGCGATGGTCGCCAGCAGCGCCTCGTGGACGGAGCCTTCGGAGAGAACCACCTCCCGCGACGATTTCAAGTCCACGGCCGTCAGCGCGCAGGGGAGTTTCAAGTCGCTGAACTCGACCGGGCCGAGGGCCTCCTCGAAGAATTTCGACGCGCCCGCCAGTCCGAGCAGGGACGGCCCCTCGTCGGGCGCGCGGCCGTAGAGCCGCGTCTGGTCCACCGTCGAGAAAATCTCCTCGATCTGGCCGGGCGTCCTGCCCGAGGCGTACAGCGCCGCAACGATCCCGCCGAAACTCGTCCCGGCCACCGCGCGGATGCGGAATCCCTCCGCTTCGAGTTTGCGTAAAACGCCGATGTGGGAATTGCCTTTCGCCCCTCCGCCGCCCAATGCAAGTGAAATGTCCATTTAACTCCTGTGCCGCGGCCTGGCTTTGAAAATCCCGGCCGTTTGTTCATGCTATACTTCGAGGCTGGAATTCTACCAAACTCCAAGAGAATCGCATGGCGGAAACCCTCATCGAAAAACTCGACCGTTTCGGACGCGCGCTCGATTCGCGCTCGCGCCAACTGCCGCGCTGGGTCATCCCGGCCTGCCTCGCCGCGTCCATCGCGGCGGCCGCGCTGCTCTACCTCTACCCGTCGCCCCGCGAATTTCCGATGGACGACGCCTACATCCACTTCGTCTACGCGGAAAACCTCGCCGCGCACGGCCAGCTCTACTTCAGTTTCCCCGACGAAAAAGGCGTCGCCGCCTCCTCCTTCCTTTGGATCGCCCTCCTGGCCGCGGGACGCCTCGCTGGAATCCCGCCGCACGTCGCGGCCAAGATCCTGGGAACGCTTTCGCTCATCGTCGTCTCGGTCGGCGTCTACGAACTGCTGCGCCGCGCCTGGACTCCGCTGCGCGCCGCCGCGGCCGCGTCCCTGATCGCGTTTTCGGGAAACATGCTCTGGTTCTCGCTGAACGGGATGGAGACGACTCTCTTCCTCGCCCTCGGTGTTTTGACCCTCCTCTCGCATCGCTCCGAACGTTGGGGCTGGTTCGGTTTCCTCGCCGCGGCGCTCACCCTCACGCGTCCCGAGGGACTCTTCCTCCTCGCCGCGCTCGCCCTCGTCGAGGTCATCGCGTATGGACGGCCGCGCCGCGAATTCCTGCTGGCCGCGTCCGTAGGACTGCTCCTCGCCGCGCCGTGGTACGGATACCTCAAGTTCCGCACGGGACATTTCCTGCCGACCAGCGCCTCTGCCAAGCAACTCGGCTCGGCGCTGGCGACCGATTTCGTCCTCAAGCAATATCACCTGCCCCAATTCATCGGCAAACTCTCCAACCTGCTCTATCCCGCCTTGTGGATCGCCTACCTGCTGGAGTTCGCGCTGGGCGGCATCGCGCTCCCGCCTCCCGAAATCCGACTGGCGGGCGCGGCGGGCAGTCCCTCGGTGGACATTTCCGTCTGGTCTTTTGCCGCCGCCGCGATGGTCATCTGGCTGGCTTTCCTTGGCTGGAAGAATTTCTTCAAGCCGCGGCAATGGAACGCCTGGGCGCGCGACCCGAATCGGCGCGAATTGCTCGCGCTGTTCTTTTGGGTGGTTCTGCATAATCTGGCTTACATGATCCTGCTTCCCATCCCCGGGACGGCCAGCCGCTACGGCGCGGTCAACTACATCGTCTTGTGGATCGGAATCGCGGCGGGATTCTCCAGCCTGGCGCGGCTCCCCGCGCGGCGCTGGGCCGCGGGACTCTTCCTCTTGGTCATCGCCGCGTCCAACGGCCTGTACTGGAACCGCGTCTACGACGCCAACATCGAGCACATGGTCAACGCCCGCGTCCCCGCCGCGCACTACGTCCGCGACTTTCGCGCCGACGACCTGTGCGCGGCCTTCGACGTGGGATCGCTGCGCTACTACAGCGGGCGTCCCATCGTCGAGATGGCCGCGCTGCTCGAACCCGATGGGGCGGACAAATTCGTCAACGGCGGCGCGGACAAATATCTCGTCGAGCGCGGCGCGACCTGTCTCGTCCTGCCGGGACGCGCCGGCCGCCAATCCGAGGGCATGCTCGATTTCGCCTCCATCATGGGACTGACCTCCAGTCCGCTCTTCGAGATGGAACTCGTCAAAGTCTTCGAGATTGACCACGACCGCTGGCTGCTGGGCTACCTGCCCACCGTCAACTACCAGGCCTCGGTCGCGATCTACCGTCTGAAAATGAAATAATTTTCCTTGCTGTTTTACGAACCTGTATGCTATAATGCGCCGTCGCTACCCAGAACCCAAGTAAGGATAAAGAACATGTCTGACCAGATTATGAAGGCCATCGAGGCCAAAAGCAACGAAAAAATCCCAGCCCTGCGCCCCGGCGATACTGTGAGCGTGCACGTCAAGATCAAGGAAGGCGAGCGCGAGCGCGTCCAGGAATTCAAAGGGACCGTCATCCGCCTCCGCAAGGGCGGAAACGAATCCTCGTTCACCGTCCGCCGGCTGGCGAGCAACGGCGTCGGCGTGGAGCGCACCTTCCTGCTCCGCTCACCCCGCATAGACAAGGTCGTCGTCGAGCGGCACAACGTCGTCCGCCGCGCCCAGCTGTACTTCATGCGCGGCCGCACGGGCAAATCCGCCCGCCTCAAACAGAAATTCGACTAGTTGCAGAGAACCCCGAAGGTTTAGCCTTTGGGGTTTTTTGATTTTCGCCCGATGGACAGACCGACTTCCCGCCCGCTGATCGGAATCACCGCCTCTCACGCGCAGACCGCCGAGGGATTGCCCGCCGTCCGGGTCCTGCACGCCTACGTCGCCGCGCTCGTGGACGCGGGCGGCGCGCCGATCCTGATCCCGCCCGACCTGCCCGAAGACGGCTGGCGCGTCCTCTTCGACCGCCTGGACGGGATCCTGTTTTCCGGCGGCGCGGACATCGGCCTCGAGCATTTCGACGGCGATCCGCATTCCAGCGTGGAGGCCGAACCCGCCCGCGACGCGCTCGAACTTCCGCTCCTGCGCGCCGCTGTGGAGGCGGACAAGCCTCTTCTCGGAATCTGCCGCGGCCTCCAGGTGATGAACGTCGCCCTCGGCGGGACGCTCTACACCCACATCCTCGACCAGCGTCCCAACGCCCTCCAGCACGATTGGCACAAGGGACATTCGCGGGATTATCTCGCCCACGCGGTCCGCGTCGAAGCCGGGACGCGTCTCTCCGAAATTTTGGGTAAACGGGGATTGGAAGTCAACAGCCTGCACCATCAGGGCGTGAAGGACCTGGCTCCTCAAGTGAAAGTCACAGCCGTCGCGTCCGACGGATTGATCGAGGGGATCGAACTCCCGTCCCACCGATTCGCGCTGGCGGTCCAATGGCATCCCGAATGGATGACCTCCCACGCGGAAATGCGGAGGCTCTTCAAAGCCTTCGTGGACGCGGCCGCGGCTTCCTGAAAACAGCCCACTTACAAAAGCGCGCTAGCGCGCAATATCCTCATATAAGAAGAGTTCTCCAACACTATCTTCGCGTTGGAGAACTCAGGGTACGCGCTATGCGACGCTCGCTCGCATCACTTCACAATCCCCAAAAACCGCTGATACCAATACCATAACACGTCTCCGGCCGGCTTCCCGTGAATCGAGGCGGACTTGTCCTGTAGCAGCGTGGGCGGATAGTAACCGCGGCTGACGACCCCGCTCACCCATGGACGCGTGTTCACCGCCGCCAGCAGCGTTTCATAGATGTCTGCCTGCAATTGCAGGTTCAGGCTCAGTTCGGGACGGTCGGTCGTCGGCTGGTTGAGCGCGGTCCAGTCGAGGCAGCCAGAGAAGTTGGCGGGCAGGCAGTTGGCGCCGCTCCCGTTGATGGACGGGTATCCGAACGCCAGATAGACCGGCTTCCCAAGCATGGACTGAAGCGGGGCCACGTTGTTGTCCAGCATGGACGCGGCCGCGGCCTCCAGTTCCTCGCGCGGCGGGCGGGAATTCTCGCTGAGGTTCCCCGAGATCAGCAGGTACACGCCGTCCGTTTGGGCGAGGAACGCGGGCGTCGTCAGGTTGGGAGGCGTGTACGGAAGCGCCCACAGGATCTGGCCGCGGAAGTGGGCGCGGACTTCGTTCAGGATCGCCAGCCAGCGCGTCTCCGCGTCTGCCGGGACCCCGGACGGGTTGCCGTTCACCAAGCCGTTCGGCAGGGCGGGCGCGACCCAGTCTCCGCCGAGGATGAGCGACTGCGCCCCGGCCTGCGCGGCCAGGTCGGCGTAGTTCACCGCGAAGTTCCGATAGGCGTCGAACCAGATCTGCCACCAGGTGGGGTCGCGCGGGGAGTTCAGCCAGAAGCCGGCCGCGGAGTCCGCGAAGCGGGGCTGGGGGAAGAACGCCACGTTCAGGTTGTGCGCGCGTCCCATTGAGGCCATGAGCGCGGCGTCGGCCCATAACGCGTCCGCGCCGGGCCGCGCGCCGAAGACGATTGGGTTGCTGGACGCGTAGGTCCAGGTGGGGGCGAGGATGACCCAGTTGGAGCCGATGTCTTGAACGTTTTTCATGGTCTCCGGGAGGCTGGGAATCCAGCTGGGATGGAACTGCGCCTCGAATTCCACGCCGGCCATAAACGCGCCGCCGCGCGCCACCACGTTGCTGCCGGTCAGCGAGGAGGGCCCGCTGGCGCTCATCCAAGCCCAGCGCGTCACCGTGTTGCGCAGGTCTTGCGCGGTGATGGCTGTGCTGAACTGCCGTCCGCTGGCCGTTTCCCCGGCGGTGGCTTCGTCGTCGGCTGTGCCGCATTGGCCGTTGCGGCAGTAGCGATAGTGGATGGAGCGCAGATCCATTGGGCCGTAGAGTCGGTATTTCCAGACGTTGTTTCCTGCCCACCACATCGGGATGGGTTCGGTCCAGTTTGGCGCGCCGAATTGGATGTAGAGGATGTCGCCTGCGGGCGTGTTGGAAGGCGCGGTGACCTCAAAACTGACCGGCGCCGAGACACCGGCTTTCCACGACGCGACGATCTCCTCGATGGCCGCGCCGTTGGGGGGGACGATCAATTGCCGCGTGACGAAGCCGCCGTCCGATCCGCGCTCGGCGTTCCAGTAGCCGTCGCCCAGCGTGTATTTGTAGCGCACGTCCGCGCCGGCGGGCAGGGAAAGCGTCAGGCTGTAGAGTCCCTCGGCCACGTGGTTCATCACCGGCATCCGGTTGGCGATGACGCTGCTGCCGCCGCGCAAGTCGGCGAAGACGGCTCCCAGTTGCAGGAAATTTCCCGCGATGCGTAGCGGCGCGCCGGGTTGCGTGCCGCTCGGTACGTGGACGGTGAATATGACCGGGACGAGCGCGGCCGGTCTGACGCGGATCTCGACCGGGGTCGCCAGCCCCTGGGCGACCGTCGCGCCTTGCTGGAATGTCGTGTAGCCGCCGTCCAGCGCGTAGCCGACGACGTTGTGCGTGCCGGCCGGGAGTCCGTGCAGGCTGAACCGTCCGGCTGAATCGGCGACGGCGCTGACGCCCGCGGCTGTGACGAACAGGCTTGGGATGGGCGCGCCGTTTTCGGCGTTCATCGCGACGCCCTGCACGCTTCCGCTGGCGCCGTTGAACGGCTGGTCGGGCCAGGCCGCGATGAGGTCGGTCGTCTCGTCGGGATTGCCCGCGAGGTACATCCGATAGCGGACGGGTTGGTTGAAGGCGTTCATTTCTGAGAGCTGGCCGGCCCCGACGCGGACGTAGCGGTACTTCGTCACAGAGTTGACCGCCAGCGGCAGGGCGACGGCGTAGTTGAGCGCGTCGCGCGCCTGCATCGGGTGGTCGGCGGCGTTGAATTCGAGTCCGCTCACTTCGTCCAGGACGCGCAGGACGAGCCTCTCGCCGGGCAGGAGCGGCGCGGGCAGTCCCGCGTGGAAGACGATCTGTGTCTGGGGCAGGGGCGTGGCGGTGGGGATGACCGGCGTCGGCGGCTCGGGCGTGCCATTTGACAGATCCGGCCATTTGAAGAGCGTCAGCGCGCAGGCCGGGCCGCTGAGCAGCGTCAACGCGGCGGTGAAGACCAGGATGACTTTTCGGGCGGATTTGGAAAGGGGCGGCATATCCACCTCTCTTCTGGGATATTTTTTATGGGATTCACGACTCGCCTGTCGTTGGGGCGCGCCGGTTTCTGGCCGCAGATGCGGCAAAACTCAGCCCAATGCTTATAAAATACAGGACGATCATGGGAGCCATGACAAGCGCCATGCTCCCCATGTCGGTGGTGGGAGTGATCACAGCCGCGATCACAGCGATGACGATGACAGCCAGCCGCCAGCGCGCGGCGAGAGCCTTCGGTTGGACCACGCCCATCGAAGTCAAAATGTAGACGACCAGCGGGAATTCAAAGAAGAGGCCGATCCATAGAAGGAGGCGGGTGAGGAGGTTGTAGTATTTTTCGGCGGTCGGATTGGCCTGGAATTCCCCGAAATTGATCAGGAAATTAATGGCTGGGGGCAGCATGTAACGATAAGTAAAGAGGATGCCGAGATAAAACAACAAGGCCGTGATGGGAATGGCGACGAGGCTGGTCAACCGCGCGCGGGGTTTGAGCCCGGGCGCGGCGAACAGCCAGAACTCAAATGCAATGTAGGGGATGGAGATGGCCAGCCCAAGCAGGACGGCAATCTTCATGAAGACGCCGATTGATTCGGTCAGGTCGATGATCTGTAGGCGTTCAGGCCCGCCGACGGGACCGGCAAGGAGGGCGATGACGGGTTCGGTTAAGAACCATCCCGCAATGGTCGCCAGGATCAGCGCCAGCAGGGCGCGCAAGAGATGTTTGCGAAAAGCCTCGAACTGCTCCAGTATCGCGTCGTGGAGCTCCCGGCTGGTCGCGATGGAGGCGAGCATCTCGCCGAGAGGCTGCTCCGTCGGTTCCGCGCGGAAGAAGGCGATTATGGACCGTATCGCGCGGGACGGGAACGTGAGGGCTTTTCCAACGCCGAGGAAAAATTTACGCATTCGACTTCTTCCTGGGCGCGCGGGAGGGTTTGGCGGCCAGCTTCTTCCCCGATTTTTTGGCGGACGCGGGCTTCTTCTTTGCGGACGTTTTCGGCGCGGCCGCTTCCTGTGGAGGCGGAGCCGCCGCGTCGGGCGGGGTCAACGGCTCGGCGGGAGTCGCGATCGTCATCGGGGCCGCGTCCGCCTCCGCCGGCCGGGGAGGCGCGGCCGGAGTTGGGACAGATCGCGTCCCGCGCCATGTGTCGCCCTGTTCCGTCTGCGTCGGGTCGGCATTCGAAAAATTTTCCAGGTTATCTTCGCGCATTAACTGCGTAGGCAGGCGCTGAATTTCCTGCGAAGTGTTTTTGAGAATTTTCCATAGATCCGATTGGACGAAGCGATTCAGCCAGCTGCCGATGGCGCGGCCGGTCTCCGCCATGTTTTTTGGACCGAGGACGATAATCGCAATTGCAATGATGAGGAGAACCTCAGTGGGGCCGACGCCTAAAAAATCCATGCTATTTGTTTTCCAATGTTTTGACCCGCCGGTAAATTTCTTCCCTGTGTTCCGCCAGGCTTCCCAAAACCCCGTTGACGAAGCGCGGCGCGCTGTCGGAGCCGAACTGTTTGGCGAGTTCCACCGCCTCGTTGATGGCGACCTTCACCGGAGTCTCGCGCTGCACGGCCATTTCCCACAATGCCATGCGGAGGATGTTGCGGTCAATGGCGGCGATCTGGTCCACCGGCCATTCGGGCGCGTATTTGGCGATGGCATCGTCGAGTTCGCGCGCCAGGGGCAACACCCCGAAGACGATCTGGCGGGCAAATTCCGCCAATTCATCCGTCAACGGCATCTCCTCGAGACGGGATTGATATACCTCGACTGGAGGATGATTCGCCAGGTCAACTTCGTAAAGTACTTGCAGGGCGAGACTGCGGGCCCTGGTGCGGGATTTCATACCGATCAGGCCTCGTCGGTTTCCTCGTAGTCAATGTCTTCGATGTGGATGTTGACGTGGCCGATCTCCATCCCGACCATTTCCTGGATGGCGCGCGCCACCTGCTTCTGCACGTTGCGGCTGACTTCGCGGATGTTGACATCCTGCTTGACGGTGAAGTACAGGTCCGCGAAGACGGTGTTGTCCTCGATCTCGATCCGCACGCCGTCGCCGATCCCGCGGCGGAAGAGACGGTTCACGCCGCCCGGGACGGCGGCCATCCCTCCCACGCCGGGGACGGCCAGCGTGGAGAGCCGCGCGATGGTGATCAGCACGTCGGGAGAGACGGTAGTCTTGCCGGGGGTGTCGCTTTGCATAGTTTTCTCCATTACATCATCGCCATTCCGCCGTCCACGCCCAGCGCCTGCCCGGTGATGTAGGCGGCGCGCTCCGAGGCCAGGAAAGACACGGCATAGGCGATCTCTTCGGGTTTGCCTTTGCGTCCGAGCGGGACGAATTTCAGGGCGGCTTCCAACGTCTCCTGCGGCATGGCGTCGAGGATGTCCGTATCCACGAAGCCGGGCGCGACCGCGTTGACCGTGATGTTGCGCGAGGCCAGTTCGCGCGCCAGCGACTTGGTCAGGGCGATCTGTCCGCCTTTGGAGGCGGAGTAGTTGGCCTGTCCCGCGTTACCCATCTGCCCCGCGACGGAGGCGATGTTGATGATGCGCCCGTAGCGTTTGCGCATCATGTGTTTGACGGCGGCCTTCGAGCAGTTGAAGGCGCTTTTGAGATTGGTGTCAATCACCGAGTCCCAATCTGCCTCGGACATCATCATGATGAGCGTGTCCTTTGTGATGCCCGCGTTGTTGACGAGGATGTGCAAATCGCCGAACGTCTCGATGGCGAATTTCACCAGGTCTTCGGCCTGACGGAAATTCGACACGTCGGCCTGGAACGCGGCGGCTTTCCCGCCCGCGTCCACGATCTGTTTCACTACCTCGTCCGCGGCCTCGGCTGAACGGTTGTAGTTCACCGTCACCGCCGCGCCGCGCGCGGCGAGTTCCAGCGCGATGGCGCGCCCGATGCCGCGCGAGCCGCCGGTCACCAGGGCTACTTTATCCTTCAGCGTTATCTCGGTCATGGAAACTCCTCGGCAGGATTATACACTGTCATTTCGTGTCGCGTGTTTTGGTTGTGTCCCGCTTGATTCCCAGCGCCAGTCCCAGCCCTCCCGCCACCGCGATCAACGCCACGAGCAGAAACGCGTCCTGCCAGAAGCGGAGCGGGAACAGGCGGATGAGCGTGTCCGAATATTCGAACAGCCACGAATCGCCCTTGAAGAACAGGGCGTGGAACCCGCTGAAAAACGTCCAGAACAGGTCGGGGATGAGGAACATGCCGACCGCGACCACCGCCGCGGCCGCGCCCGCGATCCCGACCATGATCTCGCCGCCCCGCTTCAATCCCTGACGGAAAGCGGACCACTGCTCCCCGCGCTTGGACCACAGCCCGAGCAGCGCCAGTCCCGCCAGCGCGAGATAGAAAACGTCCAACGCGCCGCGCGTCACGCGTTTGACGTCCTCCATGTGGCTGAGCTCGCGCTCGTTGAAGAGAGACTCTCCGTTTTCAAAGTGCAGGCGGGAGAGATAGGCGATGTCTTCGCGGTTGGTCAGATATTCCACCGCGTAACGCGACCATCCGACGCGGTCGCCGACGGTGAATCCGTACGCGTCGGGCGGGAACCAGGGCAGGTTGTATTCCATCGTCGGGAAGACGGGCGTCAGCAACAGCCGAAGCGCGAATCCCAGCAGGACGATGGGAGTGAGAAGCGCGGTGAGAAAGAAGATGAGTTTGGGAGGCATGTTTACCAATTCAAAGTGGATGCCTACTGCAAGGACTCCACCTCGCCGTGCAAAATAAAATTGATCACCAGGTTGTTGGTCAACCATTCGATGGGAGCGCGGTCGTCGGTGAAGACCAGGGTGGTCTCGTAGCCGGGTTGAAGATTCGCGTAGGCGTTATACATGGTCTGAGATAGCAGCGGATGAACGGATGGGTCTGCCGCGAGCCGCGTCAGGTTGGCGAAAAAATCCTCGGACGCGGTCGGCTGCATGGTGGCGTAGACCATCGAGTTGAGCGTGCCGGGGATATCCACGATATGGATGGAGGGGAAGACCGTCGCGAGGGTGGTGGCGAGTCCGTTGATGAGCGAGCGGTCGCCGGGGGCGCGTCCCACGTTGACGACCAGGACCCCGCGCGGGGTCAGGCGGGAGGCGGCCATCTCGAAGAATTCGCGCGTCGTCATGTGCGGGGGGATGTACGGAGGGCGGTAGGCGTCTACGGCGAGGAGGTCGAATTTGTCTGGACTGCGCGAGAGGCCGTAGCGTCCGTCTTCGATGTGGACGATGAGATTGGGCATGGTCATCGCAAAGTATTCTCGTCCGACTTTGACGATCTCGGGGTCAATCTCCCAGCCGTCAATTGGGATGCTGCCGTAGATGGCCGTGGCTTGACGCGCGGCCGTCCCCGCCGCGAGACCGATGATGCCGATGCGGTGTACGTCGGACGGATCCGTGTCGGGATTGAAATAGGGGCCGACGAGGAAGAGTTCCCAGGGGCCGTTGTAGAACAGCACATTGGGATTGTAGATGGAGTGGACGCCCTGCCCGTCGTTAAGGCGGAGGAGGGTGTAATCGTCGCGTTGGAGAACCTGGATGTAGTTGTACGCCGACTCGGTTTCAAAAACCTGTCCCTCGGAGTTTTTCATTTTTTGATTCGCGTTGAACGCCGCCAGGAGGACGAGAGCCGCGACCATCCAAAGATGGATGACGGCTTGTTTGCGTTGTCCGTTCAGCGCCATGCCCGCGAGGGCGACGAACAGCAGGAACAGGCTGAAGACGAGGAAGGTGCGCGTCGTGCCGATGGTGGGGATGAGGACGAGGACGGGCAGGAACGTCCCGATGAAGGAGCCGAGCGTCGAGACGGCGTAGATGCGTCCCGAGGTCACGCCCGCGTGCGCGGGATCGTCGAGGCTGAGGCGGATGGCGAAGGGCGAGATCGTGCCGAGCAAAGTGACGGGGATGATGAAGAGGATCAACACCGCCGCGAACGCGCCGCCGAGAACGGCGAGTTGGAGTCCGTCGAAGGCGTTTGCCGCGGCGCGCAGGACGGGGCCAGCGACAAAGGGGACGACTCCCAGCGTGAACGCGCCCCAGGCGAGGACGCGGTACATGGCGTAGGGCGTGGGGTTCGCGTCTGCCCAACGGCCGCCGAGCGAGTAACCCAGCGTCAGGTAGATGAGGATGAGTCCGATGATGGCGGCCCAGACGAGGTTGCTCGTGCCGAACACGTTGCCGATCAAACGTCCCGCCGCGAGTTCGGCAGCGAGGGTGGTCATGCCCGAGGCAAAAACGGTGAAGAGGAGATAACGACGCATGGGGGCGATTATACAGAAAAACCTGTTTTCGATGTTGACATTTCCCGCGGGCTGCAAGTATAATCCGTCCGCTTCTGCCCTGGCAGTTGGTGTGCCGGGGCGGAACTGTGATACCGGCTTCCCCTCGGCTCGGCGTCGGATGCAAGTCCAACCCGCAGGGACTGAGGCGAAGTGAATCCGTGGAGAAAAAATGAAATACGCAATCGTGGAAAGCGGCGGCAAGCAATACAAAGCCGTCGAAGGCGAAACCATCGTGGTGGACCGCCTGCCAGTGAACGCTGGCGATGATTTCAAACTGGAGCGCGTCCTGTTTTTGGCGGACGGCGAACAGTTCTCGGTCGGGACTCCGCTCGTGAGCGGGATCGAGGCGCTGACTTCCGTCGTGGGGCATTTCCGCGGCGACAAGGTGGTGGCTTTCCGCTACAGCCCGAAGAAGCGCATCCGCGTCCGCCGCGGACACCGACAGAAGTACACCCGTCTGATGGTCGAATCGATCGGCGCGGCGGGCGAGACGCGGAGACGCGAGAAAACGCCCGAGGCGGCGCGCCCGGCCGAGGTCCAGGCGGAAGCGGACGACCTCGCCAGGATCGAGGGAATCGGTCCGAAGGTCGCGGAAGCGTTGAGCGCGGCGGGAATCGTCACGTTCGCGCAGTTGGCCGAGTCCGACGCGGAAGGCATCCAGCAGATCATGAAGGACGCCGGTTTGAAGATGATGAGTCCCGAAGGCTGGATTGCCCAGGCGAAACTGGCGGCGGCGGGCGAGTGGAAGGCTTTCGACAAGCTGCAGAAGGAACTGACGGCGGGACGCGTCGCCAAGCCTGCCGGAAAATCCGCGGCCGCGAAGAAGAAATAAGCGAGGTAGCAATGGCACACAAAAAAGGCGGCGGCTCGAGCCGCAACGGACGAGACAGTAATTCCCAGCGTTTGGGCGTGAAGCGCTACGCTGGTCAATTTGTGCTGGCGGGAAACATCCTGGTCCGCCAGCGCGGGACGCGCATCAAGCCGGGCCTGAACGTGATGGTGGGCAAGGACGATACCCTGTTCGCCACTGCGGACGGCGTGGTGATGTATGATATTGTGCAGGGACGCAAGCGCGTGAACATCGTCCCGCAGGCGGAATAAGATGAAAGAGAAAATCCATCCCACTTACTATCCCGACGCAAAGGTGACCTGCGCGTCGTGCGGCACGACCTGGACGACCGGCTCCACCCGGAAGGAACTGCGCGTGGACATCTGCTCGAACTGCCATCCGTATTTCACGGGCGAGGCGGCGCGCATCCTGGACATCGAAGGCCAGGTGGACCGCTTCTATAAGAAGGTGAAAGCCGCGCAGACGCACGTGGAGCAGAAGAAGGCGCGCGAGGCCGCCAAGTTGGAACGTCCCATCTCGGAGTTGGAGTTGAGCGACCGCGCCACGAACGCCCTGATCAAAGCCGGCATCAAAAACGTGCCGCAGTTCCTGGCGAAACTGGCCGAGGGCGACGAAGTCATGCTCGCCATCGAGGGATTCGGGCGCAAGCCGTTGATCGACGCCAGGAAGAAACTGAAGGCGATGGGATACGAACTTCCCGAAGCCGGCGCCGCCGAGGCTGCGTAACGATCGTGCGGGACGGGTTGTCAATCCGCCCTACACCGGTAATCTAATCTCGTGTAAACTTGACGGGCAGATGCGATGAGCGTCTGCCCGTTTGAATTTTCAGGCTTAAATACAAAAGTCACAAAGCCTACGAAGGAAAACCATCACCATCGGACTTTTCCCCTTGTGAACTTCGCGTACTTTGTGTTGGCTCTTTAGGAGAGTAAATGAGACATACCCACGGCTCGGTGGAAGTGATCTGCGGTTCGATGTTCAGCGGCAAGACGGACGAGTTGATCCGCCGTCTCGTGCGCGCGGTGATCGCGCGGCAGAAGGTGCAGGTCTTCAAACCCGCCGTTGACGTGCGCTACGCGGTCGAGAAGGTGACTTCCCACGCGGGCGCGGACTTCGACGCGATCCCCGTCGAGCGGGCCGCGGACATCCGCTCCAAACTCGATCCCGACACGACCGTCGTCGGGATTGACGAGGCGCAGTTCATGGACGCGGAAGTGGCGATCATCGCCCGCGAACTGGCGGACCGAGGCGTCCGCGTCCTCGTGGCGGG
>DKTP01000051.1:15409-15841 GCA_002473085.1 Anaerolineales bacterium UBA7227
CAGGACTTCCGCGGCGAGCCGTTCGGACCGATGCCCGCGCTGATGGCGCTGGCCGAGCGCGTGGACAAACTCCACGCCATCTGCATGGTCTGCGGCGGCGAGGCCTCGCGCACGCAGAGACTGGTCAACGGCAAGCCCGCGCGCTACGACGATCCCGTCGTCATCGTCGGCGCGTCGGAGATGTACGAGGCGCGCTGCCGCCGTCACCATGAAGTGCCGCGGTAGTTACGTAGTTTATTTGTTGCGAGAAATTTTTGAGGTGAAGCGCATGTCTTTGTGAAATGTATGAGAGGTGTAAAATGGGCGATGAATGAGCAAGACGAGGCGGAGATTTCAATCCCCCGCCGCTCGTCATTGAGATTACATCGAGATTATCTCCCTGTCGTTTCCACCGCGACTCAATCTTCATCGCTTCCACTGACCATCCGACCA
>DKTP01000052.1 GCA_002473085.1 Anaerolineales bacterium UBA7227
CATTGACTTCAAATCTTCCAGCGTCAACTGCGGCATCGGCGTGGCGGTCGCCGTCGCCGTCGGGACCGGCGTCCACGTGGCGGCTGTCGTGGGCGGCTCCTCAACGGGCGAGGGGACCGGGGTGAGGGTCGGCGCGCAACCCGCCAAAACAACAGCGAAAACACACAGAACAACAACGAATCGTTTCACAGCGTCTTCCCTCATACGCGCCTTCAATCTCCCAAATAATCCCTCAACAACCTCGTCTGGGCGGGATGGCGAAGTTTCCGCAAAGCCTTGGCCTCAATCTGGCGGATGCGTTCGCGAGTCACCTCGTAAAAATCGCTCACCTCGTCCAGCGTATGACTTTGCCCGTCCGCCAGCCCGAAGCGCAGTTCGAGCACCTGGCGCTCGCGCTCGGTCAGCGTCGCGAGGGCGCGCTGGATCTGCTCGCGGAGCATCTCACGCGCGGCAGAATCGAGCGGGGAAATCAAATCCTCGTCGGGGATGAAATCCTCCAGCCGGCTCGAATCGTCCCCGCCGACGGGCCCGTCCAGCGAGACGGGGTCCTCCGCGGCGCGGAGCACGCGTCCGATGCGGCGCACGGCCGAATCCAACTTGCGCTGGACTGCGGCCTCGAGCGGCTGGTTTTCCGCGCGGGCGCGCAGCACAACCTGCACTTCCGACGTGGACAAATAACCGACCTCCAGGGCCAGCTCCTCGAAACTGGGATCGCGCCCCAATTCCTGCGTCAACTGATGCTGGGCGCGCAGAATGCGCGTGATCGAATCGAACAGATAGACCGGGATGCGGATGGTGCGCGCCTGCTCGGCGATGGAACGGTTGATGGACTGGCGGATCCACCAGGTGGCATACGTGCTGAACTTGAAGCCGCGCCGCGCGTCGAACTTGTTAATGGCGCGCAGCAACCCAAGATTCCCCTCCTGGATCAGGTCGAGGAACGGGATGCCGCGCCCGAGGTAACGCTTGGCTACGCTCACCACCAGCCGCAGGTTGGCGCGGATGAGCGCGTGATGCGCCTCCTCCGCCCGGGCGCGGACGGCGTCCATTTCAGCCTCGAGGACGGAATCGCACGGCAGGCGCCCGTACATCGTCCGCAGGGCAGGCAGCGCGCCGCGCGCGCGGAGATGCGTCAGCAGCCATTCGGCGTACTCGGCCGGGAACAGGTACAGGCATAGAAAGACGGAAAAGGCCTTGCGCACCAGCGTGTCCCAGAGCGGATTGCGTCCCCACAACGCGCCGGCAAGATAGGAATGGAAATACGAGGGCTGGCCCGCGTCCCATTGCCGATGAAGCGCCTGGGCCTCAGCCAGCGCAAGGGACAGGTCGGGCAGGGCCGCGTCGAGGTTCGCCGCGTCCTCCGCGAAACGCGTCCACGAAGTATCCAGCTCGCGGACGACGGCGTGGTAGACCGCGCAGGCCAGTCCCACGCCCTTGCGGACGGGATGCCGCCGAAACGTCAGGAGAAGGCGTTCGGCTTCGATGCAGATCGAGAGGCGGAACTCGCTGTCCACGTCCAGCAATTTCACCAGGCCGATCTCGGTCAGGTAGAGGCGGACGGGGTCTTCCATCCACTCCGCGGAGGCGGCCTGGGGCTTAAAGTCCAGTTCAGATTCGTCCAGTTCCTCTCCGGCCCGCAGAAGATTCGGCAGGTCTGGCTCCCCCATTTCTTCGTTCTGGTTCATCAAATCGCGGACGCCGTCCAAACCGCTCCCGGCCTCGTTGAAGTCTTCCTCTTCGCCATCGAACAGCGACTCATCCCGCGCCGCGTCCCTGCGCTTTGGGGGGCGCGGATGCGGCGGGGAAGGTTCCTCGCGCCGGGGCGGATGGGAGCGCTTGGCGGTCATCTCACGTTTTTCGTTTCGATGTCAACCGTCGGTTTGCCTGGTCAATGGATTGGATCAACCTCGTCAGTTGTAAAACCTGCTGCTGGTACAGCGAGGCGCGCGGGTCGCCGTCCTGCTGGGACTCCTCCTGCAAAAAACGCGTCTGGGTCAGTTCGCGGTTGGCGCGCGCCCGCCGCAATTTCTGTACCAGCCGCTGAAGTTCCTCCAGCAATTTATCTTCCAGCGGTTCGAGGTTTTCGGTCTGCGCGAGAAACTCCTGCGCGAGTCCCTGCAGCGAATCGGGCAGGTGGATCGCCACGTACTGATGCTGGTCGCTTTCCACCTGCTCCAACGATTGGCGCACGACGCTCAGGAACACCTGATGGTCAGTATACTCGAAATCCTCCGGCGAGAGAGACGCCAGGCCGCTCTCTTGCAGGCGGCGGTCGAGACGATACAGCAACTCGGGGCGGCGGAAGAGGATGCCAAGACAATACGATTCGGACTTCGTCCCCGGCGGAACGACAAAGGCGACCGACTCGCTCGTTTCCTCCTGGCGGATCGGCCTGCGCCGCCTCGCGCCCGGACTTCGAGCGGGCGCGCCGATCAACGCGCTTTCGTCCACCCGCAGCATTCGCGCCAACGCCTGGCGATAGGTGTCGCGCTCCAACTCGGTGGGCAGGTCTTCGATCAACGGGATGACTTGCGCGGCAATTTGATTCTTCGTCTTCGCGTCGTTGAGGTCCTGCCCGGCGGCGAGCGTCTCCATCACGTGCGTCACAATGGGCCTGGCGTTTTCGATCAGCCGCGCCCATTCGTCTTTGTCCCGCGCCGCGATCTCGTCGGGATCGAGTCCGTCGGGCAGGGAGGCCACGCGCAGGTCGGCTTGCAGGCGGGCTTCGTTGCGGAGCAGGCCGCGCGCGTCGAAGCCGAGTTCGCCCTCGCGGTCCATCGCGGAGCGCGCCGCGTCCAGCCCGCGCAGGATGGCTTTCTGTCCCGCGGTGTCGGGGTCCAGCGCGAGGACGATTCGCCGCGTGGAACGTTTGAGCAGGCGCAGCTGGTCTTCGGTTAAAGCAGTCCCCATCGGCGAGACGACGTTCTCGTACCCCGCCTGATGGAGCGCGATCACGTCGAAGTAGCCCTCCACGATGACGGCCTGGTCCGCGGCGCGGATCGGCTTGCGGGCGCGGTCGAGGCCGTAGAGCAGGCGTCCCTTCGAAAAGATCGGCGTCTCGGGAGAATTCAAAAATTTGGGAATGTCGTCCGAGTCCACGATGCGCGCGCCGAACCCGGCCATGCGTCCCTGCTCGTCGCGGATGGGAATCATAATGCGGTGGCGAAAGCGGTCGTAGACGGCGGATTGGGAAGCGGCGGACTGGTCGGCTTCGCGGACGGTGAGGAGGCCCGCGTCGACGAGTTCCTGTTCCGAGTAGCCGCGCGCGGTGAAGTGTTTGAGGGCGGTATCGTAGCCGCGCGGCGCGTAGCCCAGTCCGAAGGTCTCGATGGCAGAGTCGGTCAGTCCGCGCTTTTCGCGCAGGTAAGAGAGAATCTCGGGGTTGCCGAGCAGATGTCCGCGATAGAAGACGACCGCGTCCTCCAGCAGTTTGCGGAGGGTGTCGTAGGCTTCCTTCTGTTCGGGCGATTCGCGCTGGAACGATTCGACGGTCACCCCGGCGCGGGCGGCAAGTTTTTCGAGGGCCTCTTTGAAGTCGATCCCCTCTTTCTTCATCACGAACTTGAAGATGTCGCCGCCCTCGTTGCACGCGCCGAAGCAGCGCCACGTCCCCGTCTCGGGCCAGACGACGAAGGCGGGCGTGCGCTTGTTATCGTGGAAGGGACAGAAGCCCGTGTAGTTCCGTCCCGTGTGGCGCAGTTTGACTCCCGCCTCGGAGACGAGGTCCACGATGTCTATGCGGGATTTGATTTCGTCAATGGTTGACATTTGGTAGCTGGTAAAGGCAATTGGAGACTGGCGGCAGGTGAATTATAGACGCATTCGGAGATTTGAGAAGCGGGGGACGCTCGATTCTTCGATGGCGGCCGCGAAACTCGTCCAAAGCGAAACGGGACTGGCGATGAACCAGTCCCGTTTGTTCTGGACAAAATTCGCTTCGTCAAGCCGCGACGGGAATGAAAATGTTGGGAGCTGAGAGAATTTTCTCCTTGCTGGATTTTACTCGCGCTAACACAACGGGTTTGCCCTGTCCGCTGCGCTTCTTTAATAAATCAAGATTGAACAGGGTAATTTCCGTGTCGTCCTCAGGCAAAATCACCAGCTCAAAATCATCGGGCAAAACGTTAAAAACCTGCGGGTGATCCAGCAAGTAACGCATAATTTGTCCCCATAAGGCGATATTTCGCTCGGCAACGTCAGTTTTCATTTTTCTAGCCATTCTTCATACCTCCGACGATATTCTCGCCAATTCGACTTTAAATCATTCTCCGCGAAACTCAGTCCTTCTTCGTAACTACCGACGGGCATGGCTTTTTTCTCTGCTTCACGGCGCGGATGAATTGTATCACGGTGGGCAAATCCATGAGCGGTGTCATAGCGAACGACTGGAAGCCATCCATGATCCACAAAATAACATTCCAATTGCACTACAAACGATAGTACGCGGCCTCGCTCCAATTCAAAACGTACACGCAGGGCATTGTTGTCGTCAAAAGCATAGACATACGAAACGACCCGCATGTCTTAAAACCCTTCGAGTTTGCTCAAGTCGGCCAAACCTTTAGACAAATTGGCAATTTGCCCTACAAGGGCGAGGCGGTTTTGTTTCACCCTCTCGTCTTCCGCCATCACCAGCACCTTGTCAAAGAAGGCGTTGATGGACGGGACGAGGGCGACGACGGTCTCGAGGAACTCATTGACAGAAGACGGAAGATGGGAGACGGAGGCGCGCAATGCCTTGTACAGTTCCTTCTCCTCGGCCTCGACGAACAGCGCTTCGCTGACGTCGGTCTTCGGTCCCCCGTCCGCGGCCTGACTCCGCAGGATGCGGACGCAGCGCGCGAACGCGGGCAGGATGGTTGACCAGTCCTCGCGTCCGACCCACGCTTGCAGCTGCTTCACCGCCCGAGCCGACGCGGCCGGGTTGGCGGACTGCTCCGCAAGAACCGCGTCCACGACATCGTAGCGGAAGCCCATGTCCTTCAGCGTCACGCTCAAACGTCCCGCGATGAAATCGAGGATTTGTTTTCGAGTCTCGTCGCTCACCGCGATGGGCTGGATCTTGGCCGATAACTGGACAGCCTGCGCGAGGTCAAAGTCCATGTCGTGTTCGATCAGCGGCTGGACGATTCCGATCGCGGCGCGGCGCAGGCCGAACGGGTCTTTCGCGCCCGTGGGAGCCAGTCCCGCCGCGAAGAGGCCGACCAGCGAGTCGATGCGGTCGGTCAGCGCGACGGCCGCGCCGATCTGAGTCTGCGGGACGGCGCGATACTGCTCGGCGATTGCCGCCGCCACTTCCTCCGATTCTCCCGAACGCAGCGCGTACTCGCCGCCGATGACGCCCTGCAGCGAGGTCATCTCGGCGACCATCTTCGTGGCGAGGTCCGCTTTGGAGAGGTAGACCGCGCGCGCCAGCGGTTTGATGGTCTCCAGCCCTTTGAAGCCGAGCAAAGCGCCGATCTCCGCGCCGAGTTTCAACATGCGGTCAGACTTGTCGAGCATGGAGCCGAGTTTGGCGTGGAAGGTGAGCGCGGCGAGTTTGGGACGATATTCCTCGAGTTTCAGTTTAAGGTCTTCGCGCACGAAGAAATTCGCGTCCGCAAAGCGCGCGCCGAGAACGTGTTCGTTCCCCTGGCGGACAATGTCAATGCCGATATCGTCGCCGTTGCGGATGGCGATGAAGCGAGGGAGGAGATTGGGAGATTGGAGATTGGAGATTGGGAAGTAACGCTGGCGCTTCTTCATCACCGAAATGATGACATCCTTTGGTAATTGTAAAAAATCTTCGTTGAATCCGCCCATGACGGCGGTGGGGGTTTCGACGAGGTTGGCGACTTCGCTGAGCAGGTCGTCTTCGATCAGGGCCTCGCCGCCGACGAGCGCCGCGGCCTGCTTGACCTGCTCCACGATGGAGGCTTTGCGCTCTTCCTTGTCGAGGACGATGCCCGCCTCGCGAATCGCGTCGAAATATTTATCGGCGGAGGGAATTTTGATTTCGGGCGAGTCGTGCGGACGCAACCCGCGCGTAACGCTGCCCGAAACGACGCCCGCGTATTCGAACGGGACGACCGTCTCGCCGAACAAGGCGGCCAGCCAGCGGATGGGACGCGAGAACGCGACGCCCGAATCGTTCCACTTCATGGACTTCTCGAACTTGATCTCCGCGATCAGCTTCGGCAGCGCCTCGGCGAGGACTTCGGGCGTCGGGCGTCCTTTTTGACGGACGACGGCGAAGACGTACCTGCCTCCGTTCTCCTCGCGGATTTGGAGATCTTTCACGTCCACGTTATTTTTCTTCGCAAAGCCCATGCCAGCCTGAGTCGGTTTGCCGTCTTTGTCGAAGGCTTTTTCCGCGGGCGGACCTTTGACCGTCTCTTCGCGGTCGGGCTGGGTCGGGGCGAGGGAGTCTATCGAAACAGTCAACCGCCTCGGGGTCGCGAAGACGCGGACGTCGCCGTGGGTGAGGTGAAGGTCATCGAGGAGGGACGGGATACGAGTTACAAGATACGCGTGGGCGGAGTCCACATCCGAGGCGGGGAGTTCTTCGACGCCGATCTCGAAGAGCAGAGAGCAGGGAGAGGAGAGCGGAGAGTAGTCGGGCTTACTGATCTCGGTTTTCTGTTCTCTATTCGCTTTGAGCAACGGATACTCCGCCTGCTTGCGTTGCTCCTCGTATCCTTCGGCGACGCGGCGGGCGAGTTCGCGCATGCGGCGGAAGAAGGCCTGGCGTTCGGCGACGGAGATGGCGCCGCGCGTGTCGAGGATGTTGAAGGAGTGCGAGCATTTGAGGACGTAGTCGTGCGCGGGGAGGATGAGTCCAGCCGCGAGGCAGGCGTCCGCTTCGGCGGAGAAGAGATCGTACATGGCGCGGACGCGTTCCACGTCGGCGGTCTCGAAATAATATTTGGAGTGTTCGAACTCCTCCTTGCGGCGGATCTCGCCGTAGGTCACGTTTGCGCCGTAGGGTTCGTCCCAGATGGCTTTGGCGTTGTTGAGCGCGATGAGGATGCGTTCGAGGCCGTAGGTGAGTTCGACCGAGACGGGATCGAGCGTCACGCCGCCCATCTGCTGGAAGTAGGTGAACTGCGTGATCTCCTGCCCGTCGAGCCAGACCTCCCAGCCGAGTCCCCAGGCGGAGATGGCGGGCTGCTCCCAGTTGTCCTCCACGAAGCGGATGTCGTGCTGGCGCGGGTCTATGCCGAGGGCTTTGAGCGACTCGAGATAGAGTTCCTGCGGGTTGCCCGTATCGGGCTTGAGGATGACTTGAAACTGCGTGTGCAGTTGAAAGCGGTTGGGATTCTCGCCGTAGCGCCCGTCGTCGGGGCGGACGGACGGCTCGACGTAGGCGACGTTCCACGGCTCGGGTCCGAGCACGCGCAGGAAGGTGTTGGGATTCATCGTCCCCGCGCCGACCTGGGTGTAGTAGGGCTGGGTGATGAGACAGCCATGGTCTGCCCAGAATTGTTGGAGGGCGAGGATGATGGATTGGAAGGAGGAAGGCATAGTTTTCAGTGACCAGTGTTCAGTGTTCAGTTTGGGAGAGCGAGGGGATTATAACTGATGGATAATGTATAATCCAAGCATGATCTATATCCTGCAATCCCTGCCGACGCCTGAACAGATCGTAGAAATGTCCAAAGAATATAAAACGATGATCAAGATCGTCGTGGATATTCGCCGCCGAATTTTGGCGGGCGGCGGGGAGATGCACGCAGACTGCGAACAGGCTCTTTTGGAGAACGGCAGCGAGCAGGACGACCTTTGGGGCGCGAACTGGTATCCCGCCGACCAACGTATTGAATTTGAATCGCTCATTAATATCCGCCCAAGGTTGGGGAATCGCAGTATTTTAATCCAAGACGAGGAATTGCGGAAAAAGGTTGAAGCCGTCGCTAGAAAAATCTTTGGAGGCGCGACATGACGGACAAAGAGAAAAAACGCGAACGCTTTCTGCGCGATCCCCTTCCCCGCAGGCTGGGCGGACTCGCCGCTACGCTGGGGCGGATTTCGTCCTCCGCCCGCGCCGCAAACGACCCGACGGTGGTGCAAAACCTTTTGGAAGAGGCAAAATACTACATCGAGTGGACCGCCGCCGAAGCTGAACCCGAAGCCGCCGCAGAATTGGTCTCGATGCAAACGTTGATTGCCTTATGGGAAAAAGGCTGGGACAGCGCGGTTCAGAATATCAGTCAGCGCACCCTGCTTTCCGTGCAAGCCAAGCAATGGTCGGATCGAGCGCTGGAGATATCGGGGTTGTTGGGGTAGAGGTTGGAAGAGGGCTGGTTTTCAGTGACCAGTGTTCAGTTTGGGAGAGCGAGGGGATTATAACTGATGGAAAGACGATGGACGATAGACCGTTAACCGTGGCCTATCGTCCATTGTTTGATTTGCGTTTCGTGCGACGGAGGAGCTAATTCTGTTTTGAGAGGTTTTATCTACGCCTTTGGTATTAATAATTTACTTTAACTGCCAAACCTTTATATCATCAATATAAACTTCATCATCTTTTCCTATATAAAAGCCAATCGTTCCAGATTCACTAGCGGCAGGTTGCGGAATATCGGTATTTGTAACCAACTTATTATCAACATAAGTTGACAATTGGCCATCTTGAACTTCAAATCGAACTAAATACCACTCATTGCGAGTAATCAATGATTTTTTTTCAGTTCCATCAATGACCCTCCAGCCAAATGTCGGCAGGTTATACTCTACCAGTCTCACATAACCATCAGAAGTGATGTAAGAGACAAAAAAAGAGCTAACTCCATTTGGGTATGCATAGCTTCCAATAAAGATCCCACCATCCTTTATAAACTTTATTCGAACTTCAAAAGCATAATCTTTCCAATCATCCGTACCTTTTGCAAAATACCAAGCGCTGGGATATTCGGCTCCAGTAGCTGTTGCAAGCCAATAGTGGTTTCCCTTTGCGTCTTTTTGAATCGTATATACTGACGACCAATCACTACTTACAGTATTGTCCTCAAAATCCTCTTGCAAAAGAAAACTACTTTGAGGAACAGGTGTAAGAGTTGAGGTGGAGGTTGATGTCGGAATCTTAGTTTTCGTAGCAGTTGGCACAATAGTCTTTGTAAGTATCAACTTCTTAGTTGGGGTAACTGTAATTGTGGGTGTTGGAGTTCGGCTTATTACAGAAACAAGAATGGGGGAACCTATAACAGCAAAAAGGATTAAAGCAATTCCGCCAAGAAATGCAAGGATTGCTTTTCGGCCTAATCCCTGGTGTGCTTGAGACTCCTGCTTTGCCGCCTTTAGCTGGGGAATTTGTTTATGCTGAAATGCTTGTTCTAATTCTCTTATCTTGATATCGACACGTGGATACAGATGGTCAACGCGTTTTATTTTGTACCAAATTTTCAAAGCACTCCAGAAATCGCCTCTTAACTCATATTGAATAGCCTGGCTCTCTAGTGATTTCAATTCAAGTTCTTGTATCTTTTCATCGATACCCGAATAAGAAGGATCTAATTTCTTTAATTCAAGGTACGTGCTTAAAGATTTTGAAAAGTCACCTCTTTTTTCAAATTCCACTGCTTTCGACTTAACTTCATCGACTTTTGATATTCTTTCAGGGAGCAATGTAGCGTTTACTGTTTTTGCACGAGTTTCTAACGCCTGAACTAGTTTTTTGTAACCACTACTATCATATAAGTCAACCCAATGATAATCAGCGAGCCTATCAGGAACATTGCAATCTTCTAGCCGAGCAGGAATAATAAAAATGGTATGCTCTGGTTTCTCATCTGCGATATCCAAAGCTTCTTTTATTTCCTTTTGTACGAACCCTTCCTTATTTATTGAATCTTTTGATAAAAAAACCAATATAACATCGGAATTCCTAATAGCTTGTGGGATTTCCTCCTTCCATTTTTGCCCGGGCAATAAAGATTCTGTGTCTAACCAAGCATCTACTCCATCTGCGACCAGACGCCGATACAATTCACGAACTTTTGGTTTGTCGCTAGATGAATGACAAAGAAATGCTTTAAGTGGGCGTTTAGTTTCAGGCATAAATTTCCCAGCAGAGATGATTTCTGAAATTATACGTCAATTACCCGCACACAGCCTTGCGAATCTCCAACTCCGAATCCTGGCCTGGGAGAAGTTTTTCCTTGTCCAGCCATGCGTCCACGCCATCGTTGGTGAGACGGTCGTAGAGCGCGTGGACGCGGTCGCGGTCCGCGCGGGCATGGCATAAAAATACTTTGAGGGGGCGTTTGGCTTCAGCCATTACAACAACTCAACGATGTGATTTCGCAACCAATCTGTGAACGCGTTTCGGTCTATCTTGCCAGATGCAACGCCGAGGATGATATCCACTTGCTCGTCCACGCTGGCGGAAATCTCGTATCCATTCAACATCAGGAACGTTTCCATCGCCGCATGACCTGTCCGCTTGTTGCCATCTACGAAGGGATGGTTTTGAATCAGGGAAAATCCAAGAGCGGAGGCTTTTTCAAAAATCGTTGGGTAGAGTTCTTTTCCATTAAAGGTCATACGCGGTTGGGCAACTGCCGATTCCAGCGCGCCGAGATCGAGAATTCCCACCGAACCGCCTGACTGTGTCATCACGCGGCTGTAAATTTCCATCACTTCTCCCACCGTTAAGTAGCGCATTTACGCCAGCCGCTTGTAGAGGTCTGCGTTTTTTACCAGAACGCGTTCAATCACTTTTTGGAATTCATCCAGAGGACGAGTTAACAGGTCCTCTAAACTGACGCGCACCAATTCCTCGGGCGCAACGCGGAAACGCTCGGCAATTTTCTGGAGTTCTTTTACACGTTCATCGGAGAGGGTAATGGTAAAGGTGGTCATGTTTGCCTGCTTTCGTTGATGGGCAAATTATACCTTGTCCAGCCACGCGTACCCTTCGGGCATGATATCCACGCCATCGTTGGTGAGACGGTCGTAGAGCGCGTGGACGCGGTCACGGTCCGCGCGGGCGTCCCGCAAGGGGATGATATGGCTGAGGAAGATGCGGAGAGGGTGACCAGCGGATGTCATAGCGGATAAGCGGATTCTGTGTGCGGGTGGTGGATGAAAAACGACGCGCCGATCAGGGACGCGTCGTTTTGGGTTAGGCGTGCGCTGGCATTGGAGCAAAGGATTTATTCAATGCTCTTACAATCGTCGGCGGCAATTCAATGGGAATAAAGTAATCAGCGGGGAAAAGATAGTCTTCTCCGCTTTCGTCAATGATGCGCATGTCGCCATCGGCCTGCGCTTCTTTGTCGGAAAGGACGCGGTAGATTTTGTGCAATTCCAGCGAGGCGGGATATTCGCTGTTGTCAACACAGATGGCAAAACGGGGGGTGGGTTTTGTGGTTTTTATAGGTTTAGTCCAGGTAACTTTTGCGTTTAAACTCTTTACGTCCGATGCCGTGCGCCTCGTACCAGTGGATTTCGGCTTTGCGGACGCGTCCATTGCGAAGTTGGATGAGGGCAATTCCCTTCATCTTGCGCCAGCGACCGTCGCCATAAAGTTTGCGGAGACGCGGCAGGTCACGGATGGAATTGCCGATGGCAATCACTCTTCATTAGTAATTTCGCAGATGATCGAGAAGGATGCCATCCCATTATCTCCTGCGTTAATTATACTTTGTCCACGCCGTCTTTGGTGAGACGGTCATAAAGTGCGCGGCACGGTCGCGGTCCGCGTGGCGTCCCACAAGGGGATGATATGACCGAGGCAGAGACTTTGGTCGGCCGCGGCGCGGATGAGACATGTCAGGTTTCCGACAAAGTGAGCCCCGCTCCGCCATCCCAAGCGCGGACGGTGGACATTCATCTCTCTCCCGTCTCCGCTATCACTCAGCCAGCCAGTAGACTCCCATCCCAAAACAAACTCCCCTCTCTTGTGTCGAAAGGGGAGTTGAAAGTTACAGACTTAGAACCAATTGTTGTTTGTATGGCTCTATTCGTTCTTCGGCGATCTTGATGTATTCGGGATCAACGTCATAACCCACATATTTTCTTTCCGATTTCAATGCCGCGATAGCCGTTGACCCGCTTCCCATGAATGGATCAAGGACAATATCGCCTTTGAATGTGTAGAGTTGAGTCAAGCGATATGGCAATTCAACGGGGAACGGCGCAGGGTGCTTGACCTTCTTTGCCGATTCCGGATTCATCGTCCAAACGGATTTTGTCCATTCCATGAATTGTTCTTTGGTGATGGTGTTTTCCTTGTCTCCTTTTTTTCGATCAAACACGCCTTTCGAGAAGACAAGAATATATTCATGCGTATCGCGCAAAACTGGATTAGACGCGGATTGCCAGCTGCCCCACGCCATCGAAACTCCCGCGCCCGCGCCTTTTGCCCAAATGATTTCCCCGCGCATTTTGAAACCGATATCAATCATCATGTGGGAAATGTAATCGGAAAGCGGAATATACGGTTTGCGTCCCAGGTTGGCGACATTTACGCATGCGCGTCCGCCATAAACCAGCACGCGATGAGTTTCAGTGAAAACATTCCGTAGAAGTTGCAGGTATTCTTTTAGGGACAGATCTTCATCGTATTCTTTGGAAACATTGTAAGGCGGTGATGTGACCATTAAATGCAAAGAATTATCGGGAATTTCCTTCATGTTCTCGGAAGTTCCAAAAATGATCTTGTTTTCGTATTCAACAGGGAAGGGATTATCCGCGACAGGCTTCGAGCCATTCCCATGGCCGTTGTCGGATAATTCAGAATAGAGTTTGGAATTGTAGTAATCCGACGAATCGTGATTGACTCTCGACGTCGTTCCAAACTTGGTTGTTTTCGAGCCTTTTGCCATTTTTCATTCCTCTTGCCAAAAATCGAGCCATCGCCGATACGGATTGTATTCCACCTTCGTTCTATACCATTGTACTGGAAATTTCAGCGTCTGTGGGTGCGCGGACAAAACGTCCAGCGCTTTCGCAGACAGTTCCACGCCGCGTGGATTTGTGCCAGCCTTTGGCAATTTGATGTAACTTGCCCGTCCCATTTTCTCCAGAGCTTCAATTTGGACTTCCTGTGAAAACAGGAATATGCCGCCCGTATGTCCCAATTGACTTGAACAAGTAGCATATCGCAACTTGGAATGTACCGATGGGCAAATTCAATTGCCTGCTCCGCGTCCACCGTCCAGATTAGTTTGACGCTTTTGAAACTCGCGCCAGTCATTGTTTTTATGGAAAGTGGCCTTCCAAAGACAATCACATCCGACTCAGGCTCATGGATTGGCAGATCAGTTTGCACATTTTGCTCGCCAAATTTATAAAGCAACAATGCAACGAGAATTTTTTCCCTGACCGAACCAACTTCCATACCGACTTTGCCTGCACGAGAACTTTCCAATTCTGCCAAATGAAATAACTTTGGCAGTTTCGCTTGTATTTTCGCCACGGTTTCCTTGTCCGTAAACAATTCTGCAATACTCATGTATTAGGTTCCCTATCTTGTGCTTTGAACATCTGTGTCCCAATGCGATGGTTTACGCGCTACACCGCCAACATCAATATTTTCGTCAACATAATTTCCGTAGCATTCTAACATCTTAAACACCGATACGTCTAAATCTCGTAAAAATGAACTGATGTAAGAAATAGTAGCATGAAGGGATTTGGATTCTTTTCCATTTCGGAGATTGATAAGCCATTTATCTTTAAGATCAGGTTGATTCCTGTTGATTGGGCGGTTTACTCGTTTTTGGGCATTAGCGCCAAATCAATAGTCGAAAAGAAAAAATACACATCGCGAAGATTATCGCGGATCAAGATACCACTTTTTGGGACATAAGCTAGACATTTTCGAACTGCTAAATCATCCAAAACAAACAAGTCGGGTTCTGCCGCAAACTTTGGCCAATCGGCAAGGGCATATTTTGGGCGTTTCTCTTTGGCGTCAAAATGAAAAACGGGATTTCCACTTTTATCATGAATAGTGAAATCTAACTGATTGTACGAAGAAGAACCGTCAGTAAATTTTATATTTTTTTAAACCAAATAATTCTTTATCTCTTGTTCGAAAGATTGCTGATTACCATGGCTATTCCATTTTACATTTGTACTTTTAGAAAAAGGACGGCCTCCCCTCCCTCTCACGAGGGCAGGCAGGCCGTCCCAATTACCAATTACCAATCACCACCTACAACTTCGCGAACCTGCTCACCACCTTCGCCATCGCGGCGGGACGGTCCATCACCCCGCCCTGATGGATTCCGATCGGAGCGCCTTCCTTCGCGTACGCCGTCTCGATGAACGCCTGTCCCGTCAGGAAGCGGTCCTTGTCAATCGCGCAGGAGGTGACGAAGCCGATGCGTTCGCCGTTCGCGTTCACCACAGGATCGCCGTTGTGCGCCATGCGGACGCGCTGCTCGTCGAACGTAAAGCGGATCACCGCGCCCGTCCGCCCCTTCTCCCGCGCCACGAACGCCTCGCGCCCGATGAACCACGGCTTGTACACTTTGACGTACGAACCGAATCCGCCCTCCGCCACGCCGAGGTCGCGCCCGCCCAACTTGCCCGAGCCCAGCCCCATCTCGTGACCGTAGAGCGGAAGTCCCGCCTCGGTGCGGAGCGAGTCGCGCGCCCCCAACCCGATCGGCTTCACGCCAAACGGCTCGCCCGCTTTCAGGATCGCGTTCCAGAAATCCACCGCGCGGTCGGGATGGACGAACAACTCGAACGCCATCTTCTCGCCTGTGTACCCCGTCCGCGAGACGATCAGGTCGAACTCGCCGATGACCGCGTCGCACAACTCGGTGCGCTTCAACTTCATCAAGCGCGCCTTCGACGCGCCATCCATCCCCATCGCCAGTAGGATGTCGCGGCTCTTCGGTCCCTGCAGGGCGATGTCCACCCGCATGGCCTCACCCGACTTCGGGTCGCGCAGGTTGCGGATCTCGGCGTTGTAACCGTACGTCCGCGCCCAGGGCTTGACGTTGTCAATCCGCACCTTGCCGTCGCGTACCGCCTCGAGCCACGTCCGATCCTTGTCGTCGTTCGACGCGTTCACCACCACCAGGAAATCGTCCCAGCCGCGGCGGTAGATCAGCGTGTCGTCAATCACGTCCGCGTCGGGCGTCAGGAAGTGCGTGTACAGGCTGGCGCCAGGTTTCAGCCCGCCGCAGTCGTTGCCGCACACCGCGTCCAGGAACGACGCCGCGTCCGCGCCGCGCACGTCGTACACGCCCATGTGACTCACGTCGAACAGTCCCGCCGCGTTGCGCGTGGCGAGATGCTCCTCGAAGATGCCCGAATACTGCACGGGCATTTCCCAACCCGCAAACGGGACCATCCTGCCGCCCAGGTCTCGATGGACTTGATTCAGCCGCGTCTTTTTTAACTCGCCCTCGACTTCGTTCCAGACAAACGGCGGCAGCGCGTCCTTCTGACCTTTGGCCGTGTCGCCGATGAACCAGACTTTTTCCTCGCTGACGGGTTTCCCGTCCGCGTCTTTGAGCCGCTTCCTGCTCCCTGCCACGATGAATGGACCTGGGATCCGCTTCGCGGAGAAATCCTTCCCGCCGTCCAGGTCGAACGACACGTACCCATCCGACAGATCGCGCAGCCACGCGCCGACCAATCCCGCCTTCGCCGCAGGGACCTGCAACTGATAGGTGAAATCGTCCACCTTCGCCAGCGTCCCTTTGACGACGCCTTTGGGCGTGGCGAACGACGTCGCCTGGCTCTGACCCGCTGTCAGCGCGGAGAGATCGCTCGACGCGGCGTAATCCAGCGCCTGCCGAACACGCGTCCCGCTCAGTTCGAATCCCGCGTAGGTCGAGTTGCCAGCCCCGCCGACTTTATCGTCAATATAGTAGAAATGCGGATACCCGCTCTTCTTGTACTTGAAATCAACCCCCGCCGCCTCCGCCAATTTGCGGACCTTCAGCCTGGCGTCGTTCAACACGTTGAAGTCCAGTTTCGCGCGGCGGACGCGTCCCTTGTGCGGGGTGTCCACCGAGTGCGGCGCGCAAGCCAGCAACACGTCCGCCATGATGTCCGCCAGCTGGCGCGTCTTCTTCTCGTCGAAGCCGCGCTGGGTGATCCACGGCGTGCCGAGACGGATGCCGGAGGGATCGAGCGAGTTTTTGTCGCCGGGGATGGTGTTGCGGTTGACGACGATCCCCGCGAGGTCGAGGATGCGCGCCGCCTGGTCGCCGCTCAACGCGGTGCCATCCTCCCCAACGACGGACGTGCAATCCACGTTGAGCATATGACAGTCCGTCCCGCCGAACGGGACGCGCAGTCCGCGCTTTTGGAATTGGTCTGCCATCGCGATCGCGTTCTTGATCGTCTGCGCCTGCAATTTCTTGAACTGGGCGGTCTGCGCCAGTTTGAAGGTCACGGCCAGCGCGGCGAAAATGTGGACGTGCGGTCCGCCCTGCTCGCCGGGGAAGACGGCTTTGTCGAGTTTCTTCGCGATGGACGCGTCTGTCGTCATCAACACCGCGCCGCGCGGACCGTCGAGGCTCTTGTGCGTGGTGGACATCACCACGTGGGCATGGCCGATCGGCGAGGGGATCACGCCCGCCGCGACCAGCCCGCCGAGATGAGAGATGTCGGCCAGGAAGTACGCGCCGACCTCGTCCGCGATCTCGCGGAACTTTTTCCAATCGGGAACCCACGAATACGAGGAATATCCTGCGATGATGAGTTTGGGTTTGTGCTCCACCGCCAGCGCGCGGATGGCGTCGTAGTCCAGCCGTTCGTCCGCGTCAATGGTGTAATGCACCGCCTTGAACCATTTGCCGCTGCGGTTCACCGACGAGCCGTGCGAGAGATGTCCGCCGTGCAGCAGGTTGAGTCCCAGGATGGTCTCGCCGAGCGGAATCAACGCCTGATAGACCGCGTTGTTGGCGGGCGCGCCCGAAAGCGCCTGCACGTTGACGTAGATCTGTTCGGGTTTGTACCCGTTTGCTGCGAAGGCTTCAGAGGCGCGGCGGCAAGCCAGCGACTCGACGATGTCGGCATATTCCACGCCCTTGTAGTAGCGCGGGTCGGAGTTGCGGCGATAGTTCGCCAGCCGCGCCGCGTAGTCGAGGATGTCGTCCTCGGGCATCTGACGCATCCCCTCGTCGGGATAGCCTTCGGCGTAGATGTTCTGGAACGCGGAACCCATCGCGTCGCGCACCGCCAGCGGGGCCTGGCTCTCGGACGGGATGAGGATCAACTTGCGGGCCTGCCTCTCCGCCTCGAGCTGGGTCAGGGCGAAAACGTCGGGGTCGAGTTCGGATAACTTACCGCGGAAAAGAAAATCGGACATGGTTGGTCTCCTGGTCGGGTAGTCAAGTAGTCGGGTGGTCAAATGGTCAAATAGTCGAATGGTGTCTGGTTTTCAAAATAACCACGAGACCAAGCGACGATGAGACTATTAAACTAAGGGGAATTGTAGGACGAGAAAGAGGAAGGGTCAAGTGAGAAATGACACATTCCCGCTCGACTCTTCCTCCGTTGACAAACGACGCCGCCCGGACAGGCGCGTCACGAAATTATCCCTGCTTCAAATACTCTTCCATCGCTTCCAGCAGCGCTTCGATATCTGCCATTTGGGTCTCGCCCATGTGCGCGATGCGGAAGGTGATATTTTTCAGCGCGCCGTAGCCGTTCGCGATGCGCATCCCGCGTTCGAGCAGGAACTTGTTGAGCGCCGACACTTCCCAGCCGCGTTCGTTCTTGATGGTGGTGACGGTCTGCGAGCGGAAGCCCGCCGGCGCGTACATGTTCAGGTCGTGCGCCTCGGCCCAATCCTGGACGCGCTTCGCCATCGCGGAGTGACGGGCAAAGCGCGCCTCCAACCCTTCGGCGAGGATGCGGTCGAGCTGTTTGTCGAGCGCGTAGATGAGCGACATGGCCGGCGTGGCCGGCGAAGAATCCTTCAGGCGGTGCTTTTCCATGCGGACGAGGTCGAAGTACCAGCCTTTGTTTTGCACCTTCGCGGCTTTTTCCATCGCCCGGTCCGAGACCGCGCCGAGCGCCAGCCCCGGCGGGAGCGCGAGACATTTCTGCGAGGAGGTCAAGACCATATCCAGGCCCCAGGCGTCCATCTCGATCTTCGCGCCGCTGAGCGAGGAGACCGCGTCCACAAGGATGAGCGTCTCGGGCGCAACGGAGCGGACGGCCGCCGCGATCTCCCGGACGGGATTCACCAGCCCGGTCGAAGTCTCGTTGTGGACGACCGTCACGGCCTCGAATCCGCCGCGTTGGACGGCCTCCGCCACGCGCTCCGGGGCGACCGGCTGGTCCCATTCGAAGGCCAGTTTCTCCGTCTCCTTGCCGTTCGACGCCGCCACCTCGTGCCAGCGGTCCGCGAACGCGCCGTTGACGCAGGAGAGAACCTTCTTATCCACAAAATTGCGGATGGCGGCTTCCTGAAGTCCCGTCCCGGAGGAGGCGGTGAGAAAGACGCGGTATTGCGTGAGGAACAACTGCTGCGCCTTCTCGCTGGCGCGGCGGTAGATGGCTTCGAATTCCTTGCTGCGGTGCGGCAGCATCGGCGCGGCCTGCGCCTGCAAAACCTCATCGGCGACATCAACAGGACCAGGGACGAACATGCGGTGCATGGGAACCTCCTTGCAGGTTGATAATTTGAAACGCGATGGATGGATTATATCCGATACGACCTCGCAAAATTGAAAAACCGCGACCGCCGCGCAGCGGGTATAATAAGCCAACTCAAGGCAGCCATGAACGAAGAAACCGCCCGCCCTCCCGAATCCTTTCAGTGTTACGAATGTATCTCAGGCGCCATGCGCCTGCGTTTCATCACCTATTTCACGTGGTTGAACGGCGAACTGGTCACAGTTCCCAACTTCCCCGCCTGGGTCTGCGACGTTTGCGGGAGGCGGGAATACGACGAAAAAGCCGTCTCGTGGCTGACGATGCTGCTCGACCCGAACGCGGGACATCCCACCCCGCGGAAACGCGTCCCGCCTCGCGCGCGGCTGCGGCCGGGCGCGCCGCGTCCCAGCCCCGATCAAACCTGACGAGGAATCCGCCCCGCCCATGGACACTTCCCCCCGAACCCACCGCGTCCTTCCCGTTGACATCCTCACCTCGAGTTACCGGGTGGTCGGCAAAGTGACCGTCTCCACCAACGGCGTGATGGGGCTGATGAACGATCCCACCCGCTCTTATATGGAAGTGCTGGACGCCCGCCTGGCGCGCATTCACATGCCGACCAAACTGGTGGATCACTTTGAAGTCATCCGTATGTTCAAGCGCCAGGCGTTCGCCATTGCCCTCGCCCGCCGCGAGGATCTCGGTCCGCAGGGCGTAGTGCGCGGCGGGTTCGCCTCCGTGACGGAGTATCCCATCCGCGTGACCACCCAGGTTTATGAAATTGAAGGCAAGATCGAGTATCCCGGCCGCTTCGACTTCTCCGCGCTGATGGCCGAGGGTTCCCGCGACTTCATCCCCATCTACGACGCGGCGTTGACGGCCATCCTCATCCCCACCCTGCGCGTGGAAAGCCCGGGTATGTTGTTCAACCGCACCCAGGCCGACCTGCTCGCCCTGCAGGGACAACGCGTCAAGTCGCAAAGTGGATCGTAGAATTGCTTGACCGTTTATAATGGGGATGATAAAATCCCGCCCGCTTCAAAAATGCCCCCATCGTCTAGTGGACTAGGACGCAGCCCTTTCAAGGCTACGACCGGGGTTCGAATCCCCGTGGGGGCACCTTTGAGAGAATCGCCGTAAGGCGATTTTTATTTTCACGACCGCGGCCCCCATTGAAGGGATGCCATTCGAATCCCCGTGGGGGCACCTTTGAGAGAATCGCCGTAAGGCGATTTTTATTTTCACGACCGCGGCCCCCATTGAAGGGATGCCATTCGAATCCCCGTGGGGCGCTTTCCAGAGATTCGACGGCGAGTCCCGCGCTCCAGTCCCGGCCGCCGCGTGGAGAAATTATGCCCGCTTGGATGGGGATGTATAAAGGCGGCAAGTGACATATAATGTAAGCAAGTCGAGGAGGTCCCCATGCAAATCATCTTCAACGGCAAAACCTATAACAGCATCGAAGAAATGCCGGCCAACGAACGCGAAGCCTATGAAGGCATGTTCAAGATCTTCCAGGACGCGAACGGGAACGGCATCCCCGATTTTCTGGAAGGCGATATTGCAAAGAACGTGGCGGCAGCCCTGACCAACGAAGTGCGTTACAACGGCAGGGTCTTCAGTAACCTGGACGAACTGCCGCCCGAAGCGCGCGAAAAAGTGAAGGCGGCGGTCGTGAAACTCAACACCCTCGGTCTGATCGCCGGGACGCCGCCCGCGCAGGCGAAACCGCCCGCGTTCGAGCCGGCCTTCCAGCCGTCGAAACCGCTGCTGCAATCAGAGCCGGCCATTCAGGAAAGCGGCGGCAAAAACTGGATGCTCATCCTCGGTTTCCTGGCGGCGGCGCTGATCTGCGCGGTGGCGCTGGCCCTCGGCGCTTTCTTCCTGCGCTGACCCGCGCGCCAACGCAAAAAACAAGGCCGGAGCCTAAAGCCCCGGCCTTGTCGTTTCACCGGCCGCGTCATCGATCGTGCACGTCGCGCATCGAGATCTCGTCGTCCACCGGCTCGAGATGCGTTTGGACGATGGTGTCCGCCAGCTCCCGGCGGATGTCGCCCTCGAAATCCTCGGCGATGTGGTGCGCGTCGTGGAGCGTCCACGCGCCCGGCGCCAGCATATGCACCGACACGAAGCGCCGCGCCGCGGCCTGCCGCGTCCGCAGGGCGTGAAAAGCCACGCCGCGCTCGCGGTATCTGGACATGACCGCTTCGATGACTTTCAATTCCGCCTCGGGCAGCGACGCGTCCATCAACCCCGCCACCGACCGCCGGAGCAGCTGATACGCCGTCCGGATGATGTTCAACCCGACGAGGATCGCGATGATCGGGTCGAGCGGCTGCCAGTGAGTCACGGCCACAATGCCCACCCCCGCGATGACTCCGACGGACGTCCACACGTCCGTCATCAGGTGGTGCGCGTCGGCCTCCAGGGTGATGGAATGGGCCCGCTTGCCGGCCACAAAGAGGACGCGCGCCGCGGCAAAATTGACCAGCGAGGCGACCGCCGAAACGACCAGGCCGATCCCCAGTTGTTCGAGCGGCTGCGGATCCAGGAAGCGCTGGACGGCGGCGACGATGATCCCGCCGGCCGCGATGAGGATGAGAATCCCCTCGACGGCGCTCGAAAAATATTCGGCCTTGCTGTGGCCGTAGGCGTGATCTTCGTCCGCGGGGCGCGCCGCCACCGTCAACATCGCCAGCGCCATCACGCCCGCCGCCAGGTTCACGAGCGACTCGACCGCGTCCGATAGAAAACCGACCGAATTGGTCAGCAGATACGCGCCCGACTTAAGCGTGAGGGTCAAGAGCGAGGCGCCGATCGAAATCCACGCGAAACGCGTCAGAGAGGAACGATTCTCCGTCATGCGCCCATTATAGTCCCCGCGGCAGTACAATCAACCCCATGACCCTGCCCGCCTCATCCAGCCTTAAAGAAAACCTGGCCGCCGCCTTTGGACGCGCCGCCGCCGAGGAGTGGATCGCCAGCCTGCCGCGCCTCCTGGCTGGGGCCGCCGCGCGCTGGGACCTCCGGCTGGGCGCGCCCGTGGACGGGCTCTCCTACAATTACGTCTGTTCCGCCCGCCGACCCGCCGCGGACGGCCGCGAAAGCGAAGTCATCCTGAAGATCGGCATCCCCAACCGCGAACTCGCCAGCGAGATCGAATGTCTCAAAGCCTGGGGCAGAATGGCCGACTGCCCGGCAGTCCGCCTCCTCGAGTCCGACGCCGCCAACGGCCTGCTCCTGCTCGAACGTCTCTGCCCCGGCCAGACCCTCGCCGCCGTCGCCGACGACGACCGCGCGACCAGCCTGGCCGCAGACGTGATGCCGCGCCTGTGGGTCCCCGCCTCGCAAATGGACGGGCGCTTTCCAAACAGCCGTCCGTTCATTTTGCTGAAAGACTGGTTCGCCGAGCTGCAAAACCTGCGGGCGCGCTTTGGCGGGAAGAGCGGCCCCTTCCCCGCGCGCCTCGTCGAAACCGCCGAGGCGCTCATCCGCGACCTGTTCGCCGAAGAGGAAGAGTGGCTGATCCACGGCGACTGTCATCATTACAACATCCTTTCGCACGGGGACGAGTGGCGCGTGATCGACCCGAAGGGCGTCGTCGGGGCGCGCGAGTACGACGCCGCGCCGTTCATGCTCAATCCCGCCTACCGGCCGCGCCCAGACATCAGGCGCGAGACCCTCCGCCGCCTCGACATCTTCTCCGAGCGCGGCGGCCTCGACCGTCGGCGGCTCTGGGCCTGGACGGTGGCGCATTCGCTCCTCTCCGCCTGGTGGGATTTGCAGGAGGACGGCACAGGCGGCGAATTCGCCATCGCGTGCGGCGAGACGTTTTTGGAACTGCGTTGAACGGGACGCGGAGGCAGGCGGGGAAAGTTTCCGCGCGCCGCCCGTCTGCGTTTTCGGGACGCGGGTTTCCCGCAGTGATAAAATACCGCCATGAAAGAATTCATCTATTCCCGCAACGCCGTGTACGAAGTCCTGCGCGCCGGACGCAGGGATGTTTTTGAAATCCAGATCGCCGAGGGCGCGCAGGAAAAGGGCAGGGTCAGCGAGATCGTCGAACTGGCGAAACGGCGCAAGGTCAAAGTGACGCGGGCGCCGCGCGCCCGGCTGGACAAAATCCACGAGAACCATCAGGGCGTGGTCGCGGAAGCAAGCAGGTATCCCTACTCGGACGTGATCGAGATCCTCGAGCGCGCCCGTCAAAAGAACGAACCGCCCTTCATGCTGATCCTCGATTCCCTGCAAGACCCGCAAAATTTCGGGACGCTGCTCCGCACCGCGGAGGCGGTGGGCGCGCACGGAGTCGTCATCCCGCTGGCGCGGACGGTGGAGGTGACGCCCGCGGTCGTCAACGCGTCGTCGGGCGCGAGCGAACACCTGCTGATCGCGCAGTCGAATCTCTCGCAGGCGATGGACGCGCTCAAAGACGCGGAAACGTGGATCGTCGGCCTCGACCAGCGCGGGGTCGGGATGGAAGCGGGGTCGCGTCACCTGCGCGGCGCGCTGGGACTCGTCGTCGGCTCGGAGGGCGAGGGTCTGCACGAGCTCACGCGCAAGAAGTGCGACATCCTGATGAGCCTGCCAATGCGCGGCGAAATCGAGTCGTTGAACGCGGCGGTGGCGGGGTCCGTCGCGCTGTATCTGGCATATCTGGCGCGGATGGGATGACCGTCCGCGCGGCATCTTAAATTCAACCAGGAGAGCATCGGCGATATGACTGCGTATCATTTTCCGAAAGGGTTTTTGTGGGGGACGGCGACGGCCGCGCACCAGGTGGAGGGGAACAACACGAACAACCAATGGTGGAAGTGGGAGCAGGAGGGACGCTGCAACGGCGCGTCCGGGCTCGCCTGCGATTGGTGGGGCGGACGCTGGCGCGAGGACTTCGACCGCGCCGCCGAGACGGGACAGAACGCGCACCGTTTCTCGGTGGAGTGGAGCCGCATCCAGCCCGCGCCCGACAGGTGGGACGAGGACGCGTTGGAAAAATACCGCGCCATGCTGCGCGGGTTGAAAGAGCGCGGCATGACTCCGCTGGTGACGCTGCATCATTTCACCGATCCGCTTTGGGTGGAGGAACGCGGCGGATGGGAGAACGAGGAGACCGCCGCGTTGTTCGCGAAGTTCGTCCGCAAGACGGTGGAGGCGCTGAAGGAGTATTGTACGCTGTGGGTGACGATCAACGAGCCGAACGTCTACGCGTTGAGCGGATACGTTGACGGCGCGTTCCCGCCCGGCGTCAACGACTTGAAGCGCGCCATCCAGGTGGAGGCGAACATGCTGCGCGGGCATGCCGCCGCGTACCGCGTCATCCACGAGGTACAGCGCGAGGCGCGCGTGGGATACGCGCTGCATTACCGTCCGATGGTCGCGAAGTCGCGGTCGCCGCTGGACCAATGGATGCGGAACATCCGCTATTCGGGGATCAACATGGCATTCCCGTCGGGGATCGGCGCGGGCGTGTTGAAGTCGCCGGTCGGCAATGTGTCCATCCCTGAGGCGAAGGGGACGCAGGATTTCTTCGGCCTTAATTATTACTCGCAGGACACCATCTCGTTCAGCCTGCGGAATCGCAAGGAACTCTTCACGCATACGGGCTATCCCGAAGGCGCCGACTTCAGCGAGAATAAATTTATCGCCAATCTCCCGGACGGTTTTTTCGACTCGCTGAAATGGGCGGCGCGGACGTATCCCAACCTGCCGATCCTCGTCACCGAAAATGGCGTGGAAGATTCCAAAGACGCGATGCGCCCGCGCTACCTGGCCCAGCACATCCACGCCATGTGGCGCGCCGTCAACTTTAACTGGCCGGTCAAGGGATATTTCCACTGGTCGCTGGTGGACAACTACGAATGGGAGCGCGGCTGGACTCAACGCTTCGGACTGTGGGCGCTCGATCCTGAGACGCAGAAGCGGACCAAACGCCCCAGCGCGGACCTCTACGCGGCGATCTGTCGCGAGAACGGACTCTCGTCCGAGATGGTGACGCAGTATTGTCCCGAGGCATTTGACAAACTATTTCCGTCGTGAGAATCACGAAGCGCGTAACGCAACCAATCTCCAATCTCCAAT